>NZ_DGXL01000025.1:0-229512 GCF_002395615.1 Megasphaera sp. UBA4233 | reverse complement strand
TTCGTTCAGGTGCTGCATTTCGATAATCTTGTCTTTGATGTGCGATGCCTTGGCACAACCGTTATAATCGGCTGCCAGGGCCGCAGCCCCGATGAGGACGTCGCCTACGCCGACTTTGCAGCCGCCATAGGACTGACGGTGATATCCGGCAAAGCGTTCGACCATCATGCCGGCAAATTCCACTTCGCCGTTGAGGAAGATCTGGTCATTGGGGATAAATACGTTATCGAAGATAACCAGTGCTTCCGTGCCGCCGAATTCGGGGTTGCCCGTATCCATGGGAGCTCCTTCCAGTTTCCGCGTATCGCAGGACTGACGGCCGACGATCATGAAAATGCCTTCGGCATCGGTCGGACAGCAGAAGGAAATAGCGTAATCCTTGTCATCTTCCCGCATGGCGATAGTCGGCATGACGATGACTTCGTGGGAGTTGATGAAGCCTGTCTGATGGGCTTTGGCACCGCGTACGACGACACCGTCGGGACGGCGTTCGACGACGTGGAGATACAAATCGGGATCATCCTGGGCATGAGGAGCCTTGCCGCGGTCGCCTTTCGGGTCGGTCATGGCGCCATCGACGGTAAAGTCATTCTGCTGTACCCGGGTGAGGAATTTCTTGAAGTTTTCATGATAATGAGTGCCGTATTTCTGGTCGATTTCATAGGTCGTGGAGAATACGGCGTTGGATGCATCCATGCCGACGCAGCGCTGGAAACAGGCTGCCGTCTTCTGGCCGAGGAGACGCTGCATCCGGACTTTGTTGATGAGGTCCTGGGTGCTCTGGTGGATATGGGTGAAACGGTTAATCTTTTCACCGGTCAGGGACGACGTAGCCGTCATGAGATCTTCATATTCCGGCATCTGGGCCAGATCGTAGGTCATGCGGACCGAGTTCAGGGACGGACGCAGGATGGGGTCATCGACGACGTTGTCGATTTTTTTGCCGAACATGTACACCTGCAGGTTGAGCTTGCGCATGCTTTCGATATACTGTTCACCAGTCATTAATGCCATGAGTATAACCTCCTAACAAAAAAAATTACAAATATTTGTTATACGAATATACGTTTATAATTCTTAATAAAGAACTTTGTTCCATATTTTGTGCATTTAGAAGCAGGCAGGCGGTTTGCTTCGCACTGCAAGCCGCGTCTGTCTGCTTCTGATTGTTGTTTTATTATAAATACCCAAGACGCATGCTGATTTCCTGTGCTTTTTCCTTGACTTTGCGGCGAAGGAACCGCAGGTAGGAAATGGTTGCCTTGCTGGCCAGGACACTGATACTGATGGCCGCGACGACTTCCTTTTCCCGGTTGTAAACGGGAGCTGCAATACAACAACCTCCGAGGATATTGCCCTGATCATCAAAGGCGTATCCATAGCGCCGTACCCGGCGGATTTCCCGGTAGAGCCGTTTTTTATCGGTAATTGTGTACGGTGTATACTGTTCCAGTGTAACGGGATCGATGAGTGCGTGCAGTTCGTCATCGGGAAGAGATGCCAGCATGACCAGGCCGCATCCCGTCGCATGGGCACCCAGTTTAAAGCCGATATTGAGGACAGAGCTGACTGCCTTGGCCGACGCCTGTTTGCCGATAAAGATAGCAAACCGTCCTTCGCGGATGACGGCGTGGGTCGTTTCTCCCGTCTCTTCCTGGAGCGACTTTATGCCCCTCGTCAGTTCGACGGAAAAATTCGTCGTACTCATACACTCTGCAGAGAGCGCCAGCAGGGCCAGCCCTGGATAATACACCTTCGATTCCGGATCGTATTGGACGTATCGTTTCTGCATCAGTTCCTGCATCAGGTAGGATAAGGAACTCTTGGGAATCCCCGATGCCTTCTGTATCATAGTAAACGTCGGGGCTTTTTCAGCCTGTACGACGATTTCCAGCACATCCAGCGCCCGGGCAGCGGAACGTACGATGGTACTATTGCCTGATTTAACCATATATAACCTTCTTCCTTAATGAAGTTCAATATATCGAACATCCCCTTAGGGGACATTGTATCATCGCTCTATTTTTCTTGTCAAATAACGAGTGGCAATACAACGGGAAAACAAAAGGTGTACATGGCCTCACTACAGGTGGAAAAATGAATCGTTAGTCACCAAAATCGAAAATCTTGGCCGGATTGAGGATGAGGTTCGGATCCAGTGCTTTTTTGATGGCTTCCATCATGCCCAGTTCGACAGGATCAGTAAACTTCTTCATTTCAGCTAACTTCCGCAGGCCGATGCCATGTTCGCCCGAGAGGCAGCCGCCCAGACTGTAGACGAAACTGTACAGCGTATTATGGTACTGCGGGATTACTTCGTTCCATTTTTCTAAGGACATATCCATCTTCAGGGCGTTGACATGGATATTGCCGTCGCCAATGTGGGCCGCGACCGTCGTTGCGATGTTGTACTGTTTTTCGATTTCCGGCAGTTTAGCCATGAGGTCGGGAATCTTGTCCACGGGTACGACGATATCTTCTGCCAGGAAGACGAGGCTGTCGTTACGGGCAGCTTCACCGTTGCAATAGCGGGCGTTCCAGATACGGTCGTCAGCAACCAGCGTTTCTGCGGCGTGGTTGTTCTGGCAGATTTCATCGGCTGTGGCTACACGGTTATCGAGGTCATCCTGGTCATAGGAATCGACGGTGACGATGATATAGTTGCCGTTTTCTTTGGAGTACGGCAGATCCATTTTCAGGAACCGTTCGGCACTCTGGATGGCATTGGTATCGAGAAATTCGATAGCCGTCGGCTGTACACCCGCTTTCTGCAGCTGGTTCGGTACGGCCAGGGCATCGTTGACATCCTTGAAAATACCTACCAGATCGAAATGGAACGGTGCAATCGGACGCAGTTTCAGACAGATTTTCGTGACGACGCCCAGCGTGCCTTCACTGCCACAGATGAGTTTTTCCAGAGCATAACCGGTCGTGTTCTTCTGTAGCCGTTTGCCCACGCGGGTGATTTCGCCAGTCGGGGTGACGATTTCCAGCCAGTATACCTGGTCGCGGGTCGTGCCGTATTTGACGACGCGGCTGCCACCAGCGTTGGTAGCAATGTTGCCACCGATTTCACTGGATGCTTTGGAGCTGGGGTCACCGGCATAGTAGAGGCCGGCTTCTTTAGCCGCTGCCTGTACAGCCGTCGTGATAGCGCCGGCTTCGGTAATCATGTACAGGGCATCTTTATTGACTTCAATGATTTTATTCATCTTTTCCAGGCACAATACGATGCCATTGTATACGGGAACGGCACCGCAGGCCAGGCTGCTGCCGCCGCCACGGGGTGTAACCGGAACCATGTACTTATTGGCCAGCTTCATGATAGCTGCTACCTGTTCGGTCGTTTCCGGGAATACAACGACTTCCGGTGTATGGAAATAAATGGGGTTCGACTCCTCATCGGTCTTGTAGGCATCGAGTTTTTCCGGATCGGTAGTCATATTGTGTTTGCCCAGAAGAACTAATAATTCATCGAGTAATTCCTTTGAAACTTTGTTATAACGAGCCATGATAGTCCTCCTATGTGGTAAAGAGGCATGCCTGTTCCGACTGTATTTCTGAAGCGGCATGCCTCTTTTTAGATTCTATTGCATACACACAGTGTATACTAGATTATTCCATACCAATTTTCTTATTGTAGTTGATAAGAGCTGGCAGGACACCGAGAGCAACAGCCAGTGCCACGAAGAGCATCAGTGCCCAGTAATAGCTGCCCGTTGCACCAACGATAAGACCGACGACGATTGGGACGATAGCGCCACCGAGGTTACCAAACATGTTCATTGCACCGCCAACAGCACCGCTGTGTTTGCGGTCTGTGCACAGTGCCGGCAGAGACCAGTAGAGGCAGCCGCACCATTTTTCAAAGAACATAGCAACGGAAAGGAAGGCTACAGCAATGTATACATCCGTTGCGGCCGAAAGGAGATACATGGGAATGGCGATGCAGATGCCGAGGACCGGAAACAGACGGCGCATGATTTTATTGCTGTCTGCCGAATTTTTACGCCATTTATCAGTCAGGGTACCACCGACGATTTCGCCGACAACACCTACCATGTAGATAACGAAGATAGCCCAGCCAAGACCTTTGATATCGAGGCCGTGTGTAGCGTGAAGGTACAGAGCGCCCCAGGTCATCAGGCCATACCAGAAGGAGTCATACGCACCGAAACCGAGGCACAGACTCCAGAAGCTGCGGGATGTCATGTATTTGCTGAGCGTGCTGCCCGTAGAGGTATTACCCGTTTCAGCCTGCATAGCGGAAAGAGATTCAGCATCTTCTTCTTCAAATGCTTTGCGGAGGTATTCCCGTTCAGCTTCGTTGCAGCGCGGGCTGTTTTCCGGAGTGTGGGACATGAGCGGTTTGCAGGCCAGGACGACCAGAATGGTGAGAACCCCGGCTGCCATGAGGGCGCCGCGCCAGCCATCGAGGAAAGCTACAAATACAGCACAAAGAGGAGCGCCGATAGCATTGCCTACAGCCGATCCGGAATCGAGAAGAGCCGAACCTTTGCCACGTTCATTTTTTGTCAGCCATACGGACTGTAATTTACCGCCGGCCGGATAAATCGGAGCTTCGGAAATACCGAGGAGTGCGCGGATAGCGATGAACAGCGAACTGCTGGTGATGAAGCCGGTAATAATCTGGAAAATCCCCCATAACACGCCTGTACCGACGATAACTTTCCCCGGCTGGATTTTATCGCACAGCCAGCCGCATGGTATCTGCATTAAGACGTAGCCCCAGAAGAAAGCACTGAGGATGACACCGACCATTTCCGGTGAAAAGCCCAGATCTGACTGGATAGCCGGCATGAGGACGGAAATGACAGCACGGTCAACATAGTTGATGGAACAGAGAATGAAAATTGCAATAAACACCTGCCAACGTACGTTCGTCGGCTTCTCAACGAGAACTCCTGTCTTAGAATCAAGCGTTGCCATAATAAAACCCCTTTCACAATTAAAGTTGCTATACATGACAGATTCTTTCATACTATCTGCCTTTATCTTTCTAACGGTTTCCCCTGTCCGGACTCTGGAACCCCGTTAGTGCTAGCCTGTTCTTTATTACGAACTTAATTCTGTATTTCGAATATTTTATTAGGAGTTCATATTATTGAACTCCTTTCTTTATTTGGAACATTTTCTATGCTTGTATTCTAGCACGGGTCAACTGCCCTGTCAATGACATTTCTTCATTTTTTAAATTTTATTTAGTAATTCTTTCTATTTTGACATACGAGTATTATTGCTCTTAATTTAATTAATATTTTTTCGCTTATTTTAAAATATGATAAAGTTTTCATATAGTTATTCCTTGTTATTTTCATCATTTACCATAATAAAACATCCCTTATCTTTTTCACATAATGAAAATATCATACGAAAACGAGGACGGATACACAACTATTTGCTGTGTATCCGTCCTCGTCTTACACTATAACGTTACGTTAATCGTTTATTTCTATGATAGAACACCGGCCCCGATTCGTATCGATGAGCCACGTTCCCCCATCCGTCTTCACCTGGATATGATACAGGGGGACCGCGTCGTCTTCTTTCCAGAGAAATTCACGTCCATAGCGCAGGCGCGAACGGTGTACCGTAACATTTCGGATGCCCCGTACGCGGCTCGTATCGCGGCGATTATAGGAAATGACACAAGTTTGTCCGGGACAAGCTGGCAGAATCTGATCCAGTACACGGAACAGCTGCAGCTGATACCGCCTGGTATCGACCATTTCCCCCATGGCCGGCGTATAGGCTCCGGCCAGTACCTGGGCCGGGTCATCGAGATTTTCCGTTGCCTGCAGTCCTGTACGAATAACTTGAATACCCTTAGAAAGGAACTGCTGCTTCATATAGGCCGCGCGCTGCACTCCTTCATGGATAGTCAGCGCCTGGTATTCCCCGTTCTGCCAGCTGTCTGCCAGTTCCGTACCAGCAATGACTACTACGGGATAAATGCGGGCTATATCCGGCTTCAACCGGCAGATGGCATCGGTCGTCCGGATCAGGCTCTGCCAGTCCTCACCAGGAAGGCCCGGCATGAGCTGATGTCCTACGGTGAACCCATACTGGCGCAGGAGCGCCGTAGCGTCTTTTACCTGCGCCGCCGTATGCCCGCGTCTGGCCCGTTCAAGTACGACATCATCCATAGACTGTACGCCCAGTTCGACCGTCGTCATGCCATAGCGCTGCAGCCTCTCCAGGATAGGTCCGGTAATGCAGTCGGGCCGGGTCGAACAGCGAATGGCATCGATACGGCCTTCCTGCAGTGCTTCATAAGCCGGTTCCAGCAGGCTTTCTTGCAAGGAGCCGGGAATAGCCGTAAAACTTCCACCATAAAAGGCGGCTTCCCAGTGACGTTTTTCTACACCCCGGGTATATGTATCGATAAGATTGCTGACTTCGCTGGCATCGGGTACTCCCTCATGTCCCGTTATCCGCCACTGATTGCAAAATACGCACCGGTAGGGACAACCGATATGAGGAATAAAAATGGGGATGATCGATGTACGCAGTCTTTCTTTTTCCATCATGATGCTCCTGTTCTTATAAAAAAAATGTGGCCCGAAAGCCACATTTTACTTTATACCACCTAATTTTTTCAATGCTTCATGAGCCGCATGCTGTTCGGCATCTTTCTTGGTTTTTCCTTTTCCTTCGCCCAGAACCGTACCGTTCACCGTGACTTCCATATAGAAGGTCTTATCGTGATCCGGCCCTTCTTCACGGCAGAGTTCATAGACGATATGCTGCTCACCATCACGCTGAACGAATTCCTGAAACAGTGTTTTATAGTCTTTGCCATAATTGCCACTTTTTACCAGATCGAGATATCCTTTCAGCTGGTGAAGGATAAAGGCACGGGCCTCACCATAGGAATGATCGATATATACGGCGCCGACGACGGCTTCGAAGGCATCGGCCAGGATACTGGTCCGCGTCCGGCCGCCGGAGAGCTGTTCGCCCCGTCCCATGAGCATGTAGTCGCCCATATGATACGAGCCAAATACGGAAGCCAGAGGCATTTCACTGACTACACTGGCCCTGGCTTTGGAAAGTTCCCCTTCCGGCATGTGAGGATAATGCATGAACAGGTATTCGCCAATGACCAGGTCCAGAATGGCATCACCGAGAAATTCCAGGCGTTCGTTAAAGTGGACATGGCGGTTCTTATTTTCATTGGCATAGGAAGAATGAGTCAATGCCGCATCGAGGAGCTGCAGGTTGCGGAAGGCAGGCAGCCCCAGGACGGCGATACATTTCTCAAGTTGTGCTTTTCGTTCCGGTTTCATTACGAATGCATCTCTTATTCTGCATACTTCTTGAACAGAAGGGTAGCATTGTGGCCGCCAAATCCGAAGGAATTGGAAATAGCCACCTTGACATCGGCATCTACAGCCTGACCCGGTACGTAATTGAGACCGAGTTCTTTCAGTTCATCTTCCGGTTCGATGAGGTTGATTGTGGGATGTACGTGACCGGTAGCAATGGTCAGTGCGCAGGCAATGGCTTCGACAGCACCGGCAGCGCCCAGGAGATGCCCTGTCATGGATTTCGTCGAGCTGACCAGCATGTCCCTGGCATGGTCGCCGAAGAGACGGGCGATGGCCTTGGATTCATTGAGGTCATTGAGATGCGTGGACGTACCGTGGGCATTGACATAGTCTACATCGTCCGGAGTAAGGCCGGCATCCTTGACGGCGAGAGCCATGCATTTGGACTGCTGGATGCCTTCCGGAGCCGGAGCCGTAATATGATAGGCGTCGGCATTGCTGCCATAGCCGCCAATTTCACAGTAAATATGAGCACCCCGTTTTTTAGCGTGTTCCAGTTCTTCCAGGAATACGATGCCGGCTCCTTCGCCCATGACGAAACCATCGCGGTCTTTATCGAAGGGGCGGGAAGCGTGTGCCGGGTCATCATTGCGGGTACTGAGAGCCTTCATGGCCGCAAAACCAGCTACGGCACCGGGGGATACGGCAGCTTCCGTGCCACCGGCTACAGCTGCGTCGAGTTCGCCGCGCTGGATCATGCGGTATGCCGCGCCGATGGAATTCGTCCCCGTTGCACAGGCGGTGACGACGCTGGCGCAATGGCCCTGGAGACCGAAGATGATGGATACCTGGCCAGATGCCATATTGCCAATCATCTTGGGTACGACGAACGGGTTGACCCGTGACGGACCTTTGGCAAATAATCCCTTGTAGAGATTATGCAGCGTTTCCATGCCGCCAATGCCGGTACCGACAATCGTACCGATACGGTCCCGGTCTTCTTTATCCAGATCGACGCCGGAATCATCGATAGCCAGTTTGGCTGCTGCAACGGCAAATTGGGTAGAAATGTCCATGTGCCGTGCTTCTTTGCGATCAATGTTGTAGTCTGCCGGGTCAAAATCTTTGACTTCACCGGCAATGCGGGCCGCGTATTCCGTCGCATCAAAATGTGTAATCGGGCCAATACCGTTCTTGCCGGATAAGAGGGCGTCCCAAAAAGTATCTTTGCCGATGCCCACCGGGGATACGACACCCAGACCGGTAATTACTACACGTTTTTCCAAAGTGTTCACCTCATCCATAAAAAGTTCGTGATTAATCGGGAATTGCTTCTACTTCCCGTTTCAGATATGCAAATATTTCCTTGACCGGCAGGATATCGTGGATTTCCTGCATGCGCCGGCCGGAAAATACGAGACCAGTTTCGACATCTCCCTGCTGAGCCCGCGTCAGAGCGCGGATGATGCAGTACTTATGGCTGCACTTCTTGAGGCAATGGTCGCACGTAACCGGCTTGGGAGCCGTTCCCAGAAGCACCCGTTCCGAAAAAGGCGTACGGATAGCCTGACCCGGCAGCCCCACGGGGCTGTGCACGAGAATGAAATCTTCCGGGTTGTTCGCACGGAGATAGACTTTTTTCAATTCATCAGAACCATTCGATTCAACGCTGGCAGCAAAACGGCTGCCCATCTGTACCCCATTGGCGCCGAGACGGAGCATTTCTGCTATATCTTCGCCGTGGAGAACGCCGCCGGCACCGATGACCGGAATATCTACGGCAGCGCGTACTTCCGGCACGATGAGCCGGCTGGAACGGTTCGTGCCCAGATGCCCGCCTGCTTCTGCGCCTTCTACGACGACAGCGGCAGCGCCGAGGTTCTGGGATATTTTAGCTAGTTTAGCCGAGGAGACAATTGGCACAATCGGGGTACCCGAAGCGCGGCCCCAGGCAAACATATCCCGGGAAAAGCCAGCCCCTGCTACTACTAGATCGATTCCTTCTTCAATAGCCGTCATTACGATGCCCTTGAAATCACGGGCCGCAACCATGGCATTTATACCAATAATCCCCGTTGGCGCAAGTTTTCTGGCCAACCGGATTTCATATCGTATTTCATCATATGGCATGCCGGAGATGGCAATCAGGCCAATACCGCCTTCATTTGCAACAGCTGCCGCTAAGCGGGCAGTAGACAAACGTATTGCCATGCCGCCCTGGACGATTGGCACTTTGGCTACAAGCTTACCTATATGTAATTCTGGCAGCTTCACTATAGTTTCCTCCATTCAAGATACCATCCGGGGAAAGACCTGCGCCTCTCCCCATCTGGCTCTTATTGCATACTTACGCTTTCTTTTCCTTTTCGATGTAATCAACTGTATCTTTAACAGTTTTGATTTTTTCTGCCACATCATCAGGGATTTCGATATTGAATTCTTCTTCGAAAGCCATGATCAATTCAACAATGTCCAAGGAATCAGCGCCTAAATCATCAATGTACGCAGCGTCCATTTTGACTTCTTTTTCGTCAACGCCTAACTGTTCAACAACGATGCTTTTTACTTTTTCAAAAGTAGCTTCTTCGCTCATTTCCAATTCACCCCCTTTCAGTGTGCTAATTGTATTATATTACATTACCATGCCGCCGTCCACGTTGAGGACCTGGCCTGTAATGTATTTAGCCTGATCAGATGCAAGGAATAAGACGGCCTGCGCCACATCATCGGCTGTAGCCGGGCGGCCCAGCGGGATGGAGCGGAGCATGTCTTCCTTGGCCGAATCGGGAAGTCCGGCAGTCATGTCTGTTTCTACGTAGCCGGGAGCTACGGCATTGACACGTATATTGCGCGATGCCAGTTCTTTGGCAACGGCCTTGGTAAAGCCGATGATGCCTGCTTTGGCAGCGGCGTAATTGGCCTGGCCGGCATTGCCCGTTTCCCCGACGACAGAGGACAGATTGATGACGGCCCCCTGACGCTGTTTCATCATCAGCTTGGAAACAGCTTTCGTACAATGATAGACACCGGTCAGATTCGTATCCAGGACGGCCTGCCAATCCGCTTCTTTCATGCGCATGAGCAGTCCGTCACGGGTGATTCCGGCGTTATTGACCAGGATATCTACGGAACCAAACTGGGTCTTGACGGCTTTGACCATATCCGCCACAGCCTGTTCGTCAGCTACATCGCACTGGAACACGGCAGCAGCTGCGCCCAACGCTTCGGCCTGCTGCTTCGTTTCTTCTGCAGCTGCCGTATTGCCGGCGTAGACGATAGCCACATTGGCACCTTCCCGGGCCAGCAGCAGGGAGACGGCACGGCCGATGCCGCGGGAACCGCCTGTTACAATCGCAGTTTTACCTGTTAAAAGCATTTTATCTGACCCCCTGGAAAAATTCAAGTGTTTTCTGTAAGGACGGGATATCTTCTACGTTTTCACTATGGATTTTGCGGTCAATCTTACGATTGAAGCCGCAGATGGTCTTGCCGGGGCCGACTTCGACGAACGCTTCAGCGCCGAACTGCTGCATGGTGTGCGTGCAGTCGATCCACAGAACCGGGCTAGCCGCCTGTCTGACCAGGGCTTCCTTAATATCGGCAGCCTTTGTTTCCATCTGTCCGTTCACATTGGCTACGACAGGAATCTGTGCATCGCGGATGGTAATCGTATCGAGGACTTCCGCCAGGCGCCGGGCAGCCGGTTCCATGAGGGTGCTGTGGAAGGGGGCACTGACATGGAGCATGACAGCGCGGCGGGCACCGGCCGCTTTCAGGGCATCGGCCGCTGTTTCTACGGCTTTGGCAGAACCGGCAATGACCGTCTGGCCCGGGCAGTTGAAATTGACCGCTTGGACGACGCCGCCCTGGGCAGAAACCTGGGCACAGATTTCCTTGATTTTTTCGTCATCGAGGCCGAGGATAGCTGCCATGCCGCCTTCTCCGAGGGGAACGGCTTCCTGCATGAACTGGCCGCGCAGCCGTACGGTGCGGACGGCATCGGCAAAGCTCAGCGAGCCGGCTGCTACGAGGGCGGAATATTCGCCGAGGCTGTGGCCGGCAGCGATATCCGGTGTCAGTCCTTCCTGCTGAAGGACGCGGCAGCAGGCCGTGCTGGCCGTGAGGATAGCCGGCTGGGTATTGCTGGTCTTCATCAGTTCTTCATCAGGACCTTCAAAAATCAGCTTGGTCAGCGAAAAATGCAGGGCATCATCAGCTTCTTCAAACAGTTCTTTTACAACGGCATAATTGTCGTATAAGTCTTTGATCATGCCCACTTTCTGGGCACCTTGTCCGGGAAATACAAATGCAGTTTTCAAAGGAATCACCTCAATTCTTTTTTAGTACCATTTCATGACGACGCTGGCCCAGGTCAGGCCGGCACCAAAACCGGCGAGGCAGACAATGTCTCCCCGTTTCACCATCCCCGTGCGGACGGCTTCGTCCAGGGCGATAGGGATGGATGCACCCGATGTATTGGCATATTTTTCGATGTTGACGTATACCTTTTCCATAGGCACATGCAGGCGTTTTGCTGCCGATTCGATAATGCGCATGTTGGCCTGGTGAGGTACGAGGACATCAATATCTTTCTTTTCCAGTTCCGCCCGCTGCAGTGCCAGTTCGGCTGCATGAGGCATTGCTTTGACTGCAAATTTATAGACTTCCCTGCCATCCATGACGGCATAAGCCGATCCGTCGGCGCGGCGCGCATCCGTAACAGGGTTGGCAATGCCACTGCGGATGGTCAGGAAATCGCCGCCGGTACCGTCGGCACCCATGGCGCCGCTGAGGATGCCGTATCCCGAGGGAACGCGGCCGATGACGGCTGCTCCGGCACCATCGCCAAAGAGGACGCAGGAGGAGCGGTCTTTCCAGTTGATGACCCGTGTCAGGACTTCTGCGCCGATGACCAGGATATGGTCATACATACCGTTTTCAATCATCTGGGAGGCAATAATCGATCCATAGGCAAAGCCGGAGCAGGCTGCTTCCAGATCGAAGGCGGCGGCATTAACGGCTCCCAGATTGGCCTGGACGATGCAGGCTGTGCTAGGCAGCATCTTGTCTGGTGTCAGGGTGCACACGATGATCAAATCGAGATCTTCCGGACTGACTCCGGCCATTTCCAACGCTTCTTTTGCCGCGCCCGTTGCCAGATCTGACGTGTTGACCCCTTCGGGGGCTACATGCCTGGCACCGATACCGGTACGGCTGCGGATCCATTCATCGGATGTATCCAGAAACGTTTCCAAATACTCATTCGTCCAAACCTGTTCGGGCACACAATGCCCGGTGCCGAGAATCCCTGCCGGATTAGCTTTCACTATCATATTCCTGAACTCCTTCTTCCTCTATACTATTGCGGATATGTCCTGTCACATCCTGCTGTACCAGTTCACCGGCAACGCGGATGGCATTTTTAATAGCCTTTGCCTTGGAACTGCCGTGGCAGATAATAAAACTGCCGTTGACTCCCAAAAGCGGAGCCCCTCCATATTCCGTAAAATCCAGGCGTTTCTTCAGCGATTTCAGTGCAGGATAAATCGCCAGAGCACCTAGTTTTGCAATAAACCCACTATTCTTTATGGCCTGCTTGACCAGCCGGTAGATGAACATAGCCATGCTTTCACCAAACTTCAGTATGACATTGCCGACGAACCCGTCGCAGACGACGACATCTACCGTGCCGTTGGGGATATCCCGTCCTTCGACATTGCCATAGAAAGAAATAGTCTTTAATTTTTCCAGCAGCGGATAGGTGCGCTGGCATAATTCATTGCCTTTCGTCACTTCTTCGCCGATATTCAGCAGGCCGACCTGTGGCTTGTCTATGCCCAGGATGTACTTGGCATAATGGGATCCCATGATAGCCGCTTCCACGAGATGTTTCGGCTTGCTGTTGGAATTGGCTCCCGAATCGAGCAGCACTGTAATTCCCTTTTTGGAAGGAATCGGCGTAGCGATACAGGGCCGTTCTATGCCGGCGATCCGCCCCAGTCCCAGAAGGGCTGCCGTGACAGCCGCCCCCGTACTACCCGGAGCTACGACGGCATCGCACTGTCCGTCCCGTACGAGCCGTGTCGCCACGACAATAGAGGCATCTTTCTTTTTACGGACTGCCTGCACGGGATGTTCTCCCATTTCGATTACTTCACTGGCATGGACAATAGACAGGCGGTCACTTTCTTTCGCGTCATATTGCTGCAGCACCCTCCGTATTTTCTGTTCATCTCCGACGAGTACTACATCGTATTTATATTCGCGTACGGCGTGAATTGCTCCCAGAACGATTTCTTCTGGCGCATAATCCCCGCCCATAGCGTCTACAGCTATTTTCATTACTCTATCTCCGTTATTCCAAAGACTCTACGATAAACTTTGCCCGGAATACTTCTTTGGCATTCTTGCGTATCTTCACCCATACATAATATTTCTGATCTCTCTGACGGATGACTTCAGCCCGTGCGACGAGCCGGTCCCCGACAGTTACGGGCTGCTTATATTTTAAGTTGGCAACGGCGATGATACAGACCGGAAGATTCAGGACGGCTTTCGTAAGGGAATCCGCCTGGGCATATAAATACCGTGACTGTACGACATGTGCTGCATCCACCATGTCTTCAGTAGCCATCATAATGGATATCGCATCTTTACCAACATTGCATTCAATCAGGTCCCCCATGACATCTGTTCGGTGTTGCTGGGCCTGTGCTGCTTCGGCGCGCTTTTTTATGCGCATGCGAAGCTCTGGTATCCCCAGGGCCATCCGGTCCAGCCGGATAGTCGCCACGCTGACAGAAAATTCTTCCGCCAGTTCCTCGTCATTGATGAAGGGATTTTCCTCAATGCGGCGGGACAGGAGAGCGTGTCTTTTTTCTCTGGCTATACGAACCATTCCATCACCTTTATGTAAATTATGACCAAGTATTAATAGTACATACAACAGAGATTATATAATGTTTCTTCTTCTTTTGCAAGCAAAATAAAAGTATGCTTTCGTCATTATCCGCACTGAATCTGAGAAAGCATACTTCACACCCCTTTAGTATTTATCAAAATCCATCTTATCCAGAATATTACGAAGTTCAATCAATTCGTCTTTTGTCAGGGTAATCCCTTTGGTCATGGCCTGATAATCAGGATCCCACGAGCGAAGGTCGAACTTGGGCGGCCGATTGTTCCAACTGATATAGGTCAGCTGTTTGTGCCAGCCATCCTTATTTTCTGATAAGGTCCCGCAAATATCTTCAATATTAAAATTCAATTGTGCCATTTCTCTGCCTCCTGTGCGAGAAGCTGTCCTGCATGCTTCTTATATTAATATATAACTATATATGCAATTATTTTATATGATATAGCATCTGTTGTGTTTCGTCAACCAAAAGTGCCCCCATAAACCGTTTTACTCATGGTTCTTTTTCCCTTTGAGCAGACCGCCCTGGGTCTCGCGTATATCAAATATCGTAATAAACGCCCGCGGATCTATCCGTTTTACCACGTCCTGCATTTTGGTGATTTCCAGACGGGAGACGACGCAGTACAGAATCAAGGTCTGCTTCCGCGTATACGCTCCTTCTCCGTGCAGGAGCGTTACAGCCCGTCCCATATCCTGGGTGATGACCCGGGCCACTTCGTCATGCTTTGCCGAAACGATGAACAGTCCCTTCATTTCATCGAGACCGTTTACGACGACATCGATCATCTTATAGGCAATGAAATAGGCTACCAGCGAATAGAGGGCACTGTCCACACCAAAAACAAAGATGGCCGATCCCAGGATGAACAGGTTGAAAAACATGACGATTTCCCCGACGGAAAAGGGAGAAATCTTTTCAGTGATGATGGCCATGATTTCCGTGCCATCCAGAGAACCGCCCCAGCGGATGATCAGCCCTACGCCGAGCCCCATGATGATACCGCCGAAAATAGTCGATAAAAAGGGGTCATCCGTCATGGGGGACAGATGGAGGAAACTGCTCCACAGCGAGAGGCAGAAGACGGAATAGAGCGAAAAAAAGGTAAAGCGCAAACCGATTTTACGGTAACCGATGACGAAGAAGGGAATGTTCAGGGCGACGATAAACACACTGAAGGATATGCCCGTCACATGGGCTGCCATGAGGGCAATCCCGACGACGCCACCATCGATGACATTATTGGGTACCAGGAACACGTGAAGGCCGCAGTTATATACCAGGGCTCCAAAAGCCAGTCCTATAGCGCGTAGTACGTATTCAATCATGAAAGACCTCCCAGGGATTTTATATACCGCTGTCCGATGATCCAGGCCACAAAGTCATCGACCGGTTCCGGCGGATATTGCAGGGACAGAGGGACCAGACGGCGCCAGCCATGGCGGGGCGTATACTGCCAGTACAGCTTTCGCCCCTCTACAGTAGTAAACTTTTCGTCGATGAGGGAAAAGGTCACATCCGGTGCTTCTTTGCGTATCCATTCTTCGGCAACGGGCTGAAGATGACGGTGGTTCGTACCATTTCCCATGACAATATGCGTAAAAGCATACTTTTTATACATCTCCCGCAGATGACAGGAAAGGTCCCCGGTAGGTATGATCTGACGGCAGACCAGGCTGCCATCGGTGCCAAGGACCGCTGTCCCCGTCTTTTCTGATCCGGGATCGATTGCTAAAATCATGAATCCTGCTCCTCTCACGGTGTCCCATAGGACCGGACGGCTATGTCGATGTTCATCGGCCCCGCCGTGTAAATATCCGTACGGGCTACGGCCCGCAGGATGATATCGCCATCGCCACAGGATTTAATCCGCTGGATCGTATCGAACATTTCCGTTGCCGTCAGCGACCCCACGTTGCCTGTCAGCGGGTCGGGCAGGATGCCCTTGCCGACGGCTTTCTGATTGACTTCATGGAGGAAGCGGAAGACGATGTATTCGGCACTGCCATTGACATCGGAAGAGCGGAAATGTTCTTCATAGACGATTTCATTTTTATGATAAATGAGCTGGTTATCGAAGGTTTCCAGATGGACCAGCGCCGGTTCCCCGAGGATGATATTGCCCGCAGCCGTAAGGCGGATCAATTTACTGCCCCTAGCGGCATGCAGCGTCTGGACCGTCTGGTCGATTTCATCCTGCGAAATATAGAGCACGACGGCATTTTCATTGGTGATGCCCAGTTGTTCCCGGATGCGGGTATTGGTCTGGGCCAGCATTTCTCCCAGAGAAGCCCGGATCTGGCTTTCATCGGCATTGGCATCGACGACTTTGCTGGCCAGGACTTCACCGACGCGGAACAGTACCTGCCCTTCCCGTATATCGGTCATTTTATCGTTCAGTAATTTTATGCGTTCATCAAGCAGGCCGATGGTGTGATTCATGCGTGCCTGCGTCGCTTCCAGTTCTTTATTTTCTGTGTTAAGCTGCGTATTGCGGGCCATCATTTCATCGCGGGCCACCTGAACGATGGTCAGTTGACGGCTCACATCATCGCGGGCGGCCTGGGTCTGCTCCAGATCCAGCTGTGTCACCCGTATGCGGTCGTTGGCATCGGCCAGCTGCTGTTCCTGATGACGGAGCAGGTTTTCGTTGGCTGCCAGGAGATTGTTCTTTTCTTCCATTTCCAGTCCCAACTCCCGGGCCTGCTGCAGCAACCGGTCCCGCTGCTGTTCCAGTTCGGCCTTCTGCAGCTGCAGCTGGTGCATCCCGAACAGGGCGATGCGGACATTCTGCGAAAGGACCGACATGACGCCAAGGGTAACGGCGGCAATGCTGACGCCGGTAATAATTGTAATCAGGATAGATGAGTATTTTGGCCGCATGCCAAATAATTTTATTTTTCTTTTGCCTACGCGGGAGCCGATTTTATCACCCAGATAGGCTATGACACCGCCCATGACGGCTAAAATCAGCAGCATAATCCATCCGTATTCCATTGGCACACCTCCATCCTGTTTTTTATATTATACCATGATATGAATTCTGTCATGGCATTTTGCATCATTTCTGCAGAAATATATAAAAAAAGGCAGAGTGACCGGCAGCCCCAAGGCATACCAATCACTCCGTCTGATTATCTGGATTTGCGGTATACTAAAAATATACCGGCAATGCCACAGACGATATCCGGTAAAAAAGCGGCAATATACGGAGGAATCTTGCCCCCGTTCCCCAGGGCATTCCCCAGAGTCATAATCGTGTAATAAATGAAAATGACGACGACGCTGATGCCAAAACCGATAGAAGAACTGCCCCGCTGTTTCTGCATGCCCAGCGGTGCGCCGACAATAGCGCAGACCAAGCTGGCCAGCGGCATGGCAAAGCGGTTGTACATTTCCACTTTCATCTTATTCGTATTGACCGAATTCTGGTCGAGGAGCGATATCTGTTCCCGCAGTTCCCGTATGGTCATTTCATCAGGCTTCTTCTGGGATGCACTGACTTTATTCGGTTTCTGGGAAATAGGAAGTTCCTGATTTTTGAAGGTCATCGTCCGGGTTACCGTTTCCCCCACCGAAACATCGTAAATACGGCCTTCATGCATGACCCATTTACTGCCGTTCCAGTCGGCATAATCAGCTTTTTCCACCCGTACGAGCGTATCATTTTCAAATTCCTGGACGGTGATGTCCTTGAATTGTTTGAGGTCTGAATCGTACTGCCGGGCGTACATCAGGCTGTTGATATCATGACCCTTGACATCTTTGAGAATGATATGGTCCTGCGTCTTGGGGGCCACCTGATGTTTGATTTCCTGATTGATAATCGTATTATAGGCATTGTTGGCTTTCGGCACGACAAATTCGTTGAACGCTGTCGTCCCCAGAGAAATGATCAGGGCAGCGATAAAAATCGGCATGGCCAGGCGGACAAAATTCTGTCCTCCTGAACGCATGACAATGAGCTCGCTGTTGCTGGACAGGCGTCCAAAGGCCATGAGTGAGCCGAGGAGCACCGACATGGGAAAGGTCACGACGATAATCGAGGGCAGGGCCAGGACGAGGACACGAAAGGCATCCCACAGGGAAGCTCCGTAGTTGTTGATTAAATTGGCTATCCGATAGAGCGTACCCGTACCAATGAAAACAGCCGTAAAGGCGCAGACACCGAACAGGAACGGGCTGATGAATTCCTTTAATATATACTTATCTAATATTCTCATCGTTTCCCCCTGTTACATGGTAAATTCTTCGCCTAAGTAGAATTTCTTGGCTACGGGATCGTTGGCAATCATCTGTGGACTTCCTTCCAGGAGGATCTGCCCCTCGTTGAGGATATACGCCTTATCGACGATGCTCAGCGTTTCCCGGACGTTATGGTCCGTAATGAGAACGCCAATTCCCCGGTCCTTCAGATGACTGATGATATCCTGGATATCATTGACAGCCAACGGGTCGATGCCGGCAAAAGGTTCGTCGAGGAGGATAAAGGCCGGATCCATGACCAGACAGCGGGCGATTTCCACACGCCGCCGTTCGCCGCCGGACAACTGTATGCCCAGGCGGTTGCGCAGCTTGGTAATGGTAAATTCTTCCATGAGCGCTTCGGCCTTTTCCTTCTGCTCTTTCCGCGACAAAGTCGTCGTTTCCAGCATGGCCAGCAGATTATCTTCTACGGTCAGCTTGCGGAAAATCGATGCTTCCTGGGGCAGATAGCCGATGCCATAGGCAGCCCGCTTATGGATAGGCAGCCCGGTGATATCGTGGTCATCGATGTAAATCGACCCGTCACTGGGATGCTCGATGCCGACTATCATATAAAATGTCGTCGTCTTGCCTGCCCCATTCGGTCCCAGAAGGCCGACAATCTGCCCCTGGTCTACATGAATGCTGACTCTGTTGACGACATTGCGTTCTTTATACGTTTTGATTAAATCATTGGTCTGGATGTACATCGTTTCCCCTATTCTTCACTGCCCGGTATGAATACAACGGTAGAACGGCCATTAGATTCTACAGAATTATCTGCCAGGTGCACTTCTACGTCATTACCGCTGAGCTGGTTACCCTTCTGGGTAGCATATACATTTCCGGTCATGTGGATGACGCCATTATTCTGTCCCGGCGTCTGTGTATACACGGCCTTGTCGCCATAGGCAGTCAGTTCTTCCGCCGGCGATTCGATATGGACATTGCCCGTACCGACTGCCCGGATTTCCTTGAACCAGCCTTCGATATGGTCGGCCCACATCTGCGAGCCCTGTGCTTCCAGATATCCATGGCCCGTTACGATGCCATGGTCCTGGTCGAGATAATATTCTACCTGATCGCCATTTACCTTTTTATCGCCATACACGCCTTTGACATTGCCCGTGGCGATGAGGTAATTGCGGTTCGTCGAATGAAGTTTGTCGGCAGTCATGTGCATGTCCGGCTGCTGGGCCGTGACGTTGCCTTCCATATCGGCTTCTGCCGTTTTCAGATTATACGTAGCCACGTTCCCCGTGAGGGTTGCCTGGTCCCGTATGATAACGACATTGCCCGTCGCTTTGGCAATCTGTGTTTTGCCATTGTATTCCAGTTTATCTGCCGTCACCGATACAGAAGGGTTATCCGCGGCAATCGTAACGGCAGCGGGCAGGAGCATGGCGCTGACCATGACAGCTGCCAGGATTTTCATGCATCGTTTCTGTTTCATGCTCTACTCTCCCTTGGTTATCTTCGCATGGCCCTGCACCGTTACCTGATCCAGGGATGCGTTGGTTTCAAACGAATCACCGCTTACCGCCGTTTTATCATGGCGCGTCAGCAGCACTTTGCCGCCTTTGATAAGCCGTGTATCCATATTATAATACACACTGCCCTCAGTCTGCAATGTATCTCCTTTATCGGTCGAAGCTTCAATAGGCTGTTTCAGCTCAATGGTTTTCTTGGCCCGGTCTACGATGCCCAGTTTCGCTGTCACCGTAAGCTCAGTCCCGTCTTTTTCCCAGATTTCGGCTTTTGGGCTGGTAAAATACATTTTCTGTGTTTTGGGATCGACCTGGATTTTCTCTGATGACAGCCGCCATACCAGACGGTCCCCGTCTTTTTCTTCGATTTCCGAACCCTGGAATTCGACCAGGTCATCGCTGCGGGGCGTATCTTCTACCTGCGTCGGCGCCGATTTCATGAACCAGTATAACATGCCGGCAAATAAAATCAAAACGACTGCCACGAGAATGGCTATTTTATTTTGTATCAGTTTCTGCCGTATGTTCACTGTCCTTCACCGCTCCTTCTTTCTGCAGCGCAATGATATCTTCCGGTTCCGTGCTCCAGCGGTGCTGGAACCAGAGCCATTCCGTAGGATGTTCTTTAATGAATTTTTCCGTCAGTACTGCCATTTTTCGCGTCATGCTGGCAATATCTTCTTCCTTGTTCCCCGTATCTTCAAAATGCATGATTTCACCGATTGCCAGATGAGTGCGATGGTTTTCATCATGAATGGTAAAGACAGGGACGATGGGAGAATGAAATTTCTGGGCAAACATGGCCGGCCCTTTCGGCGTGGAACTCATTTTTCCCAGGAATGGCTGGGGCACGCCATGAAAGCCGCCGTCCTGATCGGCCAGGAACCCCAGCAGTTTCTTCCGCTTCAGCGCCCGGGCGGCAATGATCATTTCATTTCCCCCGCGGGCGAAGACTTCCAGGCCCATGCCTTCCCGGTTTTCATTCAGAAGACGCGTAATGGACGAGTTGGCCTGGTTCTTGACGATAGTCGAAGCCGGATAGCCATACATGGCCAGTGCTCCCAGCCATTCCCAGTTGCCGATATGACCGGTAAGGATGATGACGCCTTTATCTTCTTTCATGGCTTCATCGAGGCGTTCCGGATGATCGAGGGTGACGTATTCAGAAATATTGCCGGGATTCAGGTTGGGCGTATAGAGGATTTCCAATGCTGACTGGCCCAGATTGCAAAACAATTCATCTACGATGCGGCGGGCCTCTTCTTCACTGCATTCCAGTCCCCGCACAGCCTGAAAGATGGCTCTGTCATATTGCTTTTTCATAATCCGGCTGACTAAAGGACCCAGCCTGCGTCCTAATGAAATGACTGTCGGGTAGGACAGATGACGGATTCCTCTGCCAATGGCCCGCATTACGTAATACTGCCATTCCGAAAACACGATGCAGACGCTCCTTTCCTTACTGTTTAAATTCGGCAGTGCCGGTCAGAAAATGATTCACTATATCGTCCCAGATGCCCTGGTTTTTTAAAATATACTCTACCAGCTCACGCAGCGCGCCGTATCCGCCCCGGAAGTTGGAAACGAAGGCGGCTGCCTTGCAGGCTTCTTCACAACCGTCACAGGGAGCGGCACCGAAACCGACGTTGCGGATAAGAGAAATGTCATTCAGGTCATCGCCCATGTAGGATACTTCTTCCATGGCAATACCCGTTTCCCTGCACAGCTGGCGCAGGGCCTGAAGTTTATCCCGGGCATCCTGGATAACATAGTCGATATGCAGGTCCTTGGCCCGCTGTTCTACCATAGGGGATCTGCGCCCTGTAATCAACGCCGTTTTCAGCCCGGCCATACGGGCCAGGGAAATTCCCATGCCATCGCGGGCAGAAAAGCCTTTCATGGCATCTCCCGCCGGGCTGTAGTAGATAATGCCGTCGGTCAGGACGCCATCGACATCGAGGGCCAGCAGTTTTATCTGTGTCAGGTATTTCATCAGACCACTCCCTGCCGCAGCAAATCGGTCAGATGGATCATCCCGACGGCCTTGTGGTCTTTATCTACTACGGGCAGTACCGTAATAGGCCGGGGCTGATTCTTTTCCATGATGTGCATGGCTTCGGCCGCCAGCTTGTCATTGGTAATGGTGCGCGGACTTTTGGTCATCATAGCATCGACAGGCCATTGCAGGAAATTGGAACCCGTTTCCAGCCCGCGCCGTACGTCGCCATCGGTCACGAGGCCGATAAGGACTCCATCTTCATCGACGACCGATACGGCACCGAGTCCTTTTTCGGTCATCATGAACAGGGCATCCTGGACGGTGCTGTCTTCGCTGATGACCGGATTATCTTCACCTTTATGCATGACGTTTTCTACGGTCAGGAGCAGCTTGCGGCCCAGAGATCCACCGGGATGGAAAATGGCAAACTGGTCTTTCGTAAAATGATGGCACGAAAGGAGGACGACTGCCAGGGCATCGCCCAGGGCCAGGGCCACGGTCGTGCTCGTCGTCGGAGCCAGTCCCAGCGGGCAGGCTTCTTTTTCTACGGAAGCGTCAAGGATGACGTCGGAATTCTTTGCCAGTGTCGAGTTGTGTTCGCCGACGATGGCGATAACCTTTGCACCGATGCGCTTCAGACTGGGCAGCATATTCAGTACTTCCCGTGTTTCACCGCTCTTGGAAATGGCCAGGACCACATCGTCGCCGGTCACCATCCCCAGATCGCCGTGAATGGCTTCACCGGGATGAAGGAAAATAGCCGGCGTACCCGTGCTGGCCATGGTGGCGGAAATCTTCCGGGCAATATGGCCGGATTTCCCCATGCCGGTTACGACGACGCGGCCTTTGGATTCCATAATCAGATTGATGGCATTGACAAAATTCTGGTCCAGTTTGGGAATCAGGTTTTCAATGCCTCTCGCTTCCTGCTGCAATACATCTTTTGCTTCTTGTAATATATCCATGTCTTTCACCTCTGTTATTATTTCATGGCCGTAGACGCGCTTTTATCGGCAATGGCCTTGATAGCCATCATATCGCGCAGCAGCCCTTCTACCTGTGTCAGATAGAGCATGTTAGGACCATCGCAAAGCGCTTCTTCCGGATTGTCATGTACTTCCATGAATACGCCGTCGATGCCGGAACCAGCCGCCGCTCTGGCCAGGTTGCCAATGAACTGGCGCTGGCCAGAAGAATGGGTACCGGCTCCGCCGGGCAGCTGGACGCTGTGGGTAGCATCAAAGACGACAGGATAGCCGAATTCACGCATGATGGGGAAGCTGCGCATATCTACGACGAGATTGTGATAGCCAAGGGATACGCCCCGTTCGGTCAGAATGATGTTTTCATTGCCTTCGTGACTGATTTTTTCTGCCACGTTTTTCATATCCGACGGCGCCATGAACTGCCCTTTTTTGACGTTGATACATTTTCCCGTGCGGGCCGCTGCCTGCAGCAAATCAGTCTGCCGGCAGAGGAAAGCCGGTATCTGCAGGATATCGAGGACTTCTGCCGCCGGTTCTGCCTGGCTGGCATCGTGGATGTCACTGACAACGGGTATCTGTAATTCTTCCTTGACGGCTTTGAGGATTTTCAGCCCTTCTGTAAGGCCCGGGCCGCGGAACGATTTCCAGCTCGAACGGTTAGCTTTATCAAAAGAAGCTTTGAATATATAGGGAAGGCCGAGACGGCTGCAGATGGCTTTCATTTCTCTGCCGATGCGCAGCACCCGTTCCGGGTCCTCTATGACGCAGGGACCGGCCATGACGAATAGTCTGCCGTCGCCGCCGATTTGCCTGTTTCCTACCTGTACTGCTTTCATGATTGGGACTCCTTTGCAAAATATTCACGGATATGTTCCAGATCTTCCGGCGTATCGATGCCGATAAATTCTTGCTCTGTCGTGATAACTTTTATCTTATAGCCATTTTCCAAAACGCGCAACTGTTCCAGCGATTCTACTTCTTCTGCCGGCGTCGGTTCCATAGAAGCATACTGCAGCAGGAAATCCCGGCGGTATGCGTAAATGCCGATATGCTTGTACGGCCGTACGGCATCATGGAAGGGATGACGGGGATAAGGAATGAGGGAACGGGAAAAATACATGGCTTCGTTCCGCTTGTTCATGACGACTTTCACCGCGCTGGGATCGTCATACTCGTCTTCTTTGAGCGGCGTCGCCACCGTCGCCATCATGAGAGAATCGTCTTCTTCAAAGGTCTGGCACAGGGCATCGATGACTTCTGGCGTGATGAGCGGTTCATCCCCCTGAACGTTCACGATGACATCGGCGTCGGGGTAATGCCCCACCGCTTCTGCCAGTCGATCCGTACCGTTGGCATGGTCTTCCCGGGTCATGACGGCATGGCCGCCAAAGGTGACGACCGTATCATATACGCGGGGATTATCGACAGCCACTACGACGGAAGATACTTTCCCGGCCTTTGCGGCCTGTTCATATACGCGCTGGATCAGCGGTTTGCCAGCAATATCCGCCAGAGGTTTGCCCGGAAGACGCGTCGAGGCAAACCGTGCGGGAATGATGCAGATAAAGTTCATGTCGTTCCTCCTATATGATTGAGAATACAGGTCTGCAAAGCTTCTTCTCCTTTGCAGATCACTATTTCTATACCCAGTACCCATAGCGGGACCTGTCGTTCCAGTATATCCGATGCCGGCAGTTTGACGGCATCTTTTTCCGTCGTTACCAGTACGGATCCGCATTGGGCGGCCTTTTCTTCCATCATCCGTATATCCGCAGCGGTATAGGGATGATGGTCATCATAGCGGATACGGTCACCCAGATGGTATCCGCAGGCGCAGACCGTCGCTTCAAAGGAGGCGGGATTTCCCAGGGCCGATACGGCAGTTACTGTCGCCCCCACCGTAAGCTGGCTGCAGCCATGCCGGTCTTTCCGGCCTTCATACCAGTCTTTGAAGGAAATACACCAGGCCGGCTGATGAACCGCTTCGGCTACAGGGGCCGTCTCGTTATATTTCCGCAGGGTCTGGCAGATTTTCTCTTTTTCCTCGCGGCTGCATAAATCTGATTTGGTCAGGATGAAGAACCCGGCCCGCCGGAGATGTTCCATCGGCTCCCGCAGGATTCCTCTGGGAAGGAGATGACCGTTACCAAAAGGATTGGTGCTGTCGATGAGGACGATATCCAGATCCCGGGCCAGCTGCCAGTGCTGAAAGGCGTCGTCGAGGAGCAGCACCTGCGCTCCCAGCATGCGGACTGCCATCTGGCCTGTACGGGCCCGTTCCCTTCCGACCAGGACGGGAACGCCGGGAAGGCTGCGGGCCATGAGCAGGGCCTCATCGCCGCCAGCACGGGCATTTAGCAGGATATGCTCACCGTCGGACATGACCGCCGCTCCTTTTTCAGCCTGAGAGCGGTATCCCCTGTTCAGAAGGGCCGGCTTATATCCCTTCCGGCACAGCCATCTGGCCAGGTAGCACGCCGTAGGTGTCTTTCCAGTCCCGCCGGCAGTGATATTCCCCAGACTGATGACCGGGACTGACAGATGGGCCTGCTTTTCCGGGTGAGATACATAAGCTTGGTACCGGCGCCGTACGCCCCAGCCATAGAGCACCGAAAGACCGGAAAGGATTGCCAGCACAGGGCCGTCTTTCCAGCTATGGGGGGTATCTGCCATGAGATATCCCATATAGGCTGCTATTTTACTGTAGATAGACATGACATCATCTCCAGGCGTGAAGGTCATCCAGTATTTTTTGCAGTTCCGCCAGATTGCGGCGCGTCGCCCCCTGATTTTCCTGTACGATTTCAATACAGTGACGTTTCATATTTTCGGCCATCTGCCGGTCATCGACGATGCGCACACAGGTTCTGATGAATTCTTCTTCATTTTTGACCATGATACAGGCGCCGCGGCTGCTCAGCAGGTCGTAAATTTCCACAAAATTGAACATATTGGGGCCGACGACGATCGGTTTGGCATGAGCTGCCGGTTCAAGTATATTATGTCCTCCTATATGGGCCAGGCTGCCGCCGACGAATACCAGATCGCCCAGGCTGTATACCCGCCCCAGTTCGCCAATGGTATCGAGAATGACGCCTTCATAGGGACCGTCCATCTTCTTTCCTGCTTTCATTTCACTGCGTTTGGCCATGGTGATGCCATATTTCCGTCCTTCTTCCCGCACCAGGTCAGACTGGTAAATGTAGCGGGGGGCGATGATCAGACGGGCCTTCGGATGTTTTTCCCGTATGGCAGAAAAGGCCTTGTAGACGGATCCCGTTTCTCCCTTGTGGGTACTGCCGGCAATCATAATAGGATAATCGCTTTCCGAAAATCCCAGCTCAGCCAGGAATTTCTTCTTTTCTTCCGGTGTCACGATGCCATAAGTCTGATCGTATTTCGTATTGCCCGTCACGATGACCTTATTGGGATCGGCTCCGATGTCGATGATATACTGGGCGTCAATCCGGCTCTGCATACAGAAAATACGGATGGACGACAAAACATGACGGGTAAAAAAGGTAATCAACCGGTACCGGGAAACACTGCGCTGACTGATACGGCCATTCATCATCATGATGGGGATTTTCTTGCGGTTGGCTATGCGCAGAAAATTCGGCCAGATTTCCGTTTCCACGAGAACGATGATTTTGGGGTTGACGATATTAAGGATACGGCCGGTCAGGTAAGGCAGATCCAGGGGAAAATACAGGATGCCGTCTGCCCCGTCTATGATCTGATGCGCCATGCGGAATCCCGTCGCCGTGACGACAGAAACGATGATGACTTCCTGGGGATGTTCTTTCCGCATTTCCCGCACAATCGGGCTGGCTGCCACGATTTCGCCGACCGAAGCCGCATGGACCCAGATGGCGTGCCGGTCTGATATTTTTTTCTTCAGCTCATCTGGCAGAAAACCGATGCTTTGTTTGATGCGCTGATAAAATCCTTCTTCATGTATGAGGCGGTAGATGAGCACAGGAATGAGAGACGCCCAATACATGAGAAGCAGGATATTATACAGCCAGTACATCGATTTGACACGCAGGCGATTTAACATAGTTTTCAACCTTCCGCTTTTTCTTTAAACTGCACGGCATACAAATGAGCGTACAGGCCGCCTCTGGCCAGTAACTCTGCATGCGTTCCTTCTTCAACGATTCGTCCGTGATCGATGACGACGATTTTGTCGGCATCGCGTACGGTGCTCAGGCGATGGGCAATGACGACGGACGTACGGCCCTGCATGAGCCGTTCCAGTGCCGCCTGGACAATTTTTTCTGATTCCGTATCAAGAGCCGATGTCGCTTCATCGAGGATGAGGATGCGCGGATCTTTCAAAATGGCACGGGCAATGGCGATACGCTGGCGCTGGCCACCGGAAAGGGCATTGCCGCGGTCACCGACGATAGTGTCATAGCCATCGGGCAGTCGTGAAATGAATTCGTGGGCATTAGCCGCTTTGGCAGCCCGGACGATTTCATCATCAGTCGCGTCGAGGCGGCCGTACAGGATATTTTCCCGGATGGTAGCGTTGAACAACATCGTTTCCTGCGGGACCAGGCCAATCTGCTGCCGCAGAGATTGGAAGGTCACATCGCGTACATCCGTACCGTCGATAGTCAGAGAACCACCGGTCACATCGTAAAACCGTGGCAGGAGATTGGCCACCGTCGATTTGCCGGCCCCGCTGGGACCGACGAGGGCAACGACTTCGCCCGGCTGGATTTCCAGATTAAAATCCGTCAGGGCCGGATGATCCGCATCATAGGCAAAGTCCACGTGATGAAAGCAGACATGGCCCTCTACGCGCGGAAGTTCGACAGCATCGTCTTTTTCCTTAACTTCCGGTTCCGTATCGAGGGTTTCAAAGACACGGTCCGCAGCGGCCAGTGATTTCTGGATATCACCGTAAATTTCACTGATACGGCGTACGGGATTTGCCAGGTTGATGGCATAAATCAGGAAGGCGATGAGCGCGCCGGCCGTCATTTCTCCGTTGATGACGCTCATGCCGCCGTACCAGATGATACCGGTCACGGCGATGGCGGCAAAGAACTGGATAAAGGGCGTCAGCATAGCCGTCAGCCGCGTCGTCGCCATGAGAGCCCAGAAATTGCTGTCATTCTGTACGACAAAGCGCTTGATTTCAAACTCTTCCCGGTTAAAAGAGCGGATAATGCGGATGCCGGAAATCGCTTCTTCCAGAAGGGCCGTAATATCGGCCATTTTCCCCTGGACTTTATGCCCGGCCTGGCGCAGCCGCCCGCCAAAGAAACGGATGGTAAAGACAACGAGGGGAACGATAACCAGCGTCAGCAGGGTCAGCTTCCAATACAAGTACAGCATGGAAGCGAGGGAGCCTACGAGGATGACCGCTTCCTGAACAAAGGAAATGAGGTTGCCGGCAATGGCCGTCTGCAGTGCCGTGACGTCGTTGGTCAGATTGCTCATGATATTGCCGGTCTTGCGCTTGTCGAAATACGACAGGGACAGTGTCTGTAAATGGCGGTACAAGGCCTCACGGATATCGTTGACAATTTTCTGTCCGACAAAACTCATGAGGTATCGCTGGCCAAAATAGAAAAAGCCTCTGGCAAAGAACAGTGCCAGGATTCCGATGACGATGAGGTTAAGGGTAAATACATCTTTATTAGCCAGTACCTTATCGATGACGTCCTTGATCAGCCAGGGCACGACGACGTTGCTCAGGCCGGAAAAGGCCATGCAGATGACGGCTACAACCAGTCTTTTTTTATAGGGAAGTACGAAACGTAACAGTCTTTTATAGCTTTGCCAGCTATTATATTGCTTCATGCAGTAGAATTCTCCTTAACGAATTGTAAAATAGTAGCAGCCGTGCGACGGACGGCCCCGGGCTCTCCCATTTCCCTACGCACAGCCAGCATGGCTTCATGACGCTTCTGCCATGCCTGTTCGTCCGTCAGCAGGTGAATCATGTCCCGGGCTATCGCTTCCGGCGTCACTTCATTCTGCCAGAGTTCCGGCATGATACGGTGTCCCATGATGATATTGGGCAGGCCGATGCTCTTAATGTGTACGAGTACTTTCGACAGCCAGTACGTCAGATTCCCCACACGGTAAATGAGCAGGGTCGGAAGCCCCATGAGAGCCGTCTCCAGCGTAGCCGTTCCCGACGCGGCCACGGCAGCCGTACTGATATGCATCATATCATAGACGCCTTCTGCCGCGATGTGGACAGCCGGCCCGTCCTGGGGAATCAGGCTTTCCAGAAGGCTCCGGTCTATAGTGGAAGCTTCCGGCAGCAGGAACTGCACGTCCGGTATTTGTTCTGCTATGATGGCAGCCGCAACGAGCATGACCGGCAGCAGGCTCCGAACTTCCTGAAGACGGCTGCCCGGCATGAGAAGGATAGTCCGTTTCGACTCATCCAGGCCAAAGGTGCGGATGGCTTCTTCCCGCGTCATAGACGGATGCACCATATCGATCAGCGGGTGGCCGGCATAGGCCACATGAGTGCCGATTTGTTCATACAACCGCGCTTCAAAGGGAAACAGTGAAATAGCCAGATCGGTATTTTCGGCTATGACTTTTCCCCGGCTTTTATGCCAGGCCCAGATAGTCGGAAGAATATAATAGATAACACGAATGCCGGCTTCCCGCGCCTTCTTGATAAGGCGCATATTAAATCCAGGATAATCGATACAGACTAGTACATCGGGCTTTTCTTTCCTCATCGTTTCGAGAAGAAAGTCCCGCAGGCGGAAGAAAAAGGGAATCTTGCGGATAATTTCTCCCACGCCGATAAATCCCAGATTTTTAATATCGTATACAATGCGTACGCCGGCTTCTGCCATGCGGGATCCGCCCATGCCCAGCAGTTCCACTTCCGGATCCAGCTCCTTCAGTGCCCGGGCCAGGTTGGCACCGTGCATATCCCCCGATGCTTCACCGGCTGAAAACATAATTTTCATAGAGACTCCTGTCAATACGTCTTATCAACGGCACAAATGCATATGCCCCGCCGGTCTGCCTCCGCCAGGACCTGTTCCTGTTCGACAAACAGCGTACGCCCCGCCTCAATAGCCAGAACGGTACAACCGCTCTCTATCATGCTACGGAGCGTCGTCATCCCCACGGCCGGCACATCGAAGCGCAGGTCCTGATTGGGCTTGGCTACTTTGACAACGACGGCATGGCCCCGGCCCAGCGCACCTCCACGGAGGATGCAGGCATCGGTCCCTTCAATAGCTTCCACGGCCATGACGGCTTTGTGCTTTACGACTACCGTCTGTCCTATATCCATGCCGCCCATGGCTTTGGCCGTGACAAAGCCAAAGCGGATATCATCCGATTCTTCCTCCGTCGGCGGCCGTTTAGATAATACGCCGGCACAGGGCATAAGGGGCTTCAGATACTGCGTCTGATCAACGACTTCAATACCATCTCTGGCCAGTTCATCGACGATAGCCAGCATAATCGTATCGTCTTTCCGGTTGCGCAGGCGTCCCAGTAATTTCAACGCCCGCATGTCAGGCATCTTCAGTCCTTTGAAGAGGATTTCCTTTGTCACTTTCCCTATCATCGTGACTTTATCTACATCATGACTGCGCAGTGTCTTTATGATCTTATTGAGCTTGGCTACATTGATTTCGTAGTAAACATCGGCTTCTTTTGCCAGTTCCGGCGCTACATCAGGCACGACGGCAATGACGACTACGGCATGGCCGCTCTGCTGTGCAGCCCGCATAAACGCCACGGGAAGATTGCCGATTCCGGCCAGTAACCCTACTTTTTCCATGTATATCTCATCCTTATTCTACATAATCAAAACTCATCAGTATATTATACCAAAAAAACACGTATCCTGTCATCACGATGAAGAAACACCATAAAAAAAGGGCGGCAAGGCCGAGCCTTACCTGCCCTCATACATGTTCAATCTTTGGTTCCCCGCATAATACCCCGTTCGGCATTGCGCAGGAAGCGCAGCAGATGTTCCACTTCTTCGCAGCTATCCAGCTCTTGTTCCATCTCGGCAATCGCCTGTCCCAGATTCAGTCCGGAACGATAGAGGATGCGGAAAGCTTTTTTTAATTCACGCCGTACATCATCAGACATGCCAGCCCGGGAAAGGCCGACGCTGTTGAGCCCGATGACGCGGGCAGGCTGGCCATCAGCGATGACAAAAGGCGGAATATCCTGCACGACCTTTGCCAGACCGCCAATCATGCTGTTGCGGCCAACTTTGACGAACTGGTGGACACCAGCAATGCCGCCGATGACAACCCGGTCTTCTACAGTGACATGACCGGCCAGACCGGCACAGTTGCTCATGATGACATGATTTCCTACGACGCAGTTGTGAGCTACATGGGTACATGCCTGGAAAAGGCAGTCACTGCCGATGCGCGTTTCTTCGCCTTCGCCAGTCGCTGTGCTGACCGTTACAAATTCACGGAAAACAGACCGGTCACCAATGATCAGATAACTCTTTTCACCATGATATTTTAAATCCTGTGGTTCCGACCCAATAGAACAGCTCGGGAAGAAACGGCAGTTTTCGCCTATCGTCGTCCAGCCATCAATGGTAACGTGGGCCATGACCTCCGTACCAGCCCCGATTTTTACATGAGGGCCGATGACAGCATAAGGACCTATTTTCACGCCAGGACCGATTTCTGCTTGTGGATCTATAATAGCCGTTGGATGGATCATGCTCTGCGGCATGTTTTCTTTTTCCTCGGTCATTAGAGTCACTCCTTGCTACCCTGTCTGACAGACAGGTGCATAAAAAATTATAGTAATATAATATAAAATCTGTAAAGGCCATACAAAATGTAACCGTAAAAAAAGTAAGATTATATCGTGTTATCTCTTCTATCCACTTTTTTTCTGCAAATTCTGCGTTAATCCGGCCTATTTCTTATTTTCTCGGTTCCTGTCCCGGCATCAGGGCAAAGAGATATTCCCCTTCTGCGCACAGAATGTCCCCTACGTGGGACTGGGCCTTGACTTTTCCCATACGGCCCTTGATTTTTACGATATCCGCCCGCATGACGATCTGATCGCCGGGACGGACGGGATGGCGGAAACGGAGTTTATCAATCCCTGTAAAGAAAGGAATGAGCCCGCGGTTTTCTTCCGGATACAAGAGGGCTACGCCGCCTACCTGAGCCATGGCTTCTGCCAGAAGTACACCGGGCATGACCGGTTTTCCCGGAAAATGTCCCTGGAAAAACAGTTCGTCAAAGGTTGCATTTTTAATGCCAATAGCGTACTTCATCGGTTCGAGTTCAATAATACGGTCAACGAGCAGCATCGGATAGCGGTGTGGTAATATTTCCATGATATCCGTTACTTCTAATGTTTTTTCGATTGCCATCTGTAAATTCCTCCCTTAATTCATTTCTTCACTGATCTGTCGCGCCAGCATATTATTCAATTTATGACTCGATTTGACAGCGATGATATGTCCTTTCAAAGGCCGGCCCAGGAGAGCCATGTCCCCGATGACATCCAGGACTTTGTGCCGGACCAGTTCGTCGTCGCTCCGCAACACGGACAAGCACGCTGTATCATCATAAACAATCGTATTTTCCAGAGTACCGCCTTTTCCAAGTCCCAGCTTTTTCAGCATATCCAATTCTCTGGTAAAGGCAATAGTACGGGCAAAAGCTATATCGCGGATATAGTTTTCCTTGGTAATTTCTGTATCGCTGAACTGTACTCCCAGCATCGGATGGGGATTGATAGAAGTAAAGGTAATGCGGAATCCGTCATAGGGAAGAACGGCAATGAATTTATCTTCTTCCTGCACGAGATGCTGCCGGCGCACAGCCAGAACATGCCGCGGTGTATCCAGATTCCGTATACCGGCCTTTTCAATCAGTCTGACAAAGGTCATGCTGCTTCCGTCCGCTACAGGCGGTTCAACAGAATCCATTTCTACAATACAATTATCGACAGCCATGCCCTGCAATGCCGAAAGCAGATGTTCTACCGTAAATACTTTGGCTTCTCCCCGTTCCAGTGTCGTCGCCCTCATGGTATTGGTCACATAGGCTAACTGTGCAGGTACCGATGGCCTATCTGCCAGGTCTGTCCTGACAAATACAATCCCCGTGTCAGCCGGGGCCGGGCGCAATACCATGTGGACTTCATTGGCAGCATGCAGGCCGATACCACTGTATGAAACCGGCTGGGCCAGTGTCGTTTGTACCACATTAGTCATTCCTACGCCCCTCCTTTCTGGATGCAAAATGTTTCTTTTTTATTCATACTTATCTATTATACATTATTTCAGTCATAGTGACTAGTAAAAATTTCACCCGGCCGTCTTTTAAAAAGAATCCCGTTCCTGCCGCAGAAAACGAAAGACTGCCGTTCCCTGTTGAGGACGGCAGTCTTTCGTTGCTGTGTTTATTTGATTAACTCATAGACAGAGGAAACCACAGAATTCCATGATTGGAGCTGTCCTTCTTCTCCTGTTACGACGGCCTTTCCTGAAGCAATCTGACGGGCCACCGATTCCGGTGCCGTTCCGTTGTAGGTACGGCGCTGGGCCACACAGGTTTCGATATCGAGATAATGATGAATATCCTGTTCAAAGAGCGGGCTCATGGCCTGCAGTTCTTCCAGGCTGAGCTGCTGCAGCACCTTGCTGTGTTCAATGCAGTAATGCACGGCTTTGCCGACGACGGCATGTGCTTCGCGGAAGGGCAGTCCCTTCTTAGCCAGGTAATCGGCCATATCGGTTGCATTGGAAAAATCTTTTTCCAGGACATCCCGCATGTGTTTGCCATTGACAGTCATCTTATCGATCATCGCCGCATAGATAGTCAGGGCAAACTTCAGATTATCAATGGCATCAAAAACGCCTTCTTTATCTTCCTGCATATCCTTATCATAGGCCATGGGGATTCCTTTCATCATGGTCAGTACTGCCATGAGATGGCCATAGAATCGGCCCGTTTTGCCGCGGACGAGTTCACAGATATCGGGATTCTTCTTCTGCGGCATGATAGAAGAACCGGTGCAATGGGAATCGTCAAGTTCGATGAACTTGAATTCCGAGCTGGACCAGAGAATGAACTCTTCGGAAAGACGGCTCAGGTGCATCATGAGGACAGCGGCAAATTCCAGGAAAGCAATGATATAATCGCGGTCACTGACAGCATCCATACTGTTATCATACAATTTACCGAAATGGAGTACATCGGCAACATACGGCTGGTCCAGGGGATAGGTCGTCCCTGCCAGTGCCCCCGCCCCGAGAGGCATCCGGTCGGCCATGTTCCAGGCAAACTGCAGATGCTCAAAATCACGAGACAGCATGGAAAAATACGCCATGAGGTGATGACTGAACAAGATCGGCTGAGCCCGCTGCAAATGCGTGTACCCCGGCATGATGACATCGCTATATTTTTCCGCCGCTTTCACGATGGATTGCTGCAGCTGGATGAGCAGCCCTGCCACATCGGCAATTTCCCGGCGCAGGTACAGATGCGTATCGAGCGCTACCTGGTCATTGCGGCTGCGGCCGGTATGCAGGCGCTTGCCTGCTTCGCCGATGGCATCAGTCAGCCGCTTTTCTATATTCATGTGAATATCTTCCAGCTCAATGGAAAATTCGAATTCATCATGCTCAATCTGTTCAAATATCTGTTTCAGTCCGTTTACGATAGCATCTTTATCCGCATCAGAGATAATCCCCTGACGGGCCAGCATCGTCGCATGAGCGATGCTGCCGCAGATATCTTCTGCATACATACGGCAATCAAACTGAATGGATGCATTGAATGCTTCTACATTTTTATCTGTTGCCTTCGTAAACCGGCCACCCCATAACTTCATCAGAAAATCGCTCCTTATTTGTTCTTCTTTTCGTTCTTCTGCATCATCAGAGCACGCATGGTCAGCGGCAGACCAAAGAGGTTGATGAAGCCGCCGGCATCTTTCTGGTCGTATACATCGTCTTCACCGAAGGTGACATATTCTTCACTGTAGAGAGAATAGGGCGACGAAGAACCAGCACTGATGATATTGCCTTTATACAATTTCAATTTTACCGTGCCGCTACAGGTCTTCTGCGTTTCATCGACGAACGCAGCCAGTGCTTCGCGGAGCGGGGAGAACCACATGCCGTCGTATACGAGTTCAGCGTATTTATTGGCAACGTGTTCCTTGAAGTGATACGTAGCTCTGTCCAGTGTCAGATATTCCAATTCTCTGTGGGCATACATGATGATGGCACCGCCCGGGTTTTCATAAATGCCACGGCTCTTCAGGCCTACGAGACGGTTTTCTACGAGGTCTACGATGCCGATGCCGTTCTTGGCACCGATGGCATTGAGGGTCGTGATCAGTTCGAGAGCATCCATCTTTTTGCCGTTGACGGCTACGGGAATCCCTTTTTCAAAAGTGAGTTCGACGTATTCCGGCGTATCCGGTGCTTTTTCCGGCTGTGTCGTGACCATGTATACCATATCTTTCGGGGCATTGGCCGGATTTTCCAGATCGTCGCCTTCATGGCTCAGATGCCAGATATTCCAGTCCATGCTGTACGGATAGGGATTTTCTTCCGATTTGTAATCGACAGGAACGTTATGTGCTTCTGCATATTTGATTTCGTCTTCCCGCGATTTGAGATCCCAGATTCTCCAGGGAGCAATCAGTTTGATTTCCGGAGCCAGAGCCTTGACGGTCAGTTCAAACCGTACCTGGTCGTTGCCTTTGCCGGTTGCACCATGGGCAATAGCGTCGGCGCCTTCTTTTTTAGCGATTTCGACGAGCTTCTTGGAAATAAGCGGCCGTGCAAAGGAAGTGCCCAGGAGATACTTTCCTTCATATACGGCATCAGCTTTGACGCAGGGCCATACATAGTCTTCCATAAACTCTTTCTTAATATCCATAATATAAGCTTTGGATGCGCCCGATTTGATGGCTTTCTTTTCAATAGCTTCAAAGTCGTCAGGCTGTCCTACATCGGCACAGGCTGCAATAACTTCCGCACCGGGATAATTTTCTTTCAGCCAGGGAATAATGCAGGATGTATCCAAACCACCAGAATATGCTAACACGATTTTTTTAATTTCACTCATAATCGGTTCCTCCTCTAAACATCAGCAATTTGTGTCTTTCAACTGTCTACGTGTGATAGTATACAACCATTCGCAAAAATATGCAAGTATTTTGTATAAAAAATTTTCAATGAGTTTTTTCTGGAATCAGGCTGCAGGTAAAACAAGCCCGGACAGGCAATAAACTGGCATTTTCCCCTGTGGGTATGATACAATATGACTATATCAGGAGGCTCTATGAAAAAAAAATATCTTTTCATATTTATTATCGCCTTTATCATCTGTGCTGCCTGGAACATCATCGCCGACACGCCAAAGACAGCACAGCCGGCATCTGCCAGCAAAACTGAACAGCACAGCTTCGTATCCCTGCCTGACACGGGCATAACCGAAAAGCTGTATCCTTATCTGCATTTCCACGCTGCCATGGAAGAACACCGGAAAAAAATTCCCGTGTATGTCGCCAGCGCTGCCATGCCCAAAAGTCTGAAAGAAGCCGTCGTCGCTACAGAGGACCGGCGCTTTTATGAACACGGGGCCATCGACCCTATCGGTATCGCCCGGGCAGTCATAGTGAATTTCAACTCCGGCAGGACAATGGAAGGAGGCAGCTCCATCAGCCAGCAGGTCGTCAAAAACACGTTTCTCACACAGGAACGCACCCTGACCCGCAAGGCACAGGAACTGATTCTGTCCATCCTCCTGGAACGGAATTACAGCAAGGATGAAATACTGGAAATCTATCTGAACACAGCGTACTTCGGCGCAAATGCGACGGGAATCGAGCAGGCCAGCCGCATCTATTTCAATAAAAAACCGGAATACCTGACGCTGGCCCAGTCTTCCCTGCTGGCCGGTCTTCTCCAGGCACCGAGCTATTACAATCCCCTGGAAAATTACGAAGCGGCCCGCAACCGCCAGAAAATCGTTCTGACGCTGATGGCCGAACAAGGGTATATTACAGACCAGCAGGCGCAGAATGCGTTTAAAGAAAACCTGCGTCTGGAGCGATGACATAAAAAGAACCACGCATGAAGTTTTTTCTACCATCATGCGTGGTTCTTTTTACATAGTTTGCAGTACGGAGCTTGTAGTTTATAGAAGATGACTTTAATTTTTTAGTCATCCACTGCAAACTTAAAACGGATCTGGCCTTGTACGACAGATCCGTTTATGTATGCATAATTCCGTTATGCTCATTCCTGGGGCTTATTTGTCAGATAATAGGAAATCCGGCTCAGGCCGATGGATAAATCTTCTCGGAATACGAATATACGGTCCGGCACGTTCAGGCGCAGCGGGGCAAAGGAAAGGATGCCTTTGATGCCGGCAGCTACCATCTGATCCGCTACCTGCTGTGCCACAGCGGCAGGAGTCGTAATGATGCCGATCTGGATACCTTCCCGTCGTACGACTTCTTCCATTTCTGAAATAGGCGTGACTACGACACCGCCTACATTCTGACCGATAATGCGGTGGTCCACATCAAAGAGCCCCATCGTCCTAAATCCCAGACGGCCAAAGGTCTTGTAATTCGCCAGAGCCCAGCCCAGATGACCGATACCGGCAATACCGATTTTCCAATGCTGCTGCAGACCGATGATTTCCACAATCTGCTGACAGAGTTCGCTCACATAATAGCCGACACCTTTCTTGCCAAAGGCGCCAAAACAGGTCAGATCTTTCCGTATCTGTTCCGGTGTAATTCCCAGCCGTTCGCCAAGCTTTTCCGATGAAATGATATCTATACCGGCATCCTGCAGCAACAATAAATCCCGATAATACAACGGCAGCCGTTCGATGACTGCATCGGATATCGCCTTTTTCTGTCTCATGGGCAGAACCTCCCCACTCTCTATCTCGTTACACACTGATATAAAATCAGATGAATGTGCTAACACTTCACGTTTAATTATATCTTATTGTGAATTATTTCGCAAACTTTTTTTCTCTCTTTTCCCATATTCTTCACGCATATTTGAAAAGAGGCCCAAGAGGAACCAGAGAGTAAGTGATATCTGGGTACTAAATAAATCATAGTCACTGAAGCTGCTAATAGCTACAGCCAGGATGGACGCAGCCGTCATCAGGGCCATAGCCCGGTCCTGGGGCTGTACACCACGCTTGCGTAAAAAGCGGACCGCACAGACACCCGCCCCAAAAAAGAGCCAGCCAAACGCACAGAAACCGGCAATGCCTGTTTCTGCCAGAATATTCAGGTACATGTTGTGGGCATGGAAAATGGTAATACCCGCCTGCTGTATCAATTCATTGTATACAGGATAGACGAATTTAAATGCCCCCCAGCCGATTCCCAGCAACGGATGATCTGCCACCATCTGCAACGCCGCCAGCCACATGTCCATACGCATGGATACAGACGTATCGGCACTGCTGTGATAAAAAATAGACAAAAGCCTGTGGGTGATGCCGCCATGATAGAAGGCCAGGAGGAAGGGAATGCAAAGAAAGGATAGCCAGAGCCTTTTATCCCATACGAGGCCAAAGAAGAATACAAGAGCGCATGCACTCAGCCAGGCGCCGCGGGAATAGGTCAGGATCAGGCAGAGAGCCAGCGCCGCCAGCAGAACCAGCAGGGCTGCCATTTTCTTCGGAGCGCGTTTTCTCACGATGAGCAGGGAAAAGGCCGCACTGATTGCCATGAGCAGGAATTCCGAAAGAAGATTGGGATTGTATAAAGTGGAATACATGCGCCGCCGTAACAGGGGAAAGGCCGAATTATCGACCCATTCTTCTTCATGGAGCGTCAGCATGTGGGCATACTGGTACAGGCCAAATAGAACGACGATGGCTGCACTGGCAAGAAAAACGAGCAGAAACAGGCGCCGTTCTTCTCTGCCGCGGACAAAGACGACTATGAGGTTATAAAAAATAAAATACTGCAGCACTGTAAACAGGTAAAAGGCAACGCCAAACAGCGGCCTGGGCGATCCGGCCAGAGATACAAAAGCCAGGATAGCAAACAGTGCTGCTGGTTTAAAAAGGGGCGTATCATGCCAGGAGGCTATAGGATATTTCCATACATACCGTGCTGCCAGAATCAGTGCCAGGATAAAACAGGCTTCCATGGCGATAATCTGAAGGGGCATAAAAAAAACAGTCCCCAAAAGCGCATACACTACATGTATGCGGGCTTTTTCCTGAGAACTGCTGGCTGTCGGCAATAGAGTCGTAAGTTTCATATGTCATACCCTCCCAATTTAATTATACGGAGTTGTCAGGGAAAAGTCCAGTACAGCCCCTGCCGGGCGCACGCAGAAACACCTCCGGCAGGCATACAACAGAAACAGCCCCGGCATTTTCGTTTCATGCCGGGGCTGTCTGCGGAAAGACTCCTATGACCCATTCAGGATATCATGTGCTTTTTATTTTTTTACTTTAACCCATACAGGGTTGGATACGGCATAATGGTCTTTGCCATCCTTTGCAATGACGTTGACCCAGGTGTCGTGTTCCGGTTTTACTTTGACTTGTACAGAAACGGGATCAGTCGTATTGTCGAATGCCTTCGTTTCCACCGGTTTTCCTTCGCTTACGACCTGTACTTCTTTCAGGCCGTTGACAGCCTGTACCTTTGTTTCAAAGGTATACGTGCCATCGGCCGCTGTCTGCTGGGTCGTGCCGAACATGGACTGTTCTGCCGGGGTGAAGATAGGCCCCATAGTAACATAAGCCTTGCCTTCTGCCATGGCATTGACAAACTTACGGCCTGTCAATTTGCCATCGACGTGGGAATACATGCGGATGATACCCGGATACAGATTGGATGTCGCATCATGCTGGTCCGATCCGGCACTCAGATATTTCTTGATGCCACGGTTCCAGTAACCTTCTGCCACATCGAGAGTCCGTTTATCCATATTCTTGGCATTGGACAAATCCATTGTCGATTGCAGTTCCAGGAATTCAAAGTTTTCCGCACTGGGGTCATCGCCACCCTTGACGCCAGCACGATTGGTCAGGAAACCATAGTCGGTGAAGGGATGATGCATGACGACCAGGGCATCCCGGTCATGCCCCTGCTGGATGATTTCACCCGGTGTCAGAGACGGATCCGGACAGGGCATCTTGTCATTGACCATCAGGAAGCCCCAGTGTCCCCATCCCGGAGAAACTTCGACGTTGGGAATGAAAGGCCTTTTGTACTGATTGGCCAGTTCCCGCATAGGCTTGATGTTACCGATGTAGTCGTGATCGAGTACGAGATTCAGGTCCAGGCCGGCTGCCAGCTGTGCAGCAAAGAGTTCCGGGACAGTCGTCGCGCCATCGCCATGGTCGGCATGCTGGTGATTGTCATTGCCATACCAGCCCGCCTTTTCAGGATGAATGAGCTGAGGAATGACGAACTGATGCTGAACTGTCTGGCCGCCTTTGACAAAGGTCTTGAATTCAACCGGTTTCGATGTATAATCGGCTCCATGATATGCCGTAAAGGTGAGTTCATTTTCCGGTGCCGATACGTCAAAATCCGCTTTGTGTGTCGCCGGGTCTGTAAAATATACCGAGCCTCCTAATCCTTTTACATCCGATTTGATACCGGTGACGACCACTTTAAAATCGACAGGTTTCCCGTTTTCATCAACAGCCGTCAGCGCCGCTCTGGCACCCGGTTTTACCTGGAAATCAGCCACAGTGTTGCCTTTCAGATCGACATGCTGCACGTCAGACGGTGTCGTTCCCTGGCTCTGTACATAAATGTCGTAGCTGTCCTGCGGCAGTGTGACTTTATACTTGCCATCTTTATCGGTAATCTTCCAGACGAAAGGCTGCATGATATCTTTCATGACCTGATCGACACCATCCGATTTTATCGTCTTTTTATAAGATCCTGGCTTATTGAAGATGACATAGGCATTGGGCAGCGGTTTGCCATTGGGATCGCGGACAACACCTTCAATGACGCCAGCCTTGATAGACGGATCTTTCTGTATCTTCCGCTCGATGACCGGAGCCGTTTCCCCATTGGGAATAACCAGGATTTCGCCCGTATACGTATACGACTGGCCCGGCATGATGTCGCGGTTCACATAGACATCTTTATAGCCCGATGAACCTTTGTAGGCATTGGCATGATCGGTATTAACAGCTACGGCGTAATTTTTCCCGTACGTAACGACGAAATCCCCGTATTTCGTATTGACTTCGGGATCTTCATTGATACGTATGCCCGTTCTCTTGACATCAGGATAGAAGCCAAAGGGGCCGAACATATTCACGGCAAGGGTACTGATAGAATAGCCACTGTTCATATTCAGATAGGCATCATTCCCTGCCGGATTTTCGACGACTGTCTTCATATCAATATAATTCTTGCCATCTTCCAACGTATACTGAATCGTCACGTTCAAAGGCAGTTTATGACCTTCTGTCCAATATCTCGTCTTCGCCGTTACAGTGACTTTTTTATCGCCTTCCAGCTTGTACGTAATATCTTTTACGGGCGTATGCAGCAGGTCTTCGCCATGCCACGAACCAGTAGCTGTCCAGTAATCGTTGAGGAATTCAATGTCATTGGTCAGATCCGTCCCAAATTTCCCATCTTTCATCATGGCAATGTCCAGGATGCTGCCCGTCGTCATATTCCAGTAGTTATTGGAACCTACGGCAAAGGAAGCAGCAATCTTGTCATTGTAGATAGTGAAATCCTCTGCCTTATTAGCCATGCCCTGGTCAATAGGTGTCGGGCCCTGCACCACTCCTACAGCCGCCATCGCCGTTGCCGATATACCTGCCATCAGCGCAGACATAACTAACATTTTTAACACTTTCTTTTTCCCTGATTTCATATATCATTCTCCTTTCTATGATAAAGACGTACTGGTTAAACAGATACGCATTGGGCTGGAGCCAGAAAATAATGCAATTAATATCTCATTATGACATAGACTGTATCAGCAATTCGTAAAAGACTAGTAAAAAAGTGGTAATACCACAACTATATCAATCTCTAATAAAGGCGTTGATCATCTGCCGGCCGTAGTCATTTACTTTATAATAAACCTGTAACTGACCGGCATCATCCAGTTCAAACCGCGATTCATCGAGAAGCCCATTGGCCTTGGCCGTCATCAATGCTTCCTGTACGGCATCGGGGCGAAGCATTTTAAAACTTCCGTATTCTCCTTTCAGGGCATGGATGACATCCATATTAGATGCTTCTTCTACGGTCGTCATATATTTCATGATTGCGTAATAGAGCGGTTTCATACGATCAGGCCTCCTTTTTCCGGAATGCATGGAGCGGATTGAGATTTCCGACGAGAGCAATGCCGCAGATCATGACAATAGCAGCCGCCCACTGTACCGGCGTGAGCATCCAGCCCGGCTGTCCATCAAACACACCGACGATGATCATGCAGAAGAACGGCCCCCAGAAAGAATACGCTCCATTGCAGACCATGCCGAGTGCGGCACCGCACATCGAATTGCCCTTATACCAGAAGGAATATGCCGGCATGGCACAGAAGCCGGAAATGACAAAGAAGATGATCGACCAGTCGCTCCAGGCGCCGGAAAGAAGGCGTGGAGCCAGTCCGGCACTGCCATCAATCATGCACAACAGGGGCAGCATGATGAGCATATTGGAAAGGCCGGAAACGCACTGACGGATGGTAATGCCGATATTATAATCGATGAGGGTCGTGCCAAAGCCGGCAACGGCGCCTTCAATCCCCCAGCCCAGCGCGCAGAACAGGGCAATGCCGCAGGCCATCAGCGCCGTCGGTCCCACGTCTGAGAAGGATGTACCGCCGATGACACCGGCAGCGACAAGGCAGAGGAGGATACCGCAGACCATCCGTTTATTGATTTCCTGTTTGAATACAAAATGGCCGATGATGGCCCCAAAAGACGCATTGAGAGCACAAATAGGCACGATGATGGAACCGCCCATCTGCAGTGCTGCTACATAAGCTGTAGAAGCCAGCGGGCCGCCGATGAGGGCACAAACGATCATGACCAGGCCCGGCTTTGTTTTTAACGTGCGGAAAAAGTCTCCCAGTTCGCCTTTAATGGATACATTGATAAGGGACCAGATGCCGCTCATAGTATCATTGACAGCCGATCCCAGCGCTGCCAGGCAATAGGTGATGGCAAAGGCGCTCAGGCCGGACATATTGGCGCCATACCAGTCATTACCCCAGATTCCCTTGGACATGCCTAAGGTCAGAAAAGCCGTATAGAGACCGTAAAAAATCCCAGAAAAGATGGCAAAGGTAATCCCACGCCGCTTAAACCCTGCGTCTATCTTTAATTTGACTGCCAAGGCTCTGTTGTCCATTCGCACACACTTCCTTTACTTGATATATATATATTTATTGTTATATATTTCACATGTATCAATAAAAAAGAATGAATTCTTTTGTTTTTTCAAAGTTCTTTCGTACATAAACAAATGTTTATTATATGAATTTTGCATGATACCGGATAAAATGCAGCGGGCTAAGGTGCTAATAGCCTTAGCCCGCCCTGTGATAGATTATTCTTTTACTGTGAGGTTGTCATGAGGGAGAATCATTTCCACATCAGTATGGGGACGTGGAATAACGTGCACGGAAATGAGTTCGCCAACGCGCTGTGCAGCAGCAGCACCAGCATCGGTAGCAGCCTTGACAGCGCCGACATCGCCGCGTACCATAACCGTTACGAGACCGCCGCCGACGAGAACTTTGCCAATGAGGTAAACGTTTGCCGCTTTTACCATTGCATCAGCTGCTTCAATAGAACCTACAAGACCTTTTGTTTCGATTAAACCTAAAGCTTCTGTTGTACTCATGTTATTTTCCTCCTAATAATATATAAGATTGAATTATTTAATAATTGTTATCCTGGAACCATTTTTAAGATTCATAGCATTAGCTTCTTCCATGTCGATATGGCATTCTAATGCCGATGTTGTTGTCACTCGGATAACAACATTACCGAAAGTACCGCCACGGTCGCCATCGATATTGATGGAAACGACCTGGCCATTCGTCACGCCAAAACGCTGCGCGTCTTCAGGAAGCATATGGATATGGCGTTTGGCAATGATGACACCGCGGGGAAGGCAGATACTGCCTTTTGGTCCGATGAGCGTCAGGCCCGGCGTACCTTCCAGTTCACCGGACATGCGCAGCGGCACCTTGATCCCCAATTTAAAACAATCGGACCGGAGTAATTCCACCTGGGATTCTTTGCGGACGGGACCGAGGATGCGGACTTTTTCCAGAACGCCCTTCGGCCCTGCCAGGGTTACCGTTTCCTTGCAGGCAAACTGTCCCGGCTGCGAAATATCTTTGATCTTTGTCAGCTGGCTGCCCGGTCCGAAAAGAGCATCCTGATCCGCCTGGGACAAATGGACATGCCGGTTGGATACTCCTACGGGAATCGTATCCGGCTGTAGATTCAAATGGCTGTTCCTGACGGCTTCTACCAGCAAATCGACTAAAGCATCATATTTCCCCATTAAAACTCACCTTTCTGTTTTAGCAGCTGGAGCACTTCATTGACGACAGCGATGAGCTGGTCATCACCAGAATCCGCTGCTCCGGCAGCCGTTCCACAGCTCGTTGCCTGGCCCGCATACGGTACGGACGGCTTGACTTCGCGGATACCATAGGCTACGCGTTTGATATTCATCAGATGCTGCGGCGTAACGTTATCAGCCGTAGCGCTTCCACCCCAGGTACCACATCCCAGTGTAAAGGCCGGTGCCAGTCCGGTGCTGATACCCGTGCCCCCCTGAGTAGCCGGTGTGTTAACAATGATGCGGAATACCGGTTTTTCATAGAACCGGCGGACAATTTCCGGATCTTCCGTATGAATCGACATGGTGTGGCCGAGACCACAATTCTTTAAAAGGCGGATACAGAGGTCGCACGCATCCTGCCAATCACGGACCGTATAGAAGCCGAGAACGCTGGTCAGTTTTTCATAGGAAAGAGGATAGCCGTTTCCTACGCCGTCCTGTTCCCCGATGAGGACCCTTGTACCGGCAGGGATTGTGATTCCTGCCGCATCGGCAATGACCTGGGGAGAACGGCCTACGAATTTGGCATTCATAGCGTGCCCGTTTTTGAAGAGAAGCTGGCAGACTTTATCTGTTTCTTCTTTCGTCATGAAGTAGCCGCCCTGGCGTTTAAACTCTTCCACAACCTGTGTCCGGTTGCATTCTTCGACGACGATAGACTGTTCAGAAGCGCAGATAGTGCCGTAGTCAAAGGTCTTGCTGAGCATAATATCTTCAACGGACTTTTTGACATCTGCCGTCCGTTCGATATAAGACGGGCCATTGCCGGGGCCTACGCCCAGAGCCGGTTTGCCGCAGCTGTAAGCTGCTTTTACCATGGCCGAACCGCCCGTAGCAATGATCATCTTAACTTCTTCACTGTGCATCAATTCATTAGTAGCACCCATGGATGGATGGATAATGGTGCTGATTGTCCCCAGCGGTGCACCAGCTGTTTCTGCCGCTTCTGCCATGAGGCGGGCCGCTTCTATCGTACATTTCAATGCTGCCGGATGGGGTGAAAATACGATGGTATTCCGTGCTTTTAGAGCAATCATGGCATTGTAGATGACCGTAGAGGTCGGGTTGGTAGAGGGGATAATTCCCAGTACGACGCCGACGGGTTCACCGATTTCCGTAATGCGGTTGACCGTATCTTCGTGAATGACACCGATAGTCTTCATATCCTTGATGTAATTGTATACATCGCGGGATGCTACCTGATTTTTGACGATTTTGTCTTCTACCTTGCCAAAGCCCGTTTCTTCAACGGCCATGCGGGCTAATTTGGCCGCGTTTTCTTCTGCCACGCGGACCATATTCTGCAAAATGCGGTCTACCTGTTCATTGGTAAACTTGCAGAATACATCTTCCGCTTTCTGCGCCTGCCGTGCCAGATTTCTGGCTTCCTGCACGGTCTGCAGATCATAATCAAATGTTTCCAAAAAGTATCTCCCCTTTCAGATTTCCTTTAAACCAGCTGCTTCCTGCTTCCGTTATAGTAATCTGCAAGCAGGCGGAGCAAAACAGCTTTCTTCGCCCGCGACACGGCACGGCCGGTCAGGCCGATATCCGTATATTCCCGGACGAGACGCCGCAAAGCTGGGACGGGCATCTTTCTGAACACCCCGTCAAGATTCACGCCGGGCTGTACGGCCAGTGCGTCAGCCTCAGCTTTGTGGAAATTTTTAAAATCTATGTCCTCAAAAGAAACCTCAGGGGCTTCTTCTTTCGGTGTAGTATCCGTCCCCTGCCATGTTTCAGGAGACACCGTATCAACTGCACCAGTACCGGTTTCTGCGCCGGATGCATCGATACGTTCTTCTGCCAGCGCCAGCCCTTCTTTAGACGGAACCGGGTCTGGCGGATCTGGTTTATCCGGGCCATTTGAGGGAAGGATCCCGGCTATGGCCGCATCAGGACGGGGAATCACGTGACGTGAAATCAGAAGGTCTTTACCCAGATGAAGCACAGCCGCTTCCCCTGCATCGACGGAAGCTTTGACTGCTCCTACATCACCGCTGACACAGACTGTCACCAGTCCGCCACCAACGAGGGTCCTGCCACTCAGTACCACGTCTGCTGCCTTGAGCATCACATCGGCACATTCTATAGCGGCTACCAGTCCTCTGGTCTCTATCATTCCCAAGGCATCCATTGATTTCCACCTCCTTTAACGCTCATATCATCCTGCCCAGTCTGCCGGATAGGTCGAATAAAACAATTTTACATGATCTTCGGCATTCCACACGACGGTAGCATCTTTAGGAATGAAGAGCACATCTCCCTGGCTGGCGTAATAGGTCTTACCATTAATCGTAATGGAGAGACTTCCTTCCAGGATAATATCTGTTTCTTCATAACCCGTCGGTGTCCAGGTAAAGGAAGAGTGATCGATGGTCAGGAATCCTGAGCTCATATGAGATTCAGTTTTACTGATAACTTCCCTGTATCCGACTTTTGTTACGGGATTACCCGTATCGAAGACTTCATAGGTCACAGAATGACCACGTACTACTTTGAGGCCGCTGTCATCTTTTTCTTCCCTGTACGGCTGTGCAGCCTGGCCACGGGCTAAAAGCACCTGACGGACAATTTCCGCTACCAGACCTTTATCCAGACCTTTCACACTGCCTGCTGCCGGTTTGTGTACGTCCGGTGCGGCAGGAGCCGTCTGCTTGTCAACAAAGGCAATCCCTTTGTCACGGGCATAGTCGCTGGCCGCTGCCGTAATAATGGCTCCGGGCTCTACATACAGTTCATGCTTCCCGGCTGCAGCCGCTTCTTTTACGTGACTGACACAAATCAATGGTTTCAATGTATCACCTCCTGATTCCATCTGCATAATTTATAACAACGTATCCCATAACCGTTCTGCCGGAGACGGGATGACCTCGATATCTACCAGCAGTCCGCTGTCTCTCACCAGTGCTTTTCCTGCATCGGCAGCTGCTTCTACAGCAGCTACATCACCGGTGAAGGTAAAATACGCTTTGCCACCGAGGCCGCTGCCAAGTCGGAGTTCAATGCCCTGTATATCAGCCGCTTTGAGAGCCGCATCAGCAGAATGAATCATCGACGCCAGAGAGAACGATTCGATGATTCCCAGGGCCGCCCGCTGTTCCGGCAGGGTTGTAGAAGAAATAGCCGGGAAGATACCGGGATGAACATTGGGAATAATGAAATGATCGACAATATATTCTCCTGCCGACTGGATGCCGGCATCGACCGAACTTTCTACGGCAGCTACATCACCCTGGATCAGGACAATGTACTTGCCGGGACATACGGCAGTGCAGCTGACGGCTTCTACAGCAGCAGTCTTGATCATCCGGTCGGCCGTATAAATTCCCCTGGCGATGCTGCTCAACTCTACCATACCTATCGCATTATACATGGATCGACCCCACCTTTATCTTAATGACTGAATCGGTAACTTCTGTGACTACGCCGTCCATGCTCGTATGGACGGGAGCACCGAGGCTCCCTTCACGGATGGCACCTACCATCTGACCGGCCGTAACCGCATCGCCGGCCTGTACGACCGGTTGTGCCGGAGCACCTACGTGCTGGCTGAGCAGGATACCGATTTCATCGATATTCCATTCCACTCCCGTAAGCGGCGCCGGACCATCAAAAGAGCTGAGGCCCAGCCGGGCAATAAGGCGTTTACTGGGAACGAGCCGGTAGGAACGGGCTTCGCGGGGCTTATAATCTCTTTCTGCCGGTGTGTATTTAATGCCGGCTGTACGCATCCGGTCCTTATACCAGCTGTTGATGTTACGCGGGCTGAGATGGGCCGGACAGGAAAAGAGTTCACACAGATTGCACTGGCTGCAGAGCTGTGCCGTAAGGGCACTTTGCAGATTATCGGGCATGTACTTCATAGTTCTCATGATTTTATGGGGCTGCATGTTGTGACCCAGGAGATAGCGGGGACACAGATCGGTACACATCCGGCACTGTTCGCAGGCCGTACGGCCAATAATGCGTGCCTGCTGCTCGTTCATGCTCTTTTTCCGGATGAGATAATGGTCTTTCTTCAATATGATGTAGCCCTTGTTCTTTTTCGAAACATAGCCATCGTAGGAATTCATGATCCGGCCCATCATGGGACCGCCATCAATGACGCCATAATCATCCAGGCTGGTAATCCCGCTTTTCATGAGGACTTCGCGGACCGGCATCCCTACCGGCACTTTAAGCGTCACCGGTCTGGGAATATCGCCCTGGAGCGTCACATACGTTTCTGTTACGCTTTTACCTTCTAGGGCACGGGCGATATTGAAAGCTGTTTCGGCATTGACGACGACACAGCCAACGGAAAGAGGAATAGAACATTCCGGTACGATACGGCCTGTCAGTTCGTAGACCAGTACTTGTTCATCACCAGCAGGATAGACATCCGGAAGGATATGAATCTGTACAAATGGAGAAAAGCCCAGGGCTTCGATACGCTTTTTTAAAATTTCGATGACCTCTTTATGCTTGCCCTTGATGCCGATAATGGCCCGCTTTGCCTGTACCTGATGGCCGGCAGCGGCAAAACCGGTAATAATGGCATCGGGATACAACGCTAGCAATTGCTGGTCCACTCTCAGAAGGGGCTCGCATTCAGCACCGTTCAGTAATATGTATTCCGCTGTCGCATTCAGCTTGGCATGAGTGGGAAATCCGGCACCACCGGCACCGATGACACCGGCCTCCCGCACTTGATTTAATACGTCCAAGCGGATTCACCTCCACAATTTAAAACGTACATTCTTCATCAATGATTCCAATAATTGCCGCATCAATGGGCAGTGTATCCGGTTGAAACATCTGCCGGGCAGCACTGCCCTGGCTGACGATGACATTTTCACCGATACCGGCATTAATCAGGTCGGCAGCAATAAAACGGCGTCCTGCATCTTTGCCATCGATGACTTCTACTATCATAAATTTGATTCCGACGAGGCAGTCTGCCTTGCGCGTGGACCAAATGTTGTCAATCACTCTGGCTGCTATCATAATGTCACCTGCCTATGTTCCTGAAAGACTCTGCATATATCGGAAATTGCCGCCTCTACAGCTGCCGTATCACCAAATATGGCTATCATAACGAGATTCTGCGGGCAGCTGCCCCGGATATCTTCGACGAAGACACCGGCCGCTTTTTCTGCAATATCGGCTGCTACGACCATATCGATGAGTCTTCCCTGTACGAGTCCCACGGCATCAAAATCGCTCATATCGTGCGAAGCCGGAGAACCCTTACGCCGCATAAGGATATCTATCGTTCCCGGTGAAGGGGACTTGATGATTTTCCATTCCATAGAACCGCCTCTATTCTTCCAGCTGTTTACAATTAAGGGCAATACCGAGCGGCGTTGCAAACATGGGATTCTGTGGCTTGCGCGTCGGAAGTCCCGTCCGCTTTTCAATGATGCTTTCAATTCCCGTCAGACAACACGTACCGCCTACGAGATAAATCTCTTTCACATCATAATCCTTGATGTGGCGGGTAATGATGGAAGATACTTTTTCAATGACTGGTTGCAATATCGGCAGAATTTCACGGTGGTTTTTCTGATCCCGCTTATATAATTCGGCTTCTTCAAACGGCATCTTGTAGGCTCCCGATACGACGAGGGAAAAATGTGTGCCCCCGGTCGGTTCATCGGCCACATGTACGACCTCGCCATCTTTAAAAATCGCAATTCCTGTCGTACCGCCGCCAATATCGACGATTGCGCCGTTTTTGATTTTCAGGACGGCATTAGCGGCCGTCGGTTCATCGAGCAGATTAGTCACTTCAAACCCGGCACCTTCTACGACGTGTTTGATAGCACCGGAATCGAGATCAAACGTCCCCGGCGGCAAGGCCGCAGCGGCATACTTCAGTTCTGTACCCAGTTTCTTTTCCAGGTTTTCTTTCATTTCCCGGACGATGCGGATAGCTCCCAGATAATCCACAATCATGCCATCTTTGACAACACTGGCATATCGGTACTCTCCGGCTATAGGGCGGAAATGCTCATCAAGGACGGCGACGACAATAAAGGCCGTGCCGAGATCGACACCTGTATAGTATACAGAAGACGGTTTGGTCACCGGCTTTCTGACCACATTTTCAAACTCTTTGATTATTTCATTGCAATAGGTAAAATCTGAATTTAAAGTACTCATACTGAACCTCTCATATATTTTCCCATCATGATACAAAGGACATTGGTCAGGCTATGGAGAATGTGTATCAGCCCTTCATATACTCCCGGGCCGGCATCACCATGGCGGCTCTGTGTTTCCAGAACGAGCGGTTCCAGCATCTGCAGATATGTGCGGAGGTGATTCAGCATTAGAAGTTTGGCGCGCAGCCCTTCATCTTCCGGCAGTTTTTCCAGACTAAAGGGGATGACCGTATCATCTACTTTTTCACGAAGTTCGCCTTCCGTACAATTCCAGAAGGTAAGGGCTGGCGGTATTTCTCCTTGTTCACAGGCCAGCCGGGTCCGCTGCAGCGTCCTGGCCAGTGCGGTAAAATCTTCCGCTGCCAGATGTTCGCCATGGCGGGAAAACCATTCTGCCGTCACCATGATGAGTGATTCTGCATGCTCCAGTGTATGCCACAGTTTCATCAACTGCCACGACGGCGCAGGCTCCGTTTCTTCTGCAGCCGGTACTGCATCAGCTTTTCTCTCCTGTCTTTCTCCCCATGCGGTTTCACAGGGAATGCGCCGGTCTGTCAGGAATTGTCTGGCCCCCGGTGTCAGGCGGTTGTCTGTTGCCAGGTAATACGTCGTAAACGGTTCTTCATGATACAAATCCCGTAAATCCATTTCCGTTATATATCGCAATGTATCACCTCCTCTTATGTATCTCGTCAGCCGGCATGGGTAGCAGCCAGCCGTCGTTCCAACGCCGCAAGGCCAGCTCCCGTCCTGAGGGAAATAGGAAGAATGACTTCTTGTATACCACAGCGCCGGAGCTGTCTTACACACATATCGTAATTTTCCGGATGTTCATCGCATTTCGTGATTATGCCCGTAACAGGACAGGTAAAAATACAGGCAAATCCGGGAGAATATACTTCAACAGGTCGGGACTGGTCTACCAGGATCAGTATATGGGACGCTCCCTGGGATAAGGCGATGATATATTTGTACATCCAGGTATTTTCTAAATACGCACCGGGTATATCAATGGTGCGTCTGCCATAAATGGCATCCTGTGTTTTGCGCAGCGGCCGGTCCGTCTGATTCAGCCAGTTGGCCAGTGTCGATTTGCCCGACTGTCCTGCGCCTATAATCATGATGCGCTTCTTCATGTCCGTGTAATCCTGGCAGGTGTGAATCCCAATAGTGTTTCCAGTGTCGTATTTATGGCCTTCATGGCCGTCTCCACACTGGCTACATCTCCGGAAATCACCAACGAGCCCGTGAAGCGGTCCAGAAAACCGATTTCCACATCCGACGCCTTAGTCGCTATATCGGCCGCAATAATCGCTGTCTCACAGGGAGTCAGTGTGGCAATACCGATAGCCCCTTTTCCTTCAATGCCCAGCCGCTCGTAAATATCTTCGACCGGAGAGGCAATCACGTGGGCCAGTGTTACCTGTTTTCCGGGGACATATTCCTGAATAATGCGCGTCTTATTTTCAAATTCATTAGTCATAGGCACGCCTCCATCTGGCATTAATGCCTGATGATATTGGCATCCATACCATACTCTGTAATCCAGCTTTCGATGCGGTCCAGATCTTCTTTGGTCATGGATACGTCTTCTTCAATGCCATAGGGTTTGCCAAGCTGTTTATACTTGTTGACTCCCAGCTTATGATAGGGCAGGAGGTCTACACCGAGAAAATTCGGTCGTCCCTGGAAAGGTTTTAAAAACTCCATGGCCCGGCGGATGACATCTTCTGACGTGTTCAGCCCTTTTATCATAGGCATGCGGACTTTGACCCGGTAACCCCGGTTTATCAGTTCTGTCAGATTGTGGAGTATCCTTTCGTTCCGCACCCCGGTCAGCATCTCATGCTGGTCTGAATCAATATTTTTAATATCGTATAAGAATAAATCATTGAACCGGGCTATTTCCAGCAGAGCATCGAGCCCGGCATACCCGCAGGTTTCGATGGCCGTATTAATGCCCAGTTTTTTACATTCCATGAGAAGATTGGCCGCAAAGGCTGGCTGCATACATACTTCACCGCCGCTCAATGTAACACCGCCACCAGAACTCCGGTAAAAGGCGGCATCCTGCTGAATAAAATCCAACACCTCCGTCAGAGTCAGATCCCGGCCCACTACGTTGAGAGCCTGTCTGGGACAAACGCTTTCACAAGTCCGGCAGCCTATACAGTCTATATCGCGGTGTAATTTATGCTCCGGCCTGTCACCAGATTCATCTAAATAATGAATCTGGACGGGGCAGCCGGGAACACATTTACCGCAGTGAATGCACAATTCCTGCTGGAACATGACCTGATACTTCCGCTCCAGCCCTTCCGGATTGGCACACCAGCGGCATCGCAGCGGGCAGCCTTTAAAAAATATGATGGTGCGTATGCCAGGTCCGTCATAGATGGAATATTTCTGCATGTTGAAGATTCTTGCTTTTCGTTCCAACCTCCGGAACTGTTGTAATCTCATACTCACACTTTCCCTTCAGGAATTATCGGCCATACATTCCGGAACCTGCGGCCCGGTCCAGAAAACCGGACCGCCAGTCTTCCGGTCGTAAGGTTTAGAAATGATCCAGCATGGTACGGCTGATAATTTCATCCTGTACTTCTTTACACAATTCGACGAAGTACGCACTGTAGCCGGCAACACGGATAATCAGATCCCGGTACTTGTCCGGTTCTTTCTGCGCCTTCTTGAGCACTTCATTATCGACGTAACTAAACTGCATCTGTCCATTTCCGAGAATCGACGCCGTACGCAACAGCGTAATCAGGCCATTTTCCCCTTCCGGCGTTTCCAGTATGCCTTTGAGAAGCTTGAAATTATGAACCATGCCGATGGTCATGGCGTCACAATTCATCTTGCTGACCGACTTGATGATAGCCGTCGGCCCCAGTTTATCCGCCCCCTGTGTCGGACTGATACCGTCTGAAAGCGGTGTCCAGGCCAGGCGCCCGTTCGGCGTCGCACCGGTAAGCTCGCCAATAGGAGTGTTATTGGAAATAGACAATGTACCATGACTGAACTTGGCATAGAGCATATCGAATTTATTATGTTCATCTTCCGTCCAGTTGACAATATCGGCGGCGATAGAATCGACATAATTGTCGTCATTCCCGAACTTCGGTGCATTCATGCAGTCTGTCCTCAGCTGGTCAAAGCCCTCAAAGTTGGCATCCAGTGCTTCCTTGAATTGTTCCAGTGTATATTTTTTATCATCGTATACCAGCTTCTTAATGGCAGCCATAGAATCGGCGTACGTGCTGAGGCCGGAGAAAATGAGACCTGGGCCGCTGTTGACCATAGCGCCGCCTTCAGTAACATCCAGACCTTTTTCCATGCATCCTTCGACGAGGCTGGACATGAACGGCTTTGGCGCATAATCGCGGTGTACCCGCTGGCTGATGACCGTGCCGATAGCCGAAAGGCGGATAATATGCTGAATTTGTTTTTTTACGGCTTTATCGAAATCCTCATAGGTCTTGAACTGACTGAGATCGCCCAGGTCAAGGCCCTGCTTCGTACCATGCCATCTCATGACGCCGTGATTAAATACGAATTCAATGGCAATGGGCCACTGGGTGTAGCCTGTCGAGGTCCACTGATAAATGCGGCCTGATTTCTGTGGTTCAACACATCCCATGAGGCAGTAATCGCGGGCGTCTTCCAGGGAGAACCCTTTTGCCAGCATCATCTTGATATGCGTATCATCAAAATGGCAGGCCGGGAAGCCCATGCCGGCGCGGACGACATCGACGATTTTCTTCATGTATTTCTGCGGCGACTGATTGTGAATCCGGCAGGCCAGGGATGGCTGATACATCTTAATGAAGCGGACGGCATCCATGATGAGATAAGTCAGATTGTTGCAGGCATCTCCGCCAGTTCGTTTCTGACCCCCTATGGTGCAGTTTACGAAAGGCTGATAACCGGCAAAATATTTTGCCGCTGCTTCGCTGGAAAGCCACATGACTTCCGAGCATTTGATGATGAAGCAGCATAACAGTTCAAAAGCTTCTTTTTTCGTAATGCGTCCGGCTTCACGATCCGCTTTGTAGACGGGATATAAGTACTGGTCGAGACGGCCCAGGGAAATACCCGTCTGGTTTTCAGCAATGTTGAACAGAGATTCCATGGTCCATACGGACTGGAGCCCTTCATGGAAGGTACGGGGCGGATTGGCCGGTACATGGGCCATAATATCCGACAACTGGTATAATTCCTGGCGGCGCTGGGGATTGCTTTCCTGATCGCCAAGCTGCTTGGCATAATCAGAAAGGCGTTTAGCATAGGCAAGGACACCGTCACAGACCATGATTTCGGCTTTATAGAAGTAAATTTTATCAATGTCTTTCGGCCGGTCCATATTGAGCGTCTTCAGCTTTTCAACAGCTTCCTGCCGCACGCCGTTGACACCCTTTTTTACCAGGATGACATCATAACCCGGGCAGGTGTCGCCACCGCCATTTACCTGATGATAAGACAGATCGCTGACGAAGGATTCGCCGGAAAAAGACCATACGCCGGCATCTTCATATTGTTTCTGGCATATTTCATCGAGGCTGCGGCCTTCCCAGAAGGGAAATACTTTTTCCCGCAGCGTCCGTTTATCTTCCTCGCTGATCTGGAACGGATCCTGAGGCCGGGTAGACATGGTATCCAGTTCGTCGCGGATCCAGCGCCATGCAATTTCCGGAGAAACACTGCCGGCGCGGGGACGGCCACAGGGATGACCGATGATCAGTTCATCAGGCTGAATGAGAAGCGGTGCCGTTTCGCAGGCTTTTTTAAAAGCCAGGGCGCGAAGCATCTTCAGCGGCAGGCCGGCATTGTTCCGGTACACTTCCGTCGTAACGACAGCACGCTGTACGGAAACGCTGGGCTTTACTTTCAGATAGGCCGCTTTCAGCCTTTCCAGTCGTGGTGTCAGACCGGTAATTTCTTCATCGTCATCGACAGCATTATGGAACGTCTGTGTTGCCGGAGCCGTGACTGCCACACTGGTTTTGCCGCCTGAAAGCTGCGCAGAGATACCAGCAAACAATTTCATAACTGCTTTCTTTTCTTCGGGCGACAAATGGGCCGTCGCCTGTGCAAATTTACTGGAGAATTCTTTTTCGTCCAATGTATATTCCCTCACTTTCTCTCTTAATAAGCCGCTTTATAAATAGCTATAATATCTTCCTTTGCAGGTGTACGGGGATTCGACGGCGTGCAGCGGTCTGCCAGGGCCTGTTCCGCCATCTTCCCTGTCGCAGCCATGAATTCCTCTTCCTGAATCCCCGCCGCTCTGATAGACGCTGGAATATGCAAATCTCGTTTCAGCTGGCGTACAGCCTGCAGAAAGTTGACATACCCTTCGCGGGTCGTCCGGGCAGGAAGTCCCAGGATCCGTGCCAGCTGGCCGTACTTGGCCGCAACCTGCTGATCCGATGTATCTTTGAGATTGGCATTATATTCGATGACTTTCTCCATCAAAAGAGCATTGGAACGGCCGTGGGAGAGGTGGAATGTGCCGCCGAACGCGTGGGCCATACTGTGGGTAATTCCCAGATTGGCATTAGTAAAAGCCATACCGGCCAGACAGGATGCACGCTGGATGCATTCCCGTGCATCCTTATCTTCTGAATTACGATAAAAACGGACCAGGTTATGGCAGAGGATATAAACGGCCTTTTCAGCCAGAGCGTCCGTACAGTCCGTTGCTTTATTGGATACATACGCTTCTACTGCGTGAACCAGCGCATCCAGTCCCGTGTCGGCAATGACTTGTGGCGGCAGGCTTCTCGTGCAGGTGGAATCGAGGATGGCAATATCCGGTGCCATGAGATCATCAATCAATGCCGTCTTCTTTCCATTAATAGTAATAACGGAAAAATCCGTCACTTCCGATCCGGTACCGCTCGTCGTCGGAATGGCTATGAACTGAGGTTTATTAAAGGATTTACCGGTCTTGGACACGGCCTGATGGAGAAAATAAATCATAGCCTTGGCTGTATCCATGGCAGACCCGCCGCCGAGGGCGATGACCGTATGCCCCTGATGTACCATGTAATGTTCCAGCGAATCCATGACTGCCAACAAGTCCGGTTCCGGTTTGATATTGGTATATACATCACACTGGACACCGGCCGATTCAAGAAAATCAACAGCCTGCTTCAGATAGCCTAATTTTTCCATGATGCCATCAGACAGGATAAATGCATTCTTGCTCTTTACTTCGCGTAAATATTCGAGGGAGCCTTCGTCGAAATAGATTCTGGGCTTGATCTCAAATTCTTTCATTTATCTATCGCCTCCATATATCCCTTGTTTTTTCAATTCACTCACGATTTCTTCTATCAGGCCTGAAACGGCTGCTTTTTCCTGTTCATTCCTCATCCGGTCCATTGTCCGGGCCGGGTTCGTCCGCTGCTGCATCTGGCCGGTTCCGGTAATATCCTGTACCAGTTCGCCCAGGTTACGGACACCATATCCAACCTTTCGGATATTAATCAGATTCATGGGCGATACGTTATCCGACGTTATGGTGCCGCCGGCCGCTCCCAGTCCTAAAGTAAAGGCAGGAAACAGATTAGTTGTCGCTCCCATGCCGCCGACCGTTGCCGGCGTATTGACCAGTACGCGGGAAACAGGTTTTTTCAGGGCAAATTCCCGGATGACTTCTTCATTCTGCGAATGAATGACCAACATATTGCCCAGCCCTTTATTGCACAGGAGTTCAATGCATTTTTCACAGGCATTTCTCCAATCTCTTTCTACATAAAATGCCAGGACAGGACACAATTTCTCCCGGGCATAGGGATTGCAGAGATCGGCGTACTTCTGCTCAGAAATGAGTACGGTCGTCCCGGCCGGTACGGCAATACCGTTCATACTGGCAATTTCCGCAGCCGGCCGTCCGACGTACTGCAGGTTGATACTGCCGTCGTGATGGAATAGTGCCTTGCCGATTGTTTCTGTTTCTTCTTCATTCAGAAAGTACGCCCCCTGATGTTTCAGTTCCTGACGTACGTCTTCTGCTATGCATTCTTCAGCGACGATGGATTGCTCTGCCGCTGAAATAATACCGTTATCAAAGGTGCGGCTGAATACGATGTCCCGGACTGCTTTTTTTACATCAGCCGTCTTTTCTATAAAGGCCGGTCCATTGCCGGGACCGCCGTAAATAGCCGGTTTTCCCGATGCATGTACCAGTGGGAGCAGTCTGGGAACACTGGTAATCAGGATCAGCGATGTATCTTTATGATAGATCATCTCTTTCGTACCGCTCAGGGTAACAGTCCTGAGGTATTCTACGGCACATTCGGGCATCCCCGCTTTGATTCCGGCATCTATGAGGATGTCCAGTGTCCGCCCGATTACTTTTTGTGCCCTCGGATGGGGTGAGAAAATAATGGCATTGCCCGATTTTATGGCAATGAGTGCATTATAGACTGTCGTAGAAACGGGGCTGGTGCACGGTGGCAGAGCGGTAATGACTCCAACGGGGATACCGATATCGAGTGTTTTCTTTTCTGCATCTTCAGCTATGATGCCAACGGCCTTCATTCCCTTCATATGACGGCAGACATAGCGGCTGGCGAATATGTCTTTAATGTATTTATCTTCCCAGCGGCCAAATCCCGTTTCTTCAGCTGACAGGAGGGCCAGTTCTTTGGCATGAGGATACACGGCCTCCGCCATGGCAGCGACGATGTCATCGAGCCGGTCCTGGGAAAAAGAAGCCAGCATACGCTGGGCATCACGGCCATTTTCAATGAGGATCCGCGCTTCCTGCATAGAACATAAATCATAGTCGAGTCTGTTCATTCCGTTCACCACTTTACTTCCTGTACTCACCAATCAAGCACATATTTAGAAACGATTTTTTCTACATCCGGATGCGGGCTCGGTATGACCACGTGGCTGTATACCTGGTCCTTACCTACCTCTTCTGCCCGTTTCACACCGGCATCGACAGCTGACTGGACAGCGCCGACATCTCCGCGGACGACGACAGAAATCAGTCCGGAAGCCGTATTTTCATATCCAATCAGTTCTACATCGGCCGCTTTGCACATGGCATCTGCCGCTTCCAGTACAGAAACCAGGCCGCATGTTTCAATGAATCCCAAAGCATCTCTTTTTCGTTCCATGTGTCCGGTTCTCCTTTACTGCGTATCTATATCATGTACAGAAACAATCGTTCCCACACGTCCCACCGGGCGGGGCATGACATTTTGTGCAGTCAGGGTGCCAATGCTGGCAGCAGCTTCTGCGCCCCGTTCTACGGCTGTCCGCACGGCAGCGACATCTCCTTTTACCAGAACCGTAACCAGGCCGGATCCTATATTTTCATACGATACAAGGACGACATCTGCCGATTTGCACATGACATCGAGGGCATATATGGCTGGCACCATACCCCTCGTTTCAACAAGGCCCAATGCTTCTTCTCCGTAATATTTCATAACCTTTTTGCTCCTCTTCGAGTTAAACTTAAAAAATGCAAAGGTCTTATTAATTTTTATATCATTATTACACCTCATATGTAATATGCGTTTTTGCGATGTGTCTATTCTAGCATGCCCGTATGATTTTTTATTGAAAAATCAGGAGCTGTCTATGTGATTTTTTTTACTTGTTATAATTGTTACTTTTGTGAAAATTGTACAAAGAAGACTTTTTATATTATTCATACTATTTATGCAAAAATGTATTAAAAAATCAGTATACTCACAGATTTTTTTGTATAATAGATAAGAAGAATTCCTGCAGAATCGTAACCAAACAAAAAATAGACACGGATTTACCGTGTCAGAAGGGATATTGTGATGAATATACCGTTAGATGAAAAAAATTTGTTACTGGAGCGCATTAGATGCAGCTTACGTAAATTAAACAATTTATTATCGCTTTCGAAAATTCCCCTGCAGCTGGTAACAGCAGATGGCAATACAATTGTTGAATTAAACCCGTCACCAGACTTCTGCAAAAAAATCTGCCAGCGTCGGCGGGATTATATATGTGAAGATTATCACAACCATTGTGTCGCACCAGATAACACGATTACCCGATTTACCTGCCACTGTGGATTGTATAATTTTGTCATTCCTATTCACACCGGTTCTGCCGGCCTCCAGTTATTCCTCCTTGGGGGCCAGATATATGAAGAACAATTTGTGTATCACAAGTATATGCTGAACGCCGGTCAGTTGGCGAAGTCAAAGAAAATAGAACCCCAGGAAGTAGCTAAAGCCATCGGCCGCATCCAAAGTATGGCCCAGGCGCAGATTACGACTTACGAACGCATGGCCCAGTACATTGCCCACAACCTGGCCGAAGACCTGAAAACGTCGGATACCCAGGCCGGACGGCTTTCTCTGGAAAAAGAACTGTTAGAGAGGAAAATCATCGATTTGGAAACAAAAAATAGTTTTCTCGTCGTCAATCCTCACTTTTTATTTAACACCCTGAATACCATTGCCCGCGTAGCTTATTACGAAAAGTCGCGGAAAACGGAAGAACTGATATACTGCCTTTCGGACCTGCTGCGCTATAATTTAAAGCAGGACAACGAACTCCATCCTCTTTCAGAAGAGCTGGAAAACATCAAGAAATACCTTTACATCCAGAAAATACGATTTAAAGACCGCCTCGAATATGAAATCAACATTCCCGATGAGATGCAGCAGTACCAGATTCCCAACATGATTCTCCAGCCCCTCGTGGAAAATGCCCTGCTTCATGGTGTCACGCCCAAATGCAATGGCGGGAACATACGCATCACGGCCCGTAAACAGGGAGAGGATTTCACCTTATTCGTCAACGACAACGGATACGGCTTTCCTCCGGAAATATTAAGCCTCATAGCCGATGGCGATTATTCCCGCATCAAGACTCATGCTAAATCAGGAATCGGCCTGCTCAGTACGCACAACCGCATCCGTCATTATTTCGGCACGCCTTACGGCCTTACGGTCAGACAATCCGATTTCAGTGGAACGACCATTGCCATTTATCTCCCCATCAGGCAATAAGGGGTGAGCCTATGCATACTATTTTAATCGTAGAAGATGAAATACTGGAACAACAGTTCCTGAAAGAAATCGTTGAAGAAGAGATGCGGGGACAGTGCCATATCATAACGTGTACTACTGGGACGCAGGCCATCGAAGCCGCCAGGGAAACAAAGCCCGATATCATCCTGATGGACGTGTGGCTGCCTGAATTAGATGGCATGAAAGCCCTGACGGTTATACGCCAGTTTTGTCCCCAGGCAGCGGTCATCATACTATCCGCCTGTTCAGATTTTTCCTATGCCCAGCAGGCAATCCGCCTCCAGGTACGGGAATATCTGCTCAAGCCCATCCGGCCTTCAGAAATACGGCAGTCCATCCAGACGATTCTGGCTGCCAGCACAGTCATGCCCGCCGGCAGCAATCCGGTGGAACTGACGACGCCGGTCATCCCCCTGCCGAAGGATTCGGCTCACATGGAAGTCATTGATAAATCCATCCATTATATCCAGGACAATTTTAAGAGAAAATTATCGTTAAAAGATGTATCAGAACACGTCTACATGAATCCCCAGTACCTGAGCCGCATTTTTAAAAAAGAAGTAGGCATCAGCTGCATCGATTATATCAACCGCCTGAAAATCGAGTATGCCTGTAAACTGCTGACGACCACCGATGAATCGATCTGCCACATCTCATCACTGTGCGGATATTCCGATCAATCGTATTTTAACCGCGTGTTTATTAATCAGATGAAAATTACGCCAAAAACGTTTCGTCAGAAGAATAAGGACAAGTAGTCCCTCATACCGTTTATTCCCATTACAGCATCCGAGGAGTATACCATGCAAATAGAAGAACTCATACAGCTCACGCTGCGGCGCTTCTTTCATGACGAAACGCTGCGCTTTGACAAATCACGGTTCGCCGGCGGCCTGACAAATTACAATTACATCATGAATATCCACGGCAAGGACTATGTCATACGCCAGCCCGGCGGCATGACAGAACGGATAATCGACCGCCAGACGGAACTGGAAAACAATATCCAGGCTTCCCAGGCCGGTATCAACTGCCCGTGCCTGTATTTTGATGCCAAAAGCGGTATCAAAATCACGACCTACGTGCCGGGCAGCCGTAACCTCTCCCAGACGGGACCGCAGCTGAAAGAAAATATACAAATTGTCGTCTCACTCATGAAACAAGTCCATCAATTGACAAATCCCTTTCCCAACCGTTTTGACTGGCTGTCAGAACTATCGAAATACGAAGAAATCATAAAGGAACAGCACGGTGAATTATTTACCGATCACAATGTCATTAAAGAACAGTTATTCACCTGGCAGGATACGTACGACGCCTCTCCTGTCCTCGTCCCCTGTCATAATGATACGGTCCCGGAAAATTTTCTCGTCAGCATGACGACGGGAGATGCCTATCTCATCGACTGGGAATATGCCGGCATGAACAGTCTGTACTGGGATATCGCCGGTTATATACTGGAGTCCCGACTCCCTGCTTTCGCTATAGACTATCTGCTGCAGCACTATTTCCAGCGTCCTGTCTCCGATGACGAACTGATGAAAATTAAGATTTCCATGCTGGAACAGGATTTCCTATGGACAAACTGGGCCCTCATACGCCACTATAATGGCGATGATTTTCTCGATTACTGTGCGTTCCGGTATGAACGGCTGCGAAAGAATATGGACCTGCTCAAAGAAGACATGCATGCTGATTTAAAAAATCTTGTCCTATGACAAAAGAGGCATCTCCTCGCGTTCAAGACGTAATGAGATGCCTCTTTATCTTGCTATGTTTATTCTTCTATATGGATGACTTTATCGGGGTTTAAGATATCGTTGGGGTCGAGTGCCCGTTTAATGGTTTTCATCAGTTCCAGTTCAACCGGATCGGCACATCGTTCCAGATAGGGCATCCGCTTGTATCCGATGCCATGTTCCCCTGAAAGGCGTCCCCCCAGTTTATAGACATAGGGATAGGCAAAGTCACGGAAAGCGGCTACTTGTTTTTTCCATTCTTCGTCGCTCATATCGCGCTTCATAATCTGGAAGTGAAGGTTTCCATCACCGGCATGAGCCAGACAGAACAGAAGGAAATCGTATTTTTTACTTTCTGCCACTAAGGTCTGGATGCACTCTGCAATTTTAGGCACCGGCACGACCAGATCTTCGGACGTAGCCACTTTCGACAACGCCCGCGTACTTTCCAAGCAATTGCGGCGTACTTTCCAGACACGGTCATCGGCTTCCACCACGTCCGTAGCACCTGCTTTTTCACAGATAGATGCCAGTATATCCATCTTGGCATCGAGTTCTGCTTCACTGAACGTTTCGATAGAAATAATATCATAGAACCCGTCTTCATAATGGGGCAGGCGCAATTCACTATAATCACTGGCCCGGCGGACGAAGTTGTTATCCATAAATTCTACAGACGTCGGATTGAGTCCGGCCTTTACCAGTTTCGGCACCAGGGCCGTCGCCTTGGCAAGATCCGTAAAGACAGCCAGCACGTCCAGCTTGTACGGGCAGAGCGGCACCAGTTTAAGCGTGACCTGGGTAATGATGCCCAGCGTACCTTCCGACCCGATAATCAGCTGGTCCAGGCAATATCCGGTCGAGCATTTTTTTAAGGGTGCTCCCAGATGTGTGATTTTACCGTTGGGTAAAACGACTTCAATGGCATAGACCTGATGTCGTGTCGTTCCATAGCGGACGGCCTTATTTCCGCCGGCATTGGTAGCCAGATTGCCTCCGATGAGACAGCTGTCTGCACTGCACGGGTCCCCGGCATACATCAGTCCTCTGGCCTTGGCTGCATTTTGTATGTCTGACGTGCGGGCCCCGGCCTGGGCGACGAGATACATGCCGTCTTCGTTAATTTCCAGGATGCGGTTCATCCGTTCCATCAGAAGGACGATGCCTCCACAGACGGGAACGGCCCCGCAGCTGACACTGGTCCCGGCACTGCGCGGAGTGACGGGTATCTTGTATTGGTTCGCCACCTCCATGATACGCGCGACTTCTTCCGTGCTTCCCGGCGCTACGACGACTTCCGGCAAATGCCACATGTCAGGAGCCATGCTTTCATCAGATTGATAGGCTGCCAGTACCTCCGGATCGGTCTTGACATATTTTTCTCCGGTGATCTGCTGCAGTGCCTGTATCACATCGCCGGTTACGGGATTATATTTCATAAGTGTATATCCTTTCTATTACGTATCAGTATCACATAGCACAGGAAGTGTGGCCGCCGCATGACTCATGATGGTAATGCCATAATCGCGGCATCCCTCCTCTTCCAAGACGGTCCGGGCCATCTGCCAGGCCTCTTCCAGCGTAGCCGCCGGAATCTGGCCGCTTCGCCGGATGACATCAAAATTTTCTTTCCGTGTCACGACGTATACGGTCTTCATCGACTGAATGATGCAGCGTGCCTTAAAGGCAACAAATCCGGGCATGAGGAACTGATTGCGCAGTTCGCGTTCACACGCATCCAGGTCATTGCGGAAAAACCAGTCCGTAAAAATAGCCGGTTCCTGAATGTCAGGACATTCCAGTGTAAAGATGAGTATTCCTCCCGGTCTGGTCGCCAGGACGGCATTCATGTGCGCCTTCACAGACTGATACAAATTCAGGTCCTTGGGATATCCGCCGGCAGACGCTATAGTCACATCAGCCAGTTTCTGTATCGGTACACTCCCTATACGAAGCAAATCACGGCATCCTTTTTCCCATGCTGTATTCCAGTGACCGGCTACGACTTCATATAAATCCCCGTCAGGTGTAAATACGGTATTGATGAGAAAGTCGGGCCGGACCATGGCACAGGCTTCCTTCATATCTTCATGGAAGGGATTTCTCTCTAGAGCTCCGGCATGACAACCGGGATGACAGCCACCGCCCGGAACCTCTGAAAGAGCCAGGGAGTGATTGCGCATAATCGTATCAAAGCCGGCAATCCCTGGCAATACGGCTTTCCTCCCGCCGCCAAATCCGGCCATGGGATGGAAGGAAACGGCTCCCGTCAGGATCAGTTTATCGGCCTTTGCCGCCAGGGAATTGATATAGACATCATTACCAAAGCTCGTACGGCCCACGCAGGTCAGGGCACTGGCATCATGGCAGTCATGCTGGACGATGTGCAGGCGGCGCACCATATCGCTGCCGCAGACTATTTCATTTTCTTGTTCCGTGTGAGCCCGGTGGGTTCCCTGGGAAACGAGGACCGTGATCTGATGGTCCTGTACGCCAATACGGTTCAATTCCTGCACCAGTACGGGCAGCATGCGGTCCGTATGAACCAGCCGGGTTATATCACTGACGACGATGCAGACCATATCGGACGGCTGTATGATATCATCCAGAGGCTGGCAGTCAATGGGATGACGCAGGGCCTCCCGTACAGCCTGTTCTTCGTCCTCAACGGCTTCCGCATGAGGGCCATGCAAATCATATAATACATGGTCTTCCGGTATATCTGCCTTTTGATTTCCTTTTCCATAGGGCAATACATATGTCTTCATTCAAATAACCCCCAATGTCCCATATATATGGCCACCAGGACCCGGACAAATAACAATACAAACAGCATAAATGCCAGAATAAAGAGAAATTCTTCAAAATCGTCATCGCGGTCAAACTTATGCCGGAATGTTTTCAAACAATGAGTCAACTGATGCATGAGCGTCACACCTGCCTGTTACGAATGCTCTTCAGGAGAATGAGGAAACAGTTCGTGTACCCAGCGGGCCGATTCCTCATCCTTGCTGATGCCTTTGAGCAGTGTTTTTTCAGAATTTTCCATATGTTTTTTCGCAATTTTACGCGCCTGTGCACTATTGTGGTTGGCTATATTTTCCACGAGCTGCCGGTGTTCTTCCCAGGTTGCTGCCAGGCGGCCCGGATAGTGCATGGAAATAGAACGGAAACGCAGCATCTGTTCCCTGAGGTTATTCAGTATATCGACGAGCCGGTTATTGCGGCTGGCATGGTACAGAACGTCGTGGAATCGGATGTCGGCATCGACGATCTTATCGAAATCATCATTGGCAATATACTCATTAATTTCTACGAGTATCCGTTCCAGGTCCTCCAGTTCATCGGGTGTAATCCGTTCTGCCGCCAGCCCCGCCGACAATTCTTCGAGAGCACTGCGGATTTCAAAGACCTGGGCAATATCCTTGAGAGAAATATCAGCCACATAGGTACCGCGTCTCGGCACCATGACGACAAACCCTTCCAGCTCCAGTTTGCGGATGGCTTCCCGGATAGGCGTGCGGCTGACCCCCAGTTCATCGGCCAGCTGGATTTCCATGAGCCGTTCGCCCGGTTTTAAAACACCATCTTTAATCGCTTTGCGCAATGACTCACTGACGACTTCGCGCAGTGGTTTATACGCATCTAATTTAATCGGTTCCAGCTTTGTATGTCTTGTATTCGTTTCCATCGTATTCAATCCCCCGTAACTAATGTACTGGTAAAGATATCGGCATCACCTGCCAGCTGCCGCAGCCGTCCCGCAACCTCATGATGTTTCAGAGAAGGCGGAACGAGTGCAAAGAGAGTCGGGCCACTGCCTGACATGAGCGGTTTCAGTCCTTCTTTGCGCAATAACTGTTTGAACCGGCTGATTTCCGGCACGTCGGGAATGACCAGTTCTTCAAAGGTATTTCCCAGTGCCGACGTAACCCGTTCCAACAGGCCGGCCCGTACGGCTTCTTCCTGGGCATTGATATCGACCGGAGAACGTACAGGCTGGGAATCAAACAGGCTGTACGCTCTACCCGTATGAACGGCAATATGTGGATGGACGATGAGTACAGGCCAGTCTGGCAGCGAAGGCAGTTTTTTCAGTATTTCCCCAATGCCCGTACCGCGGGCCGTACCACCGCGGATACAAAAGGGAACGTCTGCACCGAGACGTGCGCCGATATGACACAAACGGTCGTAGGAAAGACCCAGGTGCCAGAGCCGGTTCAGGCCGCGCAGAACAGCGGCACAATCGGTACTGCCACCGGCCAATCCGGCAGCGATAGGGATTTTCTTGATAATATGGATACGGACGCCTGCCCTGCCCTTGCAATACGGCCTCAGCGCTTCATACGCCTTGTAGGCCAGGTTAGACTGGTCACAGGGAAGAGCTGGTTCAGAGCAGGAAATTTCCAAAGAATCCGCTTGTTCCAGCTGAATCGTGTCACACAGGCCGATAGACTGGAATACCGTGTCAATGTCATGGTATCCATCTTCACGTCTGCCCGTAATCTGCAGCGCCAGATTGATTTTTCCATATGCTTTTTCTTCTATCATGTTATATCTCCTGTTCTCTGTCCATGATACGCCGTATTTTTCTATTGGGATTTACATTTTTTTGTGTTGAATTAAAACTTACGTATGCTATAATGATGAGACAGCCGGATATCCATGTGACAGGCCGTGTACCGGCGGGCATACGTATACATACAATGCCTGTATTGTAATCTTCATTATAATGTTTTTTTTCGCATTTTACAACGTACTTTCAACTATTCAGATCAGGGAGGCATCATGAAAGTAAAAGAAGATTTCAATTTGAAAGAGTTTCTGATTCCGTACATCGCCACCACCATTGGAAGCTTTATCGCCGCAGCGGGAGTCACGGCATTTTTCATTCCCCACCATCTCCTGAGCGGAGGAATTGGCGGTATTTCCATTCTCATTTATTACCTGACAGGTCTTCCCATCGGTATCGGCATGTTCATCCTGAATATACCAATCATGGCCGCCTGTTACAAGTTCATGGGCCGTCAGTATACGATACTCAGTATTGTCGGAACGATTGTTATTTCCATTGCCTTCGATGCCACGGCCTTTCTGACCGACCTGATGCTTGTCAAGGACCCGATTATTTCCGCCATTACCGGCGGCGCCGTAAACGGTCTCGGCATGGGAATCATTTACAAGTACAACGGAAACAGCGGCGGCCTGGATGTCGTCGGAGCCATCGTGAAAAAATATTATTCCCTGGAAATGGGGAATGTCGTCATGATTCTCAACGGCTTCATCCTCATTTTTGCAGCTTACTTATTCACGCTGGAACTGGCTGTCCTGACCTTCGTCGGAGTCTATATTTCTGCCTTTGTCACCAACAAAGTCGTCGTCGGGCTCAAACAGCGCAAATCGGTCGTCATCATTTCAAACCGGGCCAGCATGATTGCCCAGGTCCTGATGCGCTATACCGGTCATGGCGCCACGTATCTCCATGGTCAGGGTGCTTATACGATGCAGGATAAGCAGATTGTCTATGCCATCATTAAACTGACGGAAGTATCTAAGGTAAAAGAACTGGTAAACAAACTGGATCCCCAGGCATTCATGATCATCAGCGACGCATCAGAAGTCGTAGGACAGGGTTTTACCCGCCCGGCTGCCAAAGATGATGATATACAGAAATCGTCCATGGGAATTCCCCACACAAAAAACACACTGCCACCAGAATATTAATCGGATTTACATCAAAAGGGCTGTCACACGAAGCAGAATTGTTTCGTGTGACAGCCCTTCTTACGGTATAAAATAAACGAAATACTATATGCGCAGTTCGTTCGTATCGCGGTATATGAGCCATTCGGCAATGTTGTTGGCATGGTCGGCCATGCGTTCAATATATTTTACCACCAGGACGATGGCGATATAATCACGGGAGTTTTCCGGATGGGCTGTAATTTCTTTAGAGATTTCTGCCATGATAGAATTAAATGCCATATCGACAATATCATCCTTGTCACGCATCATCCCGGCACGGCCAGCTGATCCTTTTTCTTTATAAAAATCGATGACATCGCTGACCATAGACGACATGACGCCATACATTTCCCTAAGGCCTGCCGGCAGAGGTACATTATGGTGCGTTTTTTCCAGATGGATGACATAATGGCTGATATCGGCACAGTGATCAGCTATCCGTTCCAGATCGGAAAGGATTTTCAATGTAGCCATCAGAGCGCGGTAATCGGCTGCAACAGGGCCCTGCATCATGCTGATCGTCAGGTCTTTTTTCATGCAGTCCCTGACCATCGTATCGATTTCATCATCGCCGTTATAAATCCGGTTAGCCAGTTCGATGTCTTTCTGTTCCAGTGCTTTCCAGGCATTATCGACGGCCTGCTCCACTTTTATGCCTAATTCGATCATTTCATTGCGCAGTTCCGTCACGGATTTCTCGTAAACTTCTAACATAATGTATAGACGCTCCCCTCTTAGCCGAACCGGCCTGTAATGTATTCTTCCGTCTTCGGATTGGACGGATTGGTGAACATATCCAGCGTATTATTGAATTCAATCAGTTCCCCCAAAAGGAAAAACGCTGTCTTATCGGATATACGACGTGCCTGCTGCATGCTGTGCGTTACGATGACGATGGTATAATTTTCTTTTAATTCCAGTGCCAGATCTTCGATTTTCTGTGTGGAAATCGGGTCCAGTGCCGACGTCGGTTCGTCCATGAGAATGACCGACGGGTCAGCTGCCAGCGTGCGGGCAATGCACAGACGCTGCTGCTGGCCGCCGGAAAGTCCAAGGGCACTCTTCTGGAGACGGTCCTTCATTTCATCCCAGCAGGCTGCCTGACGGAGACTTTTTTCAACGATTTCATCGAGTTTCTGTTTATTTTTAATGCCCTGGATACGAGGGCCGTAGGCAATGTTTTCATAGATGCTCTTTGGGAACGGTGTCGGCTGTTGGAAGACCATGCCAACCCGATAACGCAAAGCCAGGGGATCGACTTCTTTAAAAATATCTCTTCCTTCAAAGAGAATTTTACCGGTGACACGACATCCCTCCACCCAGTCATTCATGCGATTCAGTGTTTTCAAAAACGTCGATTTTCCGCAGCCGGAAGGTCCGATGAGGGCAGTGATTTCATGTTTTTTTATTTTCATACTGATACTATTCAGCGCCTGGAAATCACCATAGAACAAATCCATATCGGTAACATCAAATGTATATTCCGCTGTGCCAGCAGCTTCCTGTGCTACAGCTTGTTCCTGTGCCCGTACTGCTCCCTGTTTTTTTTCAATTTCCGCAGCGGCAAAGCCGGTCAGTGTTTTCGTCATTTCTGCCATTATTTATTTCCTCCCATTTTTTTGTCGATGCGGTAGCTCAGATACCGGGCTGCCAGGCTGAAAGACAGGACCATAATCATCAAGATTGCCGACGAAGCCGCCGCCTGCTGGGCAGCATCGACCTGAAGTGCTTCCGTACGCAGGGCCCAGATATTCAGGGCCAGTGTTTCACCGGGCCGGAACGGATTCAAGGGGCATGATGTAGAAGTAATATCCCAGTTCGTCCAGTTGATATCCGTAGACATACCGGCTGTAAACATCAGTGCAGCCGCTTCCCCGAAGCCACGGCCGGCAGCCATGATGAGCCCCGTCATAATGCGCGGGAAGCAGGCTGGTAGCAGGACCCGCCAGATAGTCTGCCAATGGGAAGCCCCCAGTCCCAGGCTGCCGTTACGGTAACTGGACGGCAGATTGCGCAGCGCATCTTCCGTAACCGATGTGACCAGCGGCAATGTCAGGATAGAAACGGCCAGTGCGCCGGCAAACAGGTTCCACTGCGAACCGGTCATGACGATAAATACGAGGTAGCCAAACAAGCCGACGACGATGGATGGCAGGGATGCCAGCGTTTCTACGGCCATGCGGACCCAGTGGGTCAGGCGGCCTTTCTTTGCATATTCAGCCAGAAAAATACCTGCGGGAATCCCCGTAATCGTACTGGCGACCAGGGCCAGAAAAACAAGGTAAATCGTATTAAAGAACATGTTGCCCAGCCCCTGGGGACCAAAGGAGAGCATCTTTCCCGTCATGCCGCTGACCCCGTCGATGACGACGTACAAGACAAAGGCGATGAGCAGAATGACGGCAAAGGCTGCCCCGGCGACGAAAATCCGGGTCATGCATGCATCTTTTCTTTTTTTTGCTTCTACACTAATCATATTAGTTTCTGCCTCCTTTTAATTCGGAAGCGGCATTGATTTGATGGATAATAAAGATAAAAAGGAACGATAACAGGAACAGCACCAGTGCCATCGTCCACAGCGCGGCATTATATTCGCCGCCTTCCATGGCACCACCCATATCGGCAGATATAGCTGTCGTCAGCGTGCTGGCCGGTAAAAAGAGAGATGTGGGAAAGACTTTCATCTGACCGATGACCATGGCGACAGCCAGCGCTTCTCCCAATGCTCTGGCCAGCCCCAGGATGATACCAGTAAAAATGCCACTCTTGGCTGCAGGCAGAACGACATGAGCGATTGTTTCCCAGCGTGTAGCCCCCAGGCCGTACGACGCTTCCCGCCAGGACTTGGGAACGGCTGCCATAGCATCGGCTGCCATAGTCGTGATGGTCGGGAAAATCATGATCGCCAAAACAATGCCTGCTGCCAATACGGAAAAGCCAAAAGGCATGGGGAACAGTTTCCGCAGTGCCGGAATCAGTACGGTCATGCCGACAAAGCCATATACGACCGATGGAATACCCGTAAAGAGTTCGATAGCCGGCTGAATCAGACGGCGGCGCTGAGGCGTCGCAATTTCTGTCATGTAAATGGATGAAGCCATGCTAAAAGGCAGGGAAATAAGCAGTGCCAGTGCACATGTGACCAGTGAACCGGTCAGAAACATAGCCGCGCCGACCTGTCCGCCGCCTTCTGCCGTATCACTCGGCTTCCACTGGCCGGAAAATAAAAATTCCGTTACACTGTGACCGAATGTAAAGAATGTATCTGTGCCTTTAATAAAGAGAAAAGCGCCAATGAGAAGCGGCACCAGTGCCATACCGATGCCGCAAATCGTGATAAAGGTCCTGGCTGCCTTCTCGTTGCGGTGGGCCTTCCGGACTACCGTATCGATTGCCTTCATAACCTGTCCCCCTATAAGAAACAGCGTGCCGGATTTTATGATAAAACCCGGCGCCGCCTTATTTGAATGAATGTACTTAGTGAACTTCTTTGGTCTGCATCTTGGAGCTTACACCATAACCGAGTTCTTCAATCCGTTTGCCGTAATCGGCACCCTGGATGAATTCGATAAAGGCTTTAACAGCTGCTTTCGGTTCTTTGCTGGTGTAAATGTGTTCATATCCCCAGACACTGTATGTACCGTTATAGGTATTTTCCAGCGTCGGTGCCACACCGTCGATAGAAACGGAATCTACGCTGCTGTCTTTGATGAGATAGGGAAGAGCGACATAACCAATAGCACCGGGGTTCTGGGCTACGCTCTGGATGAGAATACCGGAGTTATCTGTTTCCAGGGATTTGTTGTCCGCTTCTTCAGCACCATTGATGGCATACTGTTTAAAGAGGGCCCGTGTACCAGACGTTTTCGGCCGCGTTACGAGAACGATTGGCATATCTTTGCCGCCAACATCTTTCCAGTTGGTAATTTTAGCGGTGAAGATATCCTGCAGCTGCTGACGCGTGAGATTCTTTACTCCTACATCTTTATTAATAATCGTAGCGACCGTCATAACGCAGACTTTATGGTCTTCCAGTTTTTCTGCTTTGGCCTTGTCCAGTTTCGTTTCAGCCGGGACATCGGAGTTGCCCATATCGACGGATCCATCGGATACCTGTTTCAGACCCGTGCCGGAACCACCTGCATTCAGGGTAATGGTAACATCCTTATTTCCCGCCTTGAACTGTTCGGCTGCGTCTTTAACCAGTGGCAGCAGCGCAGAAGAACCGGAACCGGTAATACTGCCGGAAACAGCTGCCTGCTTGCCAGAAGCACCCTTATCCTTATCTCCGGAACTGCCGCATCCGGCAGCCGTCACAACCATCATAGCGGCTAAGGCTACGAGAACTAATTTTTTCCATTTCATCGTAAATCGTCTCCTTTGTGGAAATTGGTTTCCTTGTTCGATTGCAACCTTATGGTAACAAGGCCGTGTAAGGAATCTATGTAAAGAATGTAAAGATTCTGTCAAAAAAATCCCATTCCTACTGTCTCCCAAAATCCCATGAAACTAAAAAAAATGTTGCCCCGACTGTCTTCTCCCACTGGGAGAGGACGGCCGGGGCAGCACCTCTGGTTATCCTATATTTTATTTATATGGTATTACATCTGTATGACATCGTCCTGTGGATTCATCAGCTTCTGTCACGCTTTTGATAGACCGGCAGTGTTGCCGCCGCATAGGGCATGACGGTAACAGTATAGTCCGTCTTGTTTTCTGCCTGCAGCGTCTTCTGCGCCATCTGCCAGGCCTCTTCCATCGTCTCTGCCGGAATTTCTCCGGTCCTGCGAATGACTTCAAAGTAGGCCCGGTCGGTAACAATGTACACTTCTTTCATCATCCGTATGAGACAACGGGTCTTATATGCCGAGAAGGCAGGAATGGTAAAATGCTGGCGCACGGCAGACAGCACCTCGTCGAGGTCATCCCGGAAAAACCAGTCCGTGAAGTCCGCCGGTTCATACATATCGGGGCAGGCCATGGCCAGAATCAGGATACCGCCCGGCTTTACAGCAAAAACGGCATTCATATGAGCCTTGGTTGCCTGATACAAATTGATATCTTTGGGATGTCCCCCGGCTGACCCGATCACGACATCCGACAGATGCTCAATGGGCACGCCGTCCAGTGCCAAGAGGCGCCGGCATCCTTCCTGCCATGCCGTCTGCCAGTCGCCGCTTACGACATCGTGTAATTTTCCCTCCGCCGTGAGGACCAGGTTGACGAGAAAGGCCGGTTTCAAGAAAGCCGCTCCTTCCATCATATCGCAGTGGATGGGATTGTCTGAAAGTTTTCCCGCATCACATCGGGAATCCATCCCGTACGGGCAGACAGGATTCAATGCCAGGGCATGGTTAGTCATAATGGTGTCATAGCCGGCAATTCCCGGCAGTACGGCCTTGCGGCCGCCGCCAAAACCCGCCATATCGTGGAACGAAACAGCCCCGGTCAAGATGACCGTATCGGCTTCTACAGCCAGGCGGTTCAATTTCACATCATTACCATAAGATGTCGTTCCCACTGATACGAGTTGATTTTCATCATGACAATCATGCTGGACGATGTTCAGACGCTGCATCATATCCCGGCCACATACGGCCGCCGTTTCCTCTTCCGTCTGTTGGCGATGCGTGCCCAGGGCGACGAGGACCGTAATCTGATCATCAGCAATGCCTGCCTCTTCCAATTCTGCCACAATAGCCCGCAGCATGCGGTCCGTATGAACCGCCCGGGTCATATCACTGACAATGATGACGACCGTGCCGCCCGGCTTTACACAATCCACCAGAGGACGGCTGTCTATGGGATGGCGCAGGGAATAGCGGATTGCCTCTTCCTCATGGGCTGTTTCTTTTGTTTGGGTGCTGGTGAAGTGATACTGTATATGCTGTTCGTCCAGAACCAGAGACTGTGTTCCAGTTCCGTAGGGAAACTCAAATGATTTCATGCCCTTCAATCTGCCTTTCCTTAGTTTGTATGATACAGGGGAAATGAAACAGTAATCGTCGTCCCTTCCCATTCTTTGCTCTGAAGAGAAATCTTCCCCTGATGTTGTTCTACGATATGCTTGACAATGGCCAGTCCCAGCCCACTGCCGGAAATCGCCTGGGATCGGCTGGCATCAGCGCGGTAAAACCGCTCAAATACGCGTTTTTGCTTATCTTCCGGAATGCCGATGCCCGTATCGCGGACGATAAGCAGGACCCGGTGTTCTTCAGAGCGGACGGTCACATACACATGACCGCCGGGCCGGTTATATTTTACGGCATTATCGATGAGATTCATGACAACTTCTCTCAGGCGGCCCGTTTCTCCCCATACAGGCACTTTTTCCAATGCACAATGGACAGTGACCTGTTTTTCATGAAGGACCGGTTCCATAAATCCTACGACATCCTGCACAATGCCTTCCAGATAGACAGGCTGGCATTCCTGTACTTTCCGCCGCTCCTCAATACGGGATAAATGAATGATTTCCTCAATCATGGCAAGCAGCCGTTCGGCCTGCTCGTGGATCCGGCTGCCAAAATGCTGGGCATCTTCCTTATTTTTAAACATGCCGGCCGACAGTATTTCAGAAAATCCCCGGATAGACGTAAGGGGTGTCTTCAGTTCGTGAGAAACATTCGACGTAAATTCCCGGCGCAGCTGTTCCCGCCGTTCCCGTTCCGTTATATCGTCGAGAATGAACAGGATACCGTATACTTCCTTATTTTTATACACTGGCTGTACGGTCAGCTGATACAGCAGGTCATCTTTGCTCAGCCGCTGTTCCTGCGCTACCCCGGATATATCATTGCCACGGATAGCCTGCCAGTCTGGTTCTGTAAACAGAGATGGCAGGGAAAGCCCCGTCACGGCCAAATCACGGCGCAGGTTCAGGACAGAAAGAGCACACTGATTGATGACCAGTACTTTATAGGATGTGTCGGTCAGGATAACGCCTTCCTGAAGATTTTCCAGCATCAGACGGATGATATTCCGCTGTTTTTCCAGCGTCTGGATCGTGTGTTCTATCGTCTGGCTCTGTTCGAGTATTTTTTCTACCAGTGGTCTCAATTCACTGTATACAGGCGGCACTTTTCCACGGATACTATCGGGGGAACCAATATGTTCCATAATCAGGGCAGTCCGGCGTAACGGCGTCAGAAGACTGGCCGTCAGTTTACGCGACGCCACGATGCAGCAAAGAGACATACACAGCAGGAGCAGGCACAAGAGAGGCAGCAGAGATACAAAATGAGCATACAGAGAGTCCCGTTCCAGGCTGAGCCTGAGGACGGATCCATCATCCAGCCTCCGGGCCTGATAATACAACATCTTTGACAATGTATGGGAATCCCTGACGGAAGAACCAGATCCTGTACGCAAAGCCTTTTGCACTTCCGGTCGTTCCAGATGGTTTTCCATCGCCGCCCGGTCATAATCCGACTCGTATAATACACTGCCATCCGGCCCAATCCAGGTAATCCTCATGATTCCTTTTTCCGCATGGCCCGTTTCCTGCAGATAGGCTAAGGGACTATCCACCTGCTTTATTCCTGCCGTCAGCACGGTCATCGTATTTTTGAGCTCTTCCTCAGCCTGTCCCTGCAGGGAGTGCCAGACAAGGATACTATACAGGATCATCGTGACTGCCATACAGGCAAATCCGATGGCCAGCAGGCTGAGATAAATGCGCTTTTTCATTTTATTTTAGTTTTTAAGGACATAACCGACACCGCGTATGGTGTAAATGATCCGGTTATTGGTGCCTAACTTTTGACGCAGGCTGCGGATATGCATATCGATAGTGCGTGTTTCCCCTTCATAGGAAAACCCCCAGACGGCCTCCATAATACGTTCCCGCGTCAGGACAATGTTCTGGTTAATCATCATATAGCGCAGCAATTCAAATTCTTTAACAGTAAGAGGACACGCCGTACCATTTACCGTCACTTCATGCCGTTCCTCATCCATACGGATTGGTCCGCATTCTAATATATGCGGCATTTCTTTTCTCGCCTGGCAGCGGCGGAGTACGGCATGGATACGGGATGTCAGTTCTACGATACCAAAGGGTTTTTTGACGTAATCGTCGGCTCCTTCATTCAGTCCCTTGGCAATATCAAATTCACTGGTTTTCGCTGTAAGCATGATAACCGGCAGCGTTTTATATGCGGCCTGATCACGCAGACGGCTCAGGATACTCAGGCCGCTTTCGCCAGGCAGCATAATATCGAGGAGAACAAGATCTGGCTTTTCACTTTCCATCGCCTGCCAGAATTCATGGCTGTCTGCCATCGTTTTTACAGCGAAATTCTGACTTTCCAGCGCATACCCTATGAGCTCCCGGATACTTGCATCATCTTCTACACAATAAATTAAAGACACGTGTACCACCCTTCCTTCAGGTCATTATATGTTACAGTAAAGTATACAAACAAAATATGTATACACTATGTAACTTCTGTAAAAGATATGTAAAAAGCAGCTGCGCCCAGGCACAGCTGCCGGATAATTAGAAATCTAAATCTTTAGATATAAGCTGAACTTCCCATTCTTTATCCACCTGCTTGTACGTAACGGTGGCGATAAAAGAGTGAAGATCACGGACCCATGTAAAGTTGCGGTCGTCAATATTGCCATTATCGAGATTCTTGTTAAAGGTGAACATAATCGTATCGAGAGGCGTCAGGACATATCCTACCGAGAACCCTTTCTGGCGGGGATGATCTATCGTATCGAACCGGTACGGCGTATATCCGCTCAGATTATGTTTTTTATACCAGAAACTCGTCCACAGCCGCGAATTGATACCCTGATTGAGGACAACGCCCCAGTACGGATCCTTCCGTACGGCATCGCGGTAAGAATACAAATCCTTCCGGTATCCCGTAAAGAAGCGGAGATTGGCCTTTGACCATAAATGAATGGGATTATGGGTCAGTTCTGTCCGGAACCCCTTATGCGTACCTTCCCGGTCTCCTTCGGCCCAACGGCCCCAGCTGGCACTGCCATCGATATAAATACCAGAATTTCCCGCATAGATACGGGGCATATAATAGCGCAGTTCCGGCCAGCGCGTAGCCCAGATATGATCGTCGTTATCGGTACTTTCTTCCTTGCTGTACCCGAATGTAAAGGTACCGACAGGCGTCCTTTTGCCGACTTTAAGGCCTGGCTTAAACCCTTCTTTAGAGTAAACGGCATAGTTCACATCCATATAGAGGTCCCCGTTGCGATTCATGGGGAACCGGGCATCGCCGCGAAGGCCGATGCCATTATCATTATTATACGTAGGCCGTGGAAGAAGCGAAAAAATCCACGGTTTCTGATTCCGGTCTTTGTCCAGCCGGCCTTCATAATGTCCATACGTGAAGAGACAGATATTCTTGAACCACAATTTCGTATTTTCTGCAGTAAACTTTTCGCCGGGATAAATATGAATATCATCACCGGTAATATAATAATCCGGCGTCTTAGCTACGGCATGAGGTGTCGTAATGAGCCCGTGTCTGACATATCCCGAGCCATCGTACATTTCTGCCCCGGTGCCGCGGATATAGGTCGTAGGATCAATAAAACCCTGAACCGTATCCATGGAAGCGGCAGGACCTGTACCAGAATAGGTAAGGCCTGTCGTTTCCAAAGCCATCGTACTATCCAGATAAACCGCTTTTCCCGATGTATGATACACCTGGGACTTGGTATTGCCTTCTATCGTATTGGCATGGATTTCATCCATGCCCCGCATGACGTCCACATTGCCACGACCTGCAACGAATCCGTCATTGCCGCGGACCAGGAGTTTGTCTGCCGTCATATGGACAGGCTGCTGAGGCAGGACTACATCATGGGCAGCCGAAGCTTCATCCAGATTGACGGCCTGCACGCCGCCTGCTGTCGTCCGGGCTACCGGTAATACGTCTTCCCTATGATTTTTTATTGTAATGCTGCTCTTGTCAGCCGGAACGTCCTGGGCAGAAATCTGCAAAGAAAGAGGCAGTAATGCCGAAAGGACAGCCACTGTCAAACGTTTATTCATCTATGTCACCTGTCAGTTATTCATTAGTCGGTGTAATCGTCACAGTAGACTGGATATCGTCGGAGTCTGCCGCATCATCGTGTTCCAGCGGCACAGGAGTCACCGCTTCCGCCTGTTTTAATTCCGCTGTTGTCGTGTCTGTCGCCGGGTTTTCATCCGGTACGGTACGGCTTACAGAAGAAGACGGTACAGCGACGCCGCTGGCTGCCATATCCGCCGTAGCCGTATCTGTTTTTTCCCCATCCTGGCGGAATCCGACCACATCTGTATTCGCCTTCGTTTCTGCATACATGACCGTGCCCACGGGAATATCGACATCATTTCCCTTGACAAAAAGCCCGCCTACCAGGCCGACCGGTCCGAGGATGATAGCGCCCGCAGCCGATGCTCCGACAGCCCCGGCTGTACGTTTGTACTGTTCTTTCGTCTTTTCGCCTACAGTCAGTTCCACCGGGGTTCCATCGGCAGCCCGTACCGTATGATACGAAATTTCTATTTTTCCATCGCGGCCGAACCGTCCAGCCTTGCGTGCCTTGCTGACTGTCGCGTCTGTTTCCATTCCCCGGGGAATGGCCACGACATCTCCCACCTGAACGTCTTCAGCTACAATGAACCGTACCGTATCGCCTTCCGTTAGTGTCTTGGACTGGATGGGATCCATATTTTTCATCGTAACAATTGTTCCGGCCGGAACCGATACGGTTTCCGAGGTGAATTTCTTATTTCCCAGAAGGCTCGTCCGCAATGCATGGACACGCCCGGAAAGAGATCCCGTAGCTGCTTTGCCGTCCAGACCTTCTTCTAATTCGGAAACGCGGCTTACCAGTGGTTCTTCCGTGATTTTGCCGGAATACTGCCACTGCATCATATTGACAGCTGCCAAAAGTGATAAATCAGAACCTGAATTTCCGTATACATCGGTATATAAGGAATCAGTCCGGCTCTGGACACTGCCAGAAAGTCCGGCTTGTCCATTCAATGTCTTATCCAGTGCCCGGATCCGGTCGTTGAGTGACCCGCTCTGCGGAGCACCATATACAGTCGTTTCTACCTTTTCGGCTTTTTCCAGAATTGTATAGTCGGCCGCGCCGGCAGCCATCGTACCGCATACTGCCAGGACAGCCAGTAAGCAGGCCGCTTTCTTTCTCCACATGCTGCATCCCTCCATTATATGTCACATACATCGTATGCCATAGCATTCGTATAAATTTTTTTGTCTATTCTATATAATTATATCGGTTTCATATGTAAAAAGCAACACTAGCAGTAATAATAACCTGCGTGTCCATCCTGCCGGCAGGAACATCGAAGTAACAAAAAAAGCATCGCATTCCGGTCCCGGCCACAATGCGATGCCTCGTTTACTTTTTCCTGCCTTCTACGCCCGGCGTTTGTTTGCCTGTTTTTTACGCCACCATAAAAATCCATAAATGGCGACGACAATAACCGTCAGAACGAGCAGTCGTTCCCAATGTTCATTAATCCGCAGTAAATCGTGGCCAAACCACACTTCGACAACGACCGCCGGAATTTTTCCAATGGCATTGGCAATAAAATGATCCCTGTAGGAAATATGGCTCAAAGCACTGAACGCCGTCACTACTACATTGGGAGAATACGGGATAGCCCGTCCCAGCATGATGGTACGTATACAGCTGTAAGAGTCCAGTTTTTCCAGCTTATTGCTGCGCTGAATCACTTTTTTTGCCTGATTCCTCAGCAGCGTCCGCGTCAGCCGGAAACTCACTTCAATTCCCAGTACTTCACCGATCCAGGAAATAATAATCCCCGGCACCAGTCCGAAAATAACGCCATTTACCGTCAGAAAGGGAATAGACGGAATAGCCAGCGCATTGGCAAATACAATCATGAATACACTGACCAGAATGGCACTATAGCCAAAAGACGCAATATAATCGGTCAGACCATCCAGATCGCCTTCCACAGTCAGCCGCCACATGGTCGAATAAAAATCTGGCAGAAACCACTGGATGGACCACAGGAACAGAATTACCGCCAATACGCCGATAATCCGTACAGTCCAGCCTATTGTCTTATCAGTCATATGGATACTATCCTCTTTTTACCCTTTGCAATAACCTTAAAAAGGCTGCCTTGACAGACAAGGCAGACACCTTCTTTTGTACGACTGTATCATCCGTTGTCTGCATAATACAGCAGACGTTCAGCACCATGACAATACAGACTAAATAATATTATACCATAGTTTCCACCGTTACGATAGGGTAAATATACGTTTTCACCGTGCCAGCCAATGGCCGGCACGCAGATCATCAAGGCGCTGATGTAAACGCCGTTCATCATAAAACACTTCTTCCAGGCACAAGCCCTGGGCAGGTGCCGTAGCCCCCAGCTGATTTCTATCCCTGCTTTCCAATATTTCCCGAAAGCGTACAGGCGTCAGCCGGTGAAGTCCTAAATCAACCAGTCCGCCGGCAATATTGCGTACCATATGATAGAGGAATCCATCACCCAGGACATCTATATGGACGATGGCCCCCTCTTTTTCCACAAGGACAGCATACATGGTTTTTACGGGATTCATAGGCGTCGTATTTTTTCCCTCGAAAGCTGAGAAATCGTGAGTTCCCAGCAGTATTTCTGCCCCCTGGCGCATAGCGTCCAGATCAAGGGCGTTGCGGATGAACCAGGCGTAGCGGAGGCGGAACGGATCGTGTATACGGCTGTTGACAACCGTATACCGGTAATGTTTGCCTACGTTATCATGGCGCACACTGAAGTGTTCCGGCATTTCCCTGGCCGAAAGGACGGCAATTTGAAGAGGCAGATACCCTTTCATGGCATAAGGGATCTTTTCTACGGGAATCGTTCCTTCGCCATAAAAATTGACAACCTGCCCCCGGGCATGTACGCCCGCATCAGTACGGGCCGCGCCATACACCGTAATAGGAGAAGAAAAAATCTGCGATAATCCCTGTTCCAGATGCCATTGTATGGAAGAGGCATTCGTCTGGCGCTGAAAACCGTGAAAGTCCGTGCCATCATAGGCGACGATGAGACAGATGTTTTTTTTCATACAAACCACCGCATAACCACTAAAACAGCTGTCAGACCTATCACTATGACCATGGCAATGCTGTCGCGGAAGGTATATGCCAGTTCGTGCATACGCGTCCGCCCTTCCCCGCCACGGTAACACCGGGCTTCCATCGCCGTAGCCAGATCGTCAGCCCTTCGGAAAGCACTGACAAACAAAGGTACCAGAAGGGGTATCATATTTCTGCCCCGCTGCATGATACTGCCGCTGGTAAAGTTAGCACCACGCGCCGTCTGAGCTTTCATGATGCGGTCCGTTTCTTCCAGAAGAGTCGGTATAAAACGCAGGGCAATGGTCATCATCATCGCCAGTTCATGAGCTGGCACGCCGATGCGCCGGAAAGGGTTCAGCAGATGTTCGATTCCATCGGTGAGGACGATGGGCGATGTCGTATACGTAAGCAGGGAAGAGAACACAATCAGATAAATAAGCCGTGCCGTCATAAGCGCGCCCTGGCGGATTCCTTCCCAGGTAATATGCAGGATGCCCCATTGCCAGATGACCGTACCGGGTGTCGTAAAGACATGGATCCCCATAGTCAGGATGATGATGACCCATAGCGGTTTCAGTGACTTCAATATAAGCTTTAATGGCAGATGGGAAATAAAAAAGCATGCCAGGATAAATACCGTTATCAAACCGTACGCCGGGAGCGATTCCGCCAGAAAAATAGCTACAATAACAATCAGCGTCGCTATGATCTTGCAGCGCGGATCCAGCTGGTGGAGAAAAGAAGTACCAGGAAAATACTGTCCCAGCGTAATATCTTTAAGCATGGTCTTTCCCCCTTATACATTGAAAAATGGAATCAGCAGCTTCTTCTACCGTATGCACCCGGTCCTCGAGTGGCAGGCCTCGTTGTTTCAGATATTGCATCACTTCCGTCACCGGTGGCACGGAAACGCCGGCACGGTGGAGCGTTTCCTGTTCCGTAGCAAAAACAGACAGAGGTTCCCCATCAATACAGATTTTTCCCTGGGAAAGGACGATGAGGCGGCTTGCCATGCGGGATATGTCGTCCATATTGTGAGAAACGAGGATTACGGTAATATTCTTTTCCCGGTGCCAGCGCTGAATTTCCGCAAAAATTTCCCGCCGTCCTGCCGGGTCCAGTCCGGCCGACGGTTCATCCAGGATGAGATACTGTGGATGGATGGCAATGACGCCGGCAATGGCGACACGGCGCATCTGACCACCGCTCAGGCGGAACGGCGACCGGTCGGCATAGGCTTGGTAATCCAGGCCGACAAATTCCATCGCTTCCCTGACCCGTTCTTCTATTTCATCGTCATTAAGGCCGAAATTACGGGGACCAAAGGCGATGTCTCTGGCTATGGTTTCTTCAAAGAGCTGATATTCCGGATACTGGAAAACCATGCCCACTTTATGGCGCATCTGCATGGCTTCCTTTGTTTTCTGGCTGATGTCCGTGCCATCGACGGTAACCGTACCCTGCGTAGGCTGCAAAAGACCATTTAAAAGCTGGACCAGTGTCGATTTACCCGATCCCGTATGCCCGATAATACCGACAAACTCACCCGATTTGATTTCCAGACTCACGTCATGCAGGGCCGTTTTTTCAAACGGCGACCCCAGGCCGTACGTATGCGTAACATGTTCCAGCTTTATTGACATAATGCGTCTCCCAATTCTTCCTTGCTGATAATACTCCCTTCAATGGGGATTCCCTTTCTGCGCAGGCGGGCAGCCAGTTCTGCCGGTACAGGCACATCCAGCCCTAGTTCCAGCAGTTCATCGACATGAGTAAATACCTCGCGGGGCGTGCCATCCATTTTGACTTCTCCGTGGTGGATGACGATGACCCGGCCAGCCTGTACGGCTTCTTCCATAAAATGTGTAATAATGATGACCGTAATGCCTTCCTGGTTCAGCTGGCGGATGGTGTCCATGACTTCCTTCCGCCCCACAGGATCCAGCATGGCTGTCGGTTCATCCAGGACGATACAGCGAGACTGCATCGCCAGGATGCCTGCAATGGCCACCCGCTGTTTCTGGCCGCCGCTCAGAAGATGGGGGCCATGCTTAGCAAAAGCTGTCATGCGGACTCTGGCCAGGGCGTCACTGACACGCTGGCGGATTTCTTCCGGCGGGACACCCAGATTTTCCGGTCCAAAAGCAACATCCTCTTCTACGACGGCCGCGACGATCTGATTGTCAGGATTCTGAAAAACCATGCCCACGTTCTGGCGGATTTTCCACAAATTGGCCGGATCATCGGTCCGCATCCCCAGGACTTCACACGTTCCTTCCGTCGGTACGAGCAAGACGTTGAAATGCTTGGCTAATGTCGATTTTCCCGAGCCGTTCGTACCGATGACAGCGACGAATTCGCCGGGCTGTATTTCCAAAGAAATATCCTTCAGGGCATAGACGGTCTGCCCGTTTTCATCCTCATAGGTATGACTCATATGATCGAGTTTAATCATAGGTGTACTCATGTACCTGTCTCCTTACACGTGAATATATCCGCACCTATTATACAGGGTTTAAGCGTCCTTGTAAATCAGAACAGACGGCTTCCTGTCTGGTAGACAATAAAAGTCAGCACCCAGGCTACGGCAATCTGGAATACGACAGAAAGGGCCGTCCATTTCCAGCTGTGTGATTCAGCATGGATGGTGGCAATCGTCGCCGCACAGGGGATATAGAGCAGGGAAAACAACATCATACAGTACGCGTTAAGTTCTGTGAACCCCATCTGTCCCATGCTGGCCGCCAGAGTAGCCAGTGCCGTTGTAGAATTAATATTGACGCCATCGAAGAGTACGGCAAAGCTGGAAACGACAACTTCCTTGGCCGAAATACCGGCAAGGAGCGCCAGGGAAATCTGCCAGTATCCCAGACCAATCGGCGCAAAGAACGGCACCAGTCCCCGTCCGAGGATTGCCCCGAAACTGTGGGCCATGTCACCATAACCGGAAGGCCCGAAATTGAGGATGAACCACATGAGGATAGATGCGGCAAAAATTATCGTACCCGCACGGCTCAGATAATCTTTGACTTTTTCCTTTACGGAAATCATTACGGTGCGGCTGCTGGGCCGCTTGTATTCCGGTAATTCAATGAGCAGGGCATTATCTGCCTGCTGCCGGTGGAACAGATTCAGCAGCAGCAGGCAGATGAGTGCTACTACAATACCGATGAGGTACATCGAATAGGCAACGACCATGGCATGTTCCGGAAAGAACATGCCCGAAAATAAAATATAAATGGGCAGGCGGGCACTGCAGGACATAAAAGGCGTGACCAGCATGGTACGATAGCGGTCGGTCTTATTTTCCAGAGCCCGCGATGCCATGATAGCCGGTACACTGCAGCCGAATCCCAGGATCATGGGAATGAATGCCCGGCCAGAAAGGCCCAGATGATTCATGATGTCATTCATGATAAATGCCACCCGCGACATGTATCCACTGTCTTCCAGGACAGCCAGCGTAACAAATAAAATACAGATATTAGGCAGAAATGTCAGGATGCCGCCTACGCCGGCAATGATGCCATCACATACAAGAGAGATGAGCATCTCATCTGCCCCGAGGGACAGCAGGCCGTCTGTCGCATAGACCGACAGGATATCGATAGCCGACTCAAAATAATCCCGAAGCATATCACCGATAAAAAAGGTCAGGAAAAACACGACGCCCATGACGAAGAGGAAAATCGGGATACTGAGCCATCGGTTTGTCAGAATATGATCGGCATAGTCCGTCGCGGCTGCCCGTTTTGCCTGATTGACGACGACTTCCTGGATAATTTCTTCAATAAAACTGTATTTCTGATTAATAATGTCCGTTTCATAACTGCGGTCTACTACCCGTTCTATCCCTTCCAGCGGGAATTTTTTTGTAATTTCCGGGTCTTGTTCCAGCAGTTTCAGTGCATGCCAACGGTAATTAAAAAGGTCCGGATAGGCACTCTTCAACATATTCTGCAATTGGTCGATTTTATCTTCCAGCCCGTCGCTATACACCATGGCAAAATCCTGATGATGATTGTGCTTGTGATGTGTTTCATCGGAATGATTATGAATCAGCCGGTCGGGATGTACGTGGTCCTTATGGTGGATAGCCGCATGCAGCAGGACGCTGAGTCCCCTCCGCTTCAGCGCGGAAACGGGAATGACTGGCACGCCCAGCATCTCCGGCAGGCGGTGCAGGTCAATTTCCATACCACGTTTTTCGACAATATCCATCATGTTGAGCGCTACTACGACAGGCCTCCCCAGTTCGAGCAGCTGCAAAGTCAGATAGAGATTTCGTTCCAACGCCGATGCATCGACGACATCGATGATGACATCGACGTCATCACTTAAGATAAAATTCCGCGATACCTGTTCTTCCATCGTATAAGAAGTCAGACTGTACGTCCCCGGTAAATCGACGAGATGGATATGAACGCCGTGGGAGTCGATGGCCCCTTCCACTTTTTCGACAGTGACGCCCGGCCAGTTCGCCACTTTCAGATTTGCTCCTGTATAGGCATTGAACAAGGTCGTCTTGCCACAATTCGGATTACCGATAAAGGCGACAGTCATCCCCTCGGTCGGCTCTGCACCCGTATGTTCCATTCCCTGGGGAATATGCTTTCCCCTTTCTTTTTTTCCCAATCCCAGCATAGTGTCAGCTCCTTACTACAATGCAGGACGAAATGCCCCTGCCAATAGCCAGCCGCGTATTGCGTACTTTGATGATCATCGTGCCGCCATTTTTATTGTTCAGGACATCGACGGGTGTACTGACTATCATTCCCAGCGCCTGCAGACGTTTTTCAATTCTCGGCGCCAGGTTCAACGTTTCTACAATATACGTATGTCCTGCTATTCCCTGATCTAGCGTCATACTATTCCCCCCCTTACCGGGACCGTTCCGGACCGTACGCATTGTCACCTTCTGTTCCCCGTACGGTGAAAAAGGCCAGGAAACAAACGGCTGTAATGGACTGGACAGCTGTCCCCAGCGTATCCAGTGCCAGGATGGGAGCTACATAACTGCCTAAATAGCAAAAGTACGGAATGATAAAAAGAGCTCCTCCTTTATTCATATCATGACAACGCCTCCATCCCAGTGACAACTGGGACCAGACGGTCGGAATGGTCAATACGATGAGCAGAATGCCAAATCCCCAGGCAAAATCAATGCGATGGATAATAATCGATTCTACGATTTTACTATAGAGAATGAATGTAAACATAAACTGCGCCACGATAAGCAGCAATGTCCGCATAATGAAAGGTCGTCGGGCAATGCGTCCCTGAAAGGCAAAATATTTTTCTTTCAGTTCCTGGCCATTGCGGAATCCCAGAATGCTGTCTTCCGATCCCATTCCGACGGGCATTTCCAGACCTTTATGGATACGCGCCGACTGGTGGGACCGCTTTTCTAACTTCAATTTCTTGCGGGACATGTGTATACCTCCTGTATAACCGCTTATAATGCAACTGATGATAGCTGTTTTCTTCTAAATGGTATCATATTCTGTGCCTGCACTCAAATATTTTCCACAAATCTATGTTATAATATAGCAACAACACGAAAGGAGAACGGCGATGAACAATCATATGATAACAAATTTAACCGGTTCAGATGGCTATTTCACTTTTAATTTTTTCTGCGAATCTATTGTATCTTCCCTCCATACGGTCATTCACCTCATGGAAGATGAACAGATAACGGCACCGGAAAAGCTCTCCGAACTCCCCGGACTGCTTGCAAAAATAGGGGAAGACCTCACCCAGGGATATGAAAAGCAAGAAATCGATATGGACCGGTTCAAAGACAATATTCTCGATTTTTACGATGCCGCCTTTGCCGCCAATGATGAACTGGCCCCTCTCATACTGAAAGGCAGCGATCATCTGCGCTACTATTATTACGTCTACGCCCAGGGAGTCAATATCATGCTGCGCACTCTGCTGGAAAATATCGTCCGCGATATCCCCAAAAATGTCGATCCCCGTCCCTATATTACAGACATTATGACTGATTTTACGAAACAGCTGGCAAATCACCCGTAAAAAACACCGGATTCCTCCTTATCCAGGACGAATCCGGTGTTTTTTACCTATTATCCATCAATTCAGCACAAAGAAATGAAGGAACGACACCAGTGCGACGACAAAGCGGTAATAGGCAAAGGATGCCAGTGTCGATTTATTCAGGAATTTCAAGAACCACAGGACGGACACGTAGGCTACAATAAAAGCCGTTACAAATCCGATGGCAATCATGACCAGGTCATTGCCACTGAGATAAGATAAGCTCTTCAGTAAGTCATAAAAACAGGCTACGATCATGACCGGGACAGCAATGATAAAAGAAAAATCAGCTGCCGCTTTCCGGCTCATGCCCAGGAACAAGCCTCCGGCAATGGTCGAACCAGAACGGGAAAAGCCAGGCCAGAGAGCCAGCATCTGAAATGCTCCGACGAGGAATGCCTGAACGATAGTCATCTTTTCTACATCTTTGCAGCGCACCTTCATGTGAGCCTTTTCCGCAGCCAGCATGAACAGGCCTCCGATAATCAGACCGATAATAACCGTACCTGCAGAAAAGAGATATGTCTTAATGGCATGATGGGCCAGATAGCCGATACCCATGACAGGGACAATACCGGCTGCCACATGGGCCAGTGTAAGTCCCGTATCGGTGCGGAACCAATTTTCCCGGCGGAATAAGTTCCAACAGCGATACTGATATAACATGCGGATAAACTTTTCCTTGTAAATGATGAGCACAGAAAGAATCGCACCAAGCTGGATAAACACTTCAAACACGCTGGCCCGGGGACCGTCAAATCCCAGCCAGTCACCGACAAGAATCATATGACCGGTGGAAGATACAGGCAGATATTCTGTAAAGCCTTCGACAATGCCGAGGATGACGGCAATCATATAATCGTTCATTGATATAACTCCTTTGTCATAAATCCATGAGTGGTCAGAAAACAAAACCTTTCACACGCATAGAAAAAATTATATCACACACCTTGACAGAAAGATAGAGAAATCCGTAAACATGTCCGGACCAAATGGATATCCGGCAAAACATAACAGGAGCTGCAACGAAATGAATCGTCTTCACTTCGTTGCAGCTCCTGTTATGTTCATGCTTATAAAATGGCAGCTTACATCCTGCCACCTACAGGCCAGACCTTCTTCTGGTCCGCCTTAATCAAGACTCATGACGTGATTCGGGTCTTCAATCGTAAATTTAGCGTATTTCGGATCGCCTTTGTGTTCAAAATACAGAGTGTTACCTTCAAGATGACCGCGCCAGCTGACGATAATCGGGCATTCGCGGCTCAATTTCTTCAGCATTTCAATAGGATTCAAATTTAAAATCGGCGCAAATAAGAACCCGACGTTATCAATCATTACGACACGGGCATTCAGTCTGTGGATAGCTTCGGAAATAAGGGAAATCGCCTTTTCCGGCCGGTCTGCACGGGGAATTTCAAGAAATTCATCATCAAAGAGGTCTTTGGCTTCGCAAATCTTCCAGCCATCCTGGAAGGTCAGTTCACGAATCAGTTTGCTCTTGCCTGAACCAGGTCCGCCGATAATGATGAGAAGTTTTTCTTCTTCCTGTGCAATGTACTTCCACCGTTTCAAAACATCTGCATCTGTAACCATGGATATCACCTTCATCTGCAATTATTATTTATATTTATTATACTGGATGCGGGCCTTGTAAGTAAAGCATTTTTCCTATTTATTTTATTAAGTTTAGAAACGGCTTGTAAAATACGGCGTTTTCTACTTCAAACCATAGCGTTCCATGGGGTCCTGGATATTTTTAATGGGTTCGCTGATGAGCAGGACATCATCGACGTAATCCGTCTGATGCTTACTGATGAACACGAGGGAAACGCCTTTTTGGAATGGACTGTCATAATAATAGGCATCGACAAATTGCTCCCCTGCCGGTCCTTTTTCTATACGGCTGGGTTCACCATAAAGGGAAAATATCGTTGAGAGGCGGTATCCCAGAGTGGCTCCGCGGCCGGTATAACTGCTATTCGTAAGGAGAAATACTTTCTTTACCATATTATGCCGGTCTACTTCGACGCCATACGTACCGTACAGCCAGAATTTACCCCCGCTGCGTTTGACCAGATTGGTCCACATATTATATTTATTGGCTACAAACGGTTCGTTGACACCATATCCCACGAGAGTAAAATCTCTTGGTGTCCAGCCGCCGATTTTTTCCAGAGGCCGCCCTTCAATATACGGCGGTCTGGGCGGCAACAGGGCAACACGGGCCACTTTACGTTCCCCGATGGCAAAGACCAGGACATGATCCTTTCCTGGGTTTTCATAAACGAAATAATAGACATTGGCATCGGCATCGCGCAATACTTGCAAAGGACGTCCGTATTTGCGTACCAGGAGTTCTGCCGGGTGGCCGAGATGAATCCCCGGCCCGATATAGACATCCGGCCCCTCAGCCAGTGTGACAGAATCGACACCGGGGTGGACTGCCTTCCGGCCGGCCGCCGCTTCTTTCAAAATCTGAGGCGTATCATTGCGCAGGCGTACCGTCATGTCCAGGTCCTTGCGGTTATATTTCAGTTCTGTATAATGGGCACTCTGGGCATATTTCGTCGGGCTGCCAAAAATACGTTTTACTTTTTGCAGAGAATCTCCGGCATGAAGGCCGTTAAAGGCAAAATCAGCTTCACTTAACGTCCGGTCTTGTGTGACTTCATCTACGACGAGTCCGTCATGATCTGCAACGGATTTTCCGTCTTTTTCCTGCTGATCCGACGTTTTTCCCGGGCGTTCTGTCTGATTTTTCAGATCTTGTTTTTTGTCCTTCTGCTGCTCTGCCGGCTGTACCGGTACCGAAGCAGGGACAAACAAAGGTATTTCCCCGGACAAGGTAGTTTCCTGTGCCGGCATCTCTGCCGCCAGGGCCGGTGATGAGGCCATCAGACCCAGGCACAGAAGGGTTGCCAGAACACGCAGCGAATACTTCATCATGCGCCCTCCTTTCAAAACGTGATATAGTAAAAACACCCTTCGATGTGGTTCAAAGGGTGTTTTTAACATTATTTCTGTTCCGGACGGCTCAGTGGGAATAAGAGGACGTCGCGGATAGAGGCACTGTTCGTCAGGAACATGACGAGACGGTCAATTCCGATACCCAGACCACCCGTCGGTGGCAGGCCATATTCCAGAGCGCGGCAGTAATCTTCATCCATCTGATGAGCTTCGTCATCGCCCCGTTCCCGTTCCTTCATCTGTTCGATAAAGCGGTTCCGCTGGTCAATGGGATCGTTTAATTCAGAAAAGCCATTTGCCAGTTCCCGGCCATAAATAAACCCTTCAAAACGGTATGTCAGGAGTGGGTTTTCGCGGTCCTGTTTGGTGAGCGGAGAAATTTCCAACGGATGTCCCGTAATGATGGTCGGCTGAATCAGGTTTTCTTCTACAAATGCTTCGAAGAAAGCATTGATGATTTTGCCAACGCCATCGTACTGACCATATTCGACATGATGTTCATCAGCCATCTTGCGCGCCACTCCGATATCCGTAACGCCTTCAAAATCGGCTCCACTGTATTTCTTGACCGCTTCTATCATCGTCATCCGGTCCCAGGGAGGAGTCAGGTCGATTTCTTTATCAATATAAGTCAGTTTCATCGTTCCATAGAGCATCTGTGCCAGTTTGGAAACCATATCTTCTGTAATGAAAATGACATCTTCCAGGTCACCATAAGCCTGATACAATTCGACGGTTGTAAATTCCGGATTATGACGGGTATCAATTCCTTCATTGCGGAAGCAGCGGTTCATTTCATAGACCCGTTCCAGTCCGCCGACGAGGAGTCGTTTCAGATGCAGTTCCGGGGCAATACGCAGATAAATGTCCATATCCAGCGCATTGTGATGAGTTTTGAACGGTCGGGCTGCAGCACCGCCGGCAATAGTATGGAGCATCGGCGTTTCGACTTCCAGGAAATGACGGTCGTCGAGATATTTACGGATTCCCTTTATGATCTGGGAGCGCTTGATAAACGTATCTTTGACTTCCGGATTGACAATCAGGTCCAGGTAACGCTGGCGATACCGCGTTTCTTTATCGGTCAGGCCATGGAATTTTTCCGGCAGCGGGCGCAGAGATTTGGAAAGGAGCGTCCATTTTTCGACGCGGATTGTCGTTTCTCCCGTGTGAGTCGTAAAGACAGGGCCTTCTACGCCGACAATATCACCAATATCGAGCAGTTTGAATAAATCGTAGGACTGTTCACCCAATACATCCTTGCGGAAATAAAGCTGGATTTCCCCGGTAATATCACGGAGCACGCAGAATGCCGTCTTGCCATGGCGGCGGATTGCCATCAGGCGTCCGGCAACGCTGACAAATGTCTGATCTTTTTCCAGTTGTTCTGCCTGTTCTTTGACGTCCTGGGCATGATGATCCCAGTTATATTTCTGACCGAAGGGATAAATGCCCGCATCGATAAATTGCTGCATTTTTTCGCGGCGGACCTTCATCTGGTCATTTAACTTTTCTTCTTCAATCGGTGCTGTATTCTGTTTCGTATCAGCCATAATTATTGGTTCCTCCTAAGTTGTTTATTCTGCATCGGGCGGTAAAATACGGTATTTCAATTCACCTGCCGGTGCTTTGACGGTAACAACAGCCGGATTGGATGCACTGATCCGCTGTCCCAGAATAGCCGAACCTACCGGAGATTCATTGGAAATTCTATTATTGAACGGATCCGCTTCGGCTGTGCCGACTACGGTATAATCAAAGCGGTCCCCCGTTTCTACGTCTTCCAGAATAACTTTGGAGCCCAGGCGTACTTTCGCGCTGCTGTCTTCCGTTTCTTCAATGATTTTTGCCGTACGGATTTTTGCTTCCAATTCGGCAATGTGCCCTTCGACCAGGGCCTGTTCGTTTTTTGCATCATCATATTCTGAGTTTTCACTCAAATCGCCCAGGGCGATAGCTTCCTGGATACGTTTCGATACCTTGATACGGCGGACAGATTTTAATTCATTTAATTCGTCTTTTAACTTCTGCAGACCTTCCTGGGTAATCAGCGTTTCGTTAGCCATGTTATTACTCCTTTGTATTGGATACTTAAATTACAAACAGATACACAAGGCATCGCCCTGTCTATCTGTTATTTTTACCGTAACTTTAATTATATGCATATACGTGCCTGGTGTCAATGTTCTTCCTTTTCCAGCAATGTCCTGATGAGGGACTCAAAAACAGCCGTACTTTCTGCCCTGTTGAGCCGTTCCCGTATGGCTGCCGACCCGTACAATCCTTTCGTGTACCAGGCTGCATGGGAACGCATTTCCCTGAGAGCTGTATAATCGCCCTTATAGGCCCGCAGGGCCTGGAAATGCTCCAGCATCTGCCGGTACCGTTCAGCCGGTGACGGCGGGGACTGTATGGTTCCCGATTCCAGATAAGCCCGTATCTGTGGAAAAATCCAGGGATTTCCCTGGGCTCCCCTGCCGACCATGATGGCCTGGCACCCTGTCTCATCGAACATCCGCGCAGCCGACGGTCCATCGATAATGTCCCCGTTGCCAATGACCGGGATGGATACAGCCCGGACGACGGCAGCGATTTTTTTCAAATCGGCCTTCCCGCTATAAAACTGCTCTCTCGTCCTGCCATGGACCGTAACGGCAGCCGCCCCGGCCGCTTCCGCCCGTTTTGCCAGTTCCGGAGCCGTAAATTCCTCCTCATTCCACCCCGTACGCATTTTAACCGTAACGGGAATGGATACAGCCTGGACGACGGCACGGATAATCGCTTCCGCCCGGGGAAGATCTCTCATGAGAGCCGCTCCTTCGCCATTGGTCACTACTTTTTTTACAGGACATCCCATGTTGATATCGATTATATCGGCACCCGCTTCTTCTACCGAAGCTGCCGCCTTTGCCATCGTATGAGGGTCGGCCCCAAAAATCTGCATGGATACCGGATGTTCTTCCGGCGCTATGCGCAGCATGTCCTGCGTATGTACATTATGATACAGCAGCCCCTTGTCGCTGACCATTTCCGTACAAACCAAAGCCGCGCCATAGCGATGAGCAATGACGCGGTACGGTAAATCACAGACACCAGCCATCGGAGCTAGTATCACAGGCGCAGAAAGCCGCACAGTGCCGATATAAAACGGCTTAGCGGTTGCGTTCATAGATAATTCTCAATCCTTCCAAGGTAAGCATGGGTTCGACAAGATCAATGGATTTCGTCGCCGGGGCAATAATGACGGCCAGTCCTCCCGTTGCGACGACACGGGCATTGCTCCCCAGTTCACGGCGCATCCGTGATACGATGCCATCCACCTGGCCCACAAAGCCATAATACACGCCTGCCTGCATACTTTCTACTGTATTGCGGCAGATAACCCGCTCTGTGCGCCGCACTTCGATACGGGGCAGCAGAGCCGTGCGCTGTACGAGTGCATCTGTCGAAATGCCGATACCCGGACAGATGGACCCGCCCAGATAATCTCCTTTCTTATCGACGGCACAGAACGTAGTAGCCGTACCAAAATCAATGATGATTACCGGACCACCATATAATTCATACGCTGCAACAGCGTTGACGATGCGGTCGGCTCCCACCTCACGGGGATTGTCATATTTTATATCCATGCCAGTCCGGATGCCCGGGCCGATGATAAGCGGCGCAATGCCAAAATAACGCTGGCACATCCGTTCCAAAGTCGGCATGACAGAAGGCACGACGGAAGAAATAATGATAGCGTCGATTTCTTCCGAATTCACATGATTTAAATAGAAAAGATTGCGCACGAGCACGCCGTATTCATCGGTCGTGCGCAGACGATCTGTCGAAATACGCCAATGATCGAGAAGTGTCTTATCATCAAAGATCCCGAGCACAATATTGGTATTGCCTACATCAATAACTAATAGCATGGTTTGATCCACCTCTGTATTCGATTCGATACAACAGACGGCAGATGAAATAACCGTCTCTGTCACTGTATCACACTTCCTATATGATAACAGAGTTTACCATAAAAAGACAGAGCACGTACCATAAAAATTATGAAAAATTGCCTTTACGCCTGAATCGGGCGGACGCGGACATCGCCGGCCAGGACCCGTTCTACTCCGCTATCAGTCCGGACCAGCAGATTTCCACTGTCATCCAGGTCAAAAGCCACACCGGAAAACGTGCGGTCCGGCATGACGACTTCTACTTCTTTACCAAGCATGCAGGATAATTTCTTCCATTCTTCTAATATGGGAGAAAATCCTTCTTTTTCCGCTTCAAAATAGTAACGTTCCAAGTCACAGAAAACATCCCGCAGCAGCTTTGTCCTGTTTACCGGTATATTTTCCATGGCAAAACTGGTTACTGTCTTTTTCAGATCCCGGGGCAGCATTTTTTTCGTAATGCCCGTATTGATGCCGATGCCTATGATCAAATAATTGATTTTTTCCATAGAAGCGTTGAGTTCCGTCAGAATACCGACAATCTTTTTATCATGCACCAGAATATCGTTGGGCCATTTAATTCCGCATTCCAGTCCCTGCTGGCGCAGAGCATGAGTGATCGCCACGGCAGCGAGAAGAGTCATCTTCGATACTTCCATAGGCAGGAAAGGAGGGCGCAGGATAAGCGAAAACCATAGTCCCTGGGCAAAAGGCGATAAAAAGGAACGATTCAGCCGTCCCCGGCCGCCGCTCTGTTCTTCTGCCACGACAACCGTACCTTCTTCCGCCCCTTCATTGGCCAGTTTTTTGGCCAATGAATTGGTCGAATCTGTTTTTTCGTAATAAACCAGATTCTGGCCAATGACTTTAGTCGGCAGTCCTTGTGTAACGGCATCAGGATGCAGGAGTTCCGGTGCTTCCTTCAGGCAATACCCTTTTTTTGTAAATGATTCTATGACATATCCGCGCTGTTTCAGGACGCGGATATGCTTCCAGACAGCGGTGCGGGATATGCCGAACATATCTGATATTTTTTGTCCTGATACAAATTCACCTTTATGTTCCAGTAAATAATCCAAGATATCCTGTCTCAAATTCGTTCCTCCTTTCCCCTGTCCGATACAGCGGGGATGCAACCCAGTTTTATTTCCTACTGCAATTGTAGCATAATAGTTTTTACTGTCAATACCATAAAATTACGTAATCGATAAAACTTTAAGATATGTTAATAAACAAATCGCTCTAGCAATTTCTATAAAATAAAGCTGCAACTATAGCTGCAGCTTTATTTTATTTATTCATCTTTTTTATTCAGTGTATTTCCCCAGGGGCTGACTTCTACAGAACCAGACGGCGTTTCCGTTTTATTATCGTCTGGCTTGGAATCAGCCAGAGGTTCCGGTGCAGTCTGACCTGCTTCCTGTGTTTCTGTGCCTGCACTCTGGGCCGCATCTGTATCAGCCGTTTCCGGTTCAGGTGCATCCAGTGTACCGTATTCGACGAGGTTTTTTACCTGCACACTGTTGATTGTTTCTACTTCCATCAGCGCATTTGCCATGCTCTTCAGGGCATCGAGATGTTCCCGCAGGATGCGGAGTGTATCTGCATAGGCTTCGGAAACTATATCATGCATTTCCTTATCGATCAGTTCGGCTACGCGTTCACCGTAATTGCGTTCGTGGCCAAGGTTCTTACCCAGGAACACCTGTTCCTGCTGTTCCCCGAATACCATAGGCCCCAGCTTGCTGCTCATGCCCAGGCGGGTAATCATCTGGCGGACAATACGGGTAACGCTCTGAAGATCACCCGATGCACCGCTGCTGATTTCGTTGAATACAATCTGTTCTGCAGCCCGGCCACCCAGGGCGACGCGGATTTGAGCCAGATAGTATGACTTCGTTTCGTAAGACCGGTCTTCTTCCGGAAGCATCATCGTATATCCGCCCGCACGGCCGCGGGGAATAATCGTGACCTTATGGACCGGATCGGCATCAGGCAGCAGATAGGCAATGAGCGCATGGCCTGATTCATGTACAGCCGTAAGGCGTTTTTCCTTTTCGCTGATGACATGACTGCGCCGTTCCGGACCGAAGCATACTTTTTCACTGGCTTCTTCCAGTTCCGGCATATTGATGACTTTCTTATCCTGACGTGCGGCCAGGAGAGCCGCTTCATTGAGCAGGTTGCCCAGGTCGGCCCCGGTAAATCCCGGTGTCTTCTTGGCAATCGTTTCCAGATCGACGTCCTTACCCAACGGTTTCCCCTTGGCATGTACTTTCAGGATGGCAATCCGTCCCCGCAGATCCGGACGATCTACAGTAATTTGACGGTCAAACCGGCCCGGACGGAGTAATGCCGGGTCAAGGATATCCGGACGGTTCGTCGCGGCGATGGTAATAATTCCTTCATTGGCGCCAAACCCGTCCATCTCGACCAGCAGCTGATTCAGTGTCTGTTCCCGTTCATCATGTCCACCGCCGAGGCCAGCACCACGCTGACGGCCTACGGCATCGATTTCATCGATGAAGACGATGCAGGGGGCATTTTTCTTGGCCTGGGAAAACAGGTCACGTACACGGGACGCACCGACGCCGACGAACATTTCTACAAAGTCCGAACCGCTGATGCTGAAAAACGGCACGCCTGCTTCCCCGGCAACAGCACGGGCAAGCAGCGTCTTACCCGTCCCGGGAGGTCCGAAAAGAAGAACCCCTTTCGGAATCTTAGCACCGATATTGTTATATTTGCTCGGGTTGCGCAGGAACTCGACGATTTCTGACAACTCTTCCTTAGCTTCATCTTCACCGGCAACGTCTTTGAAGGAAACCTTGATTTTTCCTTCTCCATGCATTTTGGCATGACTTTTACCGAAATTCATGACCCGGCCGCCACCGCCCTGTGTCTGCTGCATGATGAAGAACCACACACCGATCAGGATCAGGATTGGCAACACGTTGCTAAGCATGCTCATCCACCAGGAAGGCTGTTCAGGCGGCTTGGCAATGATATTGACATCGGCATCCCGAAGTGCCGGCAGCAAGGCCGAATCAGTCGGTGCATAGGAAGTGAAGGACGTACCATCTTTCAACTGACCGACGATGGCATGATCATCCGTAATCTGTACAGCATCTACTTTCTTCTGCTGGACCTGATTCATGAAATTCGTATACGTGATTTCGGACTTGTCTGACTTATTAGTCGTAAAAGCATCTATGATGGAGACGGCAACGATAATAATAAGTAAGTAAAGGCTTACATTCCGCACAAATTTACTCAAAATACTGCTCCTTTCGCGCACGTTTTTATGAATATACAGGTTCATCCCTGCCGCAAGGAGAGAGAAGTAACCAAATATATTCTTATATTATCACACTTTAAGGAAAGCAACAACATTTTTTAATGACTGTACACTTCTTCTTTCAATATGCCAATATACGGCAGATTCCGATAGCGGCTGTTATAGTCCAGTCCATATCCTACGACAAAAGCGTCGGGGATTTCAAATCCATTATAATCGACAGGGATATCTACTTTCCGGCGCGACGGCTTGCTGAGCAGCGTCGCAATCTTTACGGAAGCGGCCCCCCGTTCCAGGAGAAGGGGTTTCAATTTGCTGAGCGTAACCCCCGTATCTATGATATCTTCGACGATGAGGATATCCCGGCCCCTGACATCACTGTCCAGGTCTTTACGGATCTTGACAAAGCCCGAAGAAGTCGTCGAAGCGCCATAACTGGAGCAGACCATGAAATCAAATTCAACAGGACCATCGATACAGCGGGCCAGATCGGTAAAGAATGTGACGGCCCCCTTTAAAATGCCACAAAGCAATATATTCTTCCCCTTATAGTCATTCGTTATCTGCGCGCCTAATTCGCGTACGCGGGCCTTGATCTGTTCTTCTGTAAATAAAACTTGCTTTACGTCACTATGCATGATTTTCCTCCTGAATATGAATCAATGATGCTGCCGCTTTTTAAATGCCCCCCGGGCAGCACGGGTAAAACACAATTGTTCTTTTGTCGTATATACACAGAGGCCCAGCCCTTCAAAGCAATGACCGGCACCTTTTGCAGCCAGCTGGCGGACGGTTTCCGTATAGTGGAATGGCACATCATGAAAACTTTGGAGCACACGGGAAAACAAATACCGGATAAGGCGTCGCTGCATAGCCAGTGGCTGTAACAGCAGGGCCTTCTTTTCGATACTGGCGCCCTTCTGGTCTTCCTGCACCAGGGAAGCAGCCCGTTGCTCCGTCTGGCGGGAAAGAAATTCCTCGTCGGCACCGGCCAGCACGGCCAGCCTGTTCAAATCGGCTATGACTGCCGGATTATATTTCTCCAGTTGTGGTATCAGTTCCAGGCGGATGCGGTTCCGCCCGTATTCCCGGCTCTGATTGGTTTCGTCTTCGCAGGGAACCAGTCCCCGTTCTTTAATATAATCTTCTATATCCCGCCGTGTCAAGGCCAGAAGGGGCCGGATGATGTCGCCATTTTTAGGTCGGATTCCGCCCAGGCCCTGAAGGCCGCTGCCGCGCAACAGGTGCTGCAACACCGTTTCGGCCTGATCGTTCTGCTGATGCGCTACAGCAATTGCCGAAGCTTGGCATCGTGCTGCACATTGCCGTAAAATGCGGTAGCGTTCCGTCCTTCCGGCCGTCTCCAGACTCTGATGCGTCACCGCCGCAACGTGGGGCACATCGACAAATTCCCACATAAAACCACAGCCCCGTTCTTCTGCCGCCTTCCGTACTACCGGAACCTCATCATCAGCCGCCCGGCGGATGCCGTGATGCACATAACACACGGTCAGCGTCAGATTCCACGCACGGCGCAGAGATGCCAGCACATCAAGCAGGGTCAGCGAGTCCGGCCCGCCGGAACAGGCAATGAGCAGGTGATCACCCGGCAGGAACAGCTGTTCATGCCGGCAGAATGACTCTACTTTATCCCGGAGGCGGCCGGCCGTGGACTTCATCGGTTCCGCCAGGCCGCATCCTGGAACGCCTGGCTGTAAAAAATACCTTCCATGAGATCTTTTTCACTGATCTGGATTTCCGGAATATCATAATGGCAAAGGCACGAACGGGCTATAAGCAGACCGGGCAGGATGATATCGCTGCGCCGTGGCTGCAGTCCTTTTATATGACGCCGTTCCTCCGGCGTCATACGTTTCAGTGTGTCAATCCAGCCTGACAGACAATCCCGGGTAATGACAGTGCCTTCTACCCGGTCCGCATCATAGGGATCCAGTCCCAGTTCCATAGCTGCCAGTGACGTAAGCGTGCCGCCCACGCCCAGCAGCCGGTCAGGAACAGCCGGTATGGGCAGCCACTGATTGCGGCAGCGCCGTTCCAGCGCGTCACATGCCGCCGGACCGGATACGTCCTGACAAAACCGCACGGCCCCCATGGGGTAACTATGCGACCAGAGGCTCCTTCCCTCTTTTCCCAGTGCCATTTCACTGCTGCCGCCCCCTATATCGAGGACTGCCACGACCATTCCGGGCAGCGCACTGCCTGCCGCTCCGCGATAGCTGAACGAGGCTTCTTCAAGCCCGCTGAGAATGCGGCAGTGCCAGCCAAAGCGGGCCCGTACTTCCGCCAGGAATGCCTGTCCGTCCGAAGCTTCCCGCACGGCACTCGTCGCTACGGCGCAAACGCACAGATCCGGGTACGCATCGTTCCACTGCCGCATAGCTTCCAGCGAGGCCTCTACTCCTTCGCTGGACAAACGGCCGGTCCTGGATACGTCTTTTCCCAGACGGGTCGTCGCTAATTCTTTTTTTGAAAAATGCCATTGTCCGTCCCGGTCTTTTTTTCCCCGCATGAAGCGGAGAGAATTTGATCCGATATCGATAACGGCATATACATCATGTTCCATAACTGCTCCTTTTCGCATAACAGGAAGAAACAAAAAGAGCATTCCCTGTCGGAATACTCTTTTCCCTCCATACCTTCCTGGATACGGAATTAATCAGCATGCCGGGCACCGCGGCCGCCGCGTTTCGATTCAGTATTGCGTTTCAGATCCATCAACCGTTCATCGCTTTCTTTCAAAAATCTGCTCAGCCGATCTTCAAAGGACAGAGACTGGGGAGCGCGGCGGTTCATGTCAAACCCGCCATTGTGGTGGTGAAATTCCCGCTTGGAATGAAACTCTTTCTTTTCCGGAGCCGGCTGTGTCCGCTTGATAGACAGGCCGATCTTCCCTTTTTCATCAATAGATAATACCTTGACATGTACCTTATCCTGAACTTTCAGGAAATCATGAACATCTTTTACATATTCATTTGCTACTTCAGAAATATGGACGAGACCAATTTTTTTATCCGGCAGTTCGACAAATGCACCGAACTTGGTTATTCCTGTAACAGTTCCTTCCAATACACTGCCTACTTCGATTGTCATGCTGCTAAGACATCCTCCTTTAACTATAGACACGCGTCGCAAATAGCGTTTACACACATTATACTAATAAACATTAAAAAATTCAATCGTAAATTATGCTTTCTACTGCCTTTCCGCCCCATCAGCGACGGTATGGGATTTCACCCGGCTTTGCCAGTCCGAACTGTTCCCGCGCCTGTCGCATGATTTCTTCCGGTGAAGACAGCCGGTCTTTTTCTTCATGCAGTTTCTGGTTTTCTTCAGTCAATTCCCGTTCCTGGTTGACCGTTATCGTCATATCCTGATGAATCTGCCATAACTCATATATCTTGGAACCGAGAAACAGGCCGCCAAAAATCAAAATAGCCACGACAATCCGCTTATAAGCAGACCAGCCCGCCTTTTTCCTGCGGCGGACGTTCCGTCTCCTGCCCTGCCCGGATAGGCGCGGTCGTCCTGTACGTTTCACCGTCATGTCTCAGCTCCTTTTCAGATTAAAAAAATCTTAACTTATAGTATACCTTGAAATGACTACAAGATAAAGCCTTTTCCCGATATTTAAAGGGAAATGCCGTAATGTGGCTGACGAAAAGGGCCCATTTCTTAGAGATTATCCCCTTTTAAAATAGGAGAATCTCTCCTATAATAGACATATGTATTCGAAAAGGAGGCTACGTTATGCCATATACACCGATAAACGATGAAATACTGACCAGGCTGAAAGAAATTGCCGGCAGCAAAAATGTTCTTACAGAGACTGACGCCATGCAGCCATACAGCCATGACGAAGTAACCGATCCGGCATACCACCATATGCCGGAAGCCGTCGTATTTGCCGAATCAGCCCAACAGGCCGCGGCCATCGTACAGCTGGCCAACGAGTATCATTTCCCTGTCGTTCCCCGCGGTGCCGGAACAGGGCTGGCCTGCGGAGCTGTTCCCATCTATGGAGGCATCGTATTGTCACTGGAAAAAATGAACCATATCCTGGAAATCAATACAGACAGCCTGTACGCAGTCGTTGAACCGGGTGTGCGCACGTCAGATTTGCAAAAAGCCGCTGAAGAAAAAGGATTATTCTATGCCGGCGACCCCTGCAGCGGCGATTCCTGTTTCATCGGCGGAAACATCGCGACCAATGCCGGTGGCAACCGGGCCGTAAAATACGGGACAACGCGGCATCAGGTCTATTCCATTGAAATCGTAAATCCTACGGGACGGATTGTACAGCTCGGTGCCCGCCTGCAGAAGCAATCGACGGGATATTGTCTGGATCAGCTGGTCATCGGATCAGAAGGAACACTGGGCATCATCACCAAAGCCACATTGAAATTACTCCCCAAACCCCGGTACAAGCTGGACCTTCTCGCCGTGTTCGACGACACAGCAGCGTCCATCGGCGTCGTCAATAAAATCATAAAAGCCGGCATAACGCCGACGTGCGTTGAGTTTATGGACAACATCACCATCAAATCCGTAGAACGCTATCTGAACGAAACGCTCCAAGGCAGCGATACGGGCAATTATCTGATTGTGGAAGTAGAAGGCACGAGTGAAGACGACCTCGATGATAAAGCCATCGTCCTCGACGAACTGTGCACGGCCAGTGGTGCTTCTTCCGTACTGGTCGCCGACCCGGCCCGGATCTGGCAGGCCCGCAAGGCCTTTGCCGAAGCGGTACGTGCCGAAAGCCTTATCGTATGTAAGGAAGACGTCGTCGTCCCTGTCGATCAGGAGCCGCGGCTTCTGGCCCGGATTCTGGAACTGGCCCGGAAATATGGCCTCATCACACGCATCGCCAGTCATGCCGGAGATGGCAATATTCATTTGAACATTTTGAAAAACGAGGACCTCACATACGAACAATGGGAAGAAAAAGTTTCGGAAAATCAGCAGGAGCTGTATCGTTTCATTTATCAGCTGGGTGGCCGTCTGTCTGGTGAACACGGAATTGGCAGCAAACGCAAGGCATTGATGGAAGAATTCACCAATCCCGACGAACTGGCCATGATGCGGGCCGTAAAAAAAGCGCTCGATCCAAACAACATCCTCAATCCCGGTAAAATCTTTGATGTGGAATGAATACCTGAAAGGTGTCTCTTTACTTCCTTTCTATTTGCAGGTATAATAGAATAATCTTCAGGGCAGGGCGCAATCCCCGACCGGCGGTGACAGTCCGCGAACACGCAGTGTACGATTTGGTGAAATTCCAAAACCGACAGTAGAGTCTGGATGAGAGAAGATATGATGATAGTGTATGTGTATTCTTATTGTCATAAAGCCCTGTGCATGCATAGTGCAACAGGGCTTTTAATTATATACAGGAGGTTTCTGATGGATACAAAAGAACAAACATATAATACGATTGAAGAAGCAATCCAGGAATTGCAGTCTGGTCATATCGTCATGGTTGCCGACGATCCCGAACGGGAAGATGAAGCCAACTTCATCTGCGCTGCCCAGTACTGCACCCCGGAAAACGTCAATTTCATGATGAATCATGGCAAGGGACTCATCTGCCTGCCCGTCAGTCAGGAATATGCCCATAAGCTGGGCTTGTTCCCTATGGTAGGCGAAAACACCAACAACAACCATACGGCTTTTACCGTTTCTATCGACTATAAAGATACAGATTCGGGTATCACGGCAGAAGACCGGGCCCGTACTATCCAGAAAGCCGCGACAGATTCTATCTCAGCTGATGATTTTACCCGGCCGGGACATGTATTTCCCCTGACCGGCGTCAAGGGCGGTGTCCTCATGCGCAACGGCCACACGGAAGCCACATTGGACCTGTTGCGCCTGGCCGGGCTGAAGCAAGTCGGCGTATGCTGCGAAATCCTCGATGAACGCGGCGAAATCATGCACTCCAAGGCACTTTGGGAACTGGCCCGCACTCACCACCTGACTTTCGTCTCCATCCACGATCTGCAGAATTACTGCCGTCGTCATGACAAACACGTCGTGCGGGAAGCTACGGCAAAGATGCCTACCAAATACGGCGAATTCAAGATTTACGGTTATATCAATGACCTGACCGGGGAACACCATGTCGCCCTCGTCAAAGGCGAAATCGGCGATGGCAAAAATCTCCTCTGCCGGGTCCATTCGGAATGCCTGACCGGTGATGTCTTCGGTTCCTGCCGCTGCGACTGCGGTGAACAGCTGGCCGCCGCCCTGACGCAGATCAATAAGGAAGGGCGGGGCATCCTCCTGTATATGCGCCAGGAAGGACGCGGCATCGGGCTCATCAATAAGCTCAAAGCCTATGCCCTGCAGGAACAGGGGTATGACACAGTAGAAGCCAACGAAAAACTGGGCTTTGCCCCGGATCTCCGCGAATACTGGATCGGTGCCCAGATACTCCAGGACCTGGGTGCCCGGGAATTACGGCTCCTTACCAATAATCCCCTCAAGATTTACGGTCTCGAAGGGTTTGGCGTGGAAATCGTCGAACGGGTTCCCATTGAAATGCCGGCCCAGAAATTTGATGAATTCTATCTGGAAACTAAGAAAAATAAGATGGGGCATATCTTGACTCATCTGAAATAAGTGATTGTAAAAAAGGCAGTAGCATTACGCGTTTTTGCGTAATGCTACTGCTTTTTTAAGCGGAATCATATGTGTATTACGTAATCTTAAGCTGCGCCGCCTTCATTATCGGCTTCACCGCTGGACCATACTTTCTGTGCATAGATGGCATTGAACAACAGAGCGGCCTGTAACGCCACCTGGGACAAGTTGGCTCCCAGGGTGCCAATCGTGTTGTCCCCCAGTACCATCTGAATCGATAAAATCGTCCAATAAATAAAATTGGCAATATTGACAAAAATCCAGAGAGACCAGTTTTCATTATACTTCAGAATGTAGAGAATCTGAGCTATAAAGCTGACTACGAAGTTAATGGAATCAAAATAAGGCAGCTGGCCGCCTACCTGGGCCAGGACGAACCAGCCGGCCGCCCAGGCAATGAAGGCTGCCATAAATACTTTTTTCCGCGTCCCCGGTTGAAACGAATGAGTCGTTTCCTGATGCCCCCACATATACCATCCTATCGGCTGGGAAATGACATAGACGATATCCATGGCAAAAGACCCATAGGCATGGCTGATCCAGGCAATGTATGTCATGGCAACGCATTGTACAAAGCCAAAGATAAAAGATATTTTACGGCCTTTCATGCCGTATACCAGACAAAGCACTCCGGCTACGCCGGAAATCATGCCGACGATGCTGTCGGGGGCGATGGCATAGACGACGAGCTGCAATAAAATCAGCACGGCCACATAGGTAACTTCAAAGCGCTTCCAGTTGGTAAAGAGCTGGCTATAAAACCAATTATGCTGTGTTGTTTCCATATTATGCTTCTCCTTCCGGATCAGAAAGGATCTGCAGAGCCGTCACGAGCGAGTCCTGTTCTCCCTTTGCCACGAGATCGGCACTATTCACTAAATCATTGACACCTTCTGCCAGGTCTCCCTGATAGAGGACGACATTATTCAGGATCGACAATGTTTCCATATGGCGCAAGCGGCCGATAATCATCAGAATCCCCGATTCCATATCATCGGCGACAATGCCCTTTTCAGACCAGAACGCTTCGGTCTTATCATTGTCATCCATATAAAATCCATCGTGCGAACGGATAATGCCATAACAGGCCTTTGGAGCATATGTATGGGCCAGGGCCAGGAGCCGGAAGGACGGTACGGCCGGATATATTTCCGGCACATACTTGCGGGACAGTCCATCATCGCGGACAGCTCCTTCGGCAATCACTAACTGCCCTAGCGGTATATCATGCTGCATGGCTCCGGCAGAACCGACGCGGATAACCCGTTTAATACCGACATTATGCATTTCTTCCACGGCAATGCCCGCAGACGGTGCTCCGATTCCTGTAGACATAGCTAGTATCTTTTTCCCCTTGTACATGCCAATAATGGATTTGTATTCCCGGTTACAGGCCCAGGGAACGACATGATCCATCAATTTCGCAATCGTATCTACCCGTGCAGGATCTCCCATGATAATGGCAGAATCCGTGTCAATGGCTTTGGTCAGCTGGGTATGGGGCTGAGGAATTTCTTTCGCTTCCATACTGAATCCTTCTTTCCCTTTTGTCTAAATAATCGTAATACGGCCCTGTGGTTTTGCATACGTATCTCCCACGTTTCCTCCCAGAGCTTCTTTGATATAATTGCGGGCAGCATCGACATCGAGATAATCGACATCACCAACCGTTACTTTAGCGGGATCTGTCAAGGCAGAATAGGTATCGCCACCCGATGTCAGATAATCGGGAACGACGATGCAATACGTCGCATCGGGGTTGAAGGATTTGCCACCTACTTTTGTAATGGTCACGCGGCTTCCCGGTTTTGCCGGACTATAATAGGTGGAATGAGGATATACGTCCCCTTTGGCATAAGGTACCCGCGTATCGACGGTGTATTCAATCCCTGCTACCTGCGGGAATGCACCAATAGCTTTCGGGGTCGTACAGGTTGCGGCTTCCAGGATTTCCAATAACGTCGATCCTTTCATCGTCACATATTGGAGGTAGTTGTGATAAGGCATGACGAGCAGCAAATCATTTTCTGTGATTTTTCCCTTGTTGATAGAAGCACGGATACTGCCGCCATTCATGATAGCCCCATCAACACGGACATGCTGTAACACCGTAGCCTGACGTACCTGCCACAGGAAGGCATCGGCCAGAAAATCACCCAGATTCGTTTCTTCAGTCCGGACGCCGGGTGCGCGTGTGCCATCGAGCGTCATCGCCGTTGTGCCGACCACACTGGCCAACTTCTTGGTAATACGGGCCTGTGCCTTATCTACTATAGCTTTTACTTTAGGATCTTCCTTATTATATCGTCCATAAGGATACAGGTCTTCTTTCCATTTCCCATCAACCTGTTGAATGACACCGATATTGGCCAGATGTGCCCCCGTTTCGGCTAACAGTGTGCCGTTTACTGTACGGTCTTTTATGACATGATCATGGCCATCAATAAAAATGTCAATTCCCTGAACGTGATTGAGCACATCGTCCGACCGGTCTCCCGCTGCATCGGGAGCACTTCCCAGATGACCGATGGCAATGACCAGATCACAGTCTGCATCTTTTAATGCATTGACTTCCTTTTGAGCAGCCGTATACATATTATCTTTAGCCAGGAACGTCAGTCCCCGCGTACTTTTCGGGTTGGAAGTCGTCACCGTCGAAGGGGTCGTCAGGCCAAATACGCCAATGTTCAGATTGCCTTTTTTAAGGATGGCATGTGTCTTCGGAGTAAACGGCTTTCCCGTGGCGTCTACGATGATATTCGCTGACATGACGGGGAAATGAGCCTGCTTGATGCGCTGTTGTGTGACATCCGCCCCATAATCGAATTCATGATTGCCCAGGGCCATGGCATCGTATCCGGCGGCATTCATGAATTCAATAGCCGTTTTTCCTTTGCTCAGATTGACCAGATTGTTGTCCTGGATTGCATCCCCTGCATCGAGCAGTAATACTTGTTTTCCCTGGGCTTCAAAATCTTTTCTGAGTGCCGCAACGGTTGCCATACCGTTGACACCATCGGCACGCTGATCGTATCCATGAGTATCGTTAGTATGCATAATGACCAAATGAGAATAATCTGCTGCAAATACTGAACTGACTAAACAGGACAGAACCAGCGCCAGGGCTGCAGTTTTCTTTTTCATGTGTACCCCTCCAATTAAGTTACTCTAATGCTATGCGTTTGTTATATATTTTTATTAGTATTATACACTAACTAACGGAAATATTCAGATTTTTTTCCATATAGCAGTTCCCTTTCCCGTCTAAATCAGCTATGGAACAGGGTAAACGTTTCTTTATTATAGTCAATAAGGCCATCCCGCTTCATTCTGCCCAATTCAGCCGACATGGCAGACCGGTCTACGGATAAAAAATCTGCCAGCTGCTGCCGGTTAAATTCGATGGAAAACGTATCCTTGCCTCTTTTTCTCGCTTCGTGTGATAAATAGGCCATCAGTTTCTGCCTTGTCGAACGCTGTGACATGTATCGTATTTTTTCAGTCAGTACAAGATTTTTTCCAGCCAATACTGCCAGCAGATTGGCCGCCAATGTTTTCTGACTTTCCGTCAGCGTCGTATGGCCACCCAGGATGTAGCGGAGATTGATGAACAGCACTTCACTTTTTTCTACCGCCATGACATCGACGGCAGAACGGGCATCGGGAAGACTGGCAAAAGCTTCTGCAAACATGCCTCCTGCAGGGATATATGCCAGTATATTACGATTTCCCCAGTAATCCTCTTGTATAATATGGACACTACCATGTAGAACAATGCCCAATGCATGCACTTCATCACCGGCATAAAAGATAAAATTTCCCTTATCGTATGAACGTACACGGCTTCCCATATCTTTAAGGAGTACATCGATTTCCTTTTCGTTAATTCCCAGAAATAAGGGCAATTTTTTTAATACAGTCACATTTTGATTCATTTCGCACCTCATTGTTAGAATAACAACAGATTTTTCTTTCTTATTGTACTATACTAATGATATAAACAAAAGCACTCTGAATAAAAGTATATCATAAAACCCTGTGTATTAAGGAGGAAATTCAAATGAAACGTAAAATCATTCACATCAATCAGGATAAATGTAACGGCTGCGGCTCCTGTGCCCGGGCCTGCCATGAAGGAGCGATTGCCATGATAAGCGGCAAAGCCACGCTGCTGCGGGACGACTACTGTGATGGCCTGGGTGACTGTCTTCCCCATTGCCCGACCGATGCCATTACCTTTGAAGAACGTGAAGCGGCTCCCTATGATGCCCAGGCGGTAGCGGAACACCAAAAAGCACATTATACCGGAACGGGCTGCCCCGGAAGCCGCATGCAGACACTGCATCAGGAGCAGCCTGTCTGTCCCGGCCAGAAGAGCCAGGTACTTACAGGCCAGGATTCTGGATGCGCATCATCCCAGCCGTCCCTGTCCCGGTTGCGCCAATGGCCGGTACAAATCAAACTGGTACCAGCCCATGCACCATATTTTAACGGTGCCCGGCTCCTCATCGCCGCCGATTGCACCGCCTATGCTTATGGCCGTTTTCATGAAGACTTCATCAAAAACCGTATCACCCTTATCGGCTGCCCCAAACTGGATGACATCGACTATTCAGAAAAGTTGACGGAAATCATCCGCAGCAATGACATAAAAGAAGTAACTATCGTCCGCATGGAAGTTCCCTGCTGCGGTGGACTGGAAATGGCAGCCAAAAAAGCCTTGCAGCAGAGTGGCAAGTTCATTCCCTGGCAGGTGGTTACCATCTCCCTTGACGGAAACATATTAGATAAATAAATCAGCTCTATAAAAAGAAACGGGCGTGCGAAAGCAAAACTGCTTTGCACGCCCGTTTCTTTTTCACTGCACATTGACATTCCATTCTTCCTTCAAAGTAGAAAGACACATGAATGTCTGAGATGAAGCTACCGTCGGAATTTCATTGAGCTCTTCCATGAGGAAATGTTCCAGATCGTCCGGTGTCTTGACCAATACCTTCAGCAGGTAGTCAAAAGCACCGACCACATGATGGCATTCCAATACCTGGTTAAATTCGACAACTTTCTGGCGGAATTCTTCCACATCACCGGAACGTTCCAGGTTGACCATAATAAAGGCCGTGACGTTATAGCCCGTCTTGCGGCGGCTGATTTTAGCCCCATAGCCTTCAATAATACCATTGTGTTCCATTTTACGGATTCGTTCTGAAACAGCCGGTATAGACAGGCCGACTATTTTGCTGATTTCCGTAGCTGAAGCCTTGCCATTCTTCTTAAGAATTGTCAGGATTTTTTCGTCAATATGATCCATTCAGGTTACATCCCCCTTACGTTAGTTAATGCAAGATTAAAAGATTTCTGCATACATATATTATCTTACATTATAAAGGAAATGTAAATATATAATTTAAAATTTATTGAATGTCTTTATAATCAATCGTATAACGAGAAAATCCACAGAATACAGGATTTACTTCACCAGATGAAAGTCCTCGTTAAGATCAGAAAAATGGTCCTTAAACCCTTCCGTCATGTATACAGTGCCGTCTTCCGCCGTTATTTCGCCTTCTACACCATCCAGATTTTTAAGGAATTCCATCCCTTTTTCAGGTCCAAGGACAAAGATAATGGTCGTAAACATGTCACTGAGCATACCGGCATGATCAACCTTTCCATCAATGACGACAGAATCACTCATAACGCCGGAACGGGCTGGCCGGCCGGTCCGCGGATCAAAAATATGATGGTAGCGGATGCCATCCTGGATGAAGTACCGTTCATAATCCCCGGAAGTGCCTAAGGCCTGATTCTCAATAGAAACGATGCCCAGATACGTATCGGGAGAATCATTGCGGGGATGGCGGATACCAATTTTCCATGGCTTATCCTTGCCCGTCCTGCCGACGGCATACATAGAACTGGCCCCCATGTTGATGAGCCCGCTCTGAATGTGGTGGGCTTCATAAATCTTGCGAACTTCATCGACGGCAAAACCCTTGGCGATACCGCCCAGATCGAGGCACATCCCTTCTTTCGCCAGCATGACGCTGTGAGTTCCCGGTTCGAGCAGGATATCCTTATAATTTACGTGAGTCAGGGCCGATGCAATTTCTTCATCGGACGGAACATGCTGGTCATCATTTCCGATATCCCACAATTTTGTGATGATACCGACACTGATGTCCCATGCCCCCTGGGTCTTTTCCGAATATTCTTTGGCAATGGCAATCATTTCATAGACTGACGGGTCTACCTGGACATAGGATTGACCGGCCGCTGCATTGATGCGGCTTATATCACTATCCGGATTTTGGGCACTGGCCAGACTATCGAGCTGATGTACCCGTTCGAGCCCTTCTTCTACGGCTTCTTTTGCTTCTTTTCCTTCTGCCCGCAGCTGAATCGTTGTATCCATGGCAATGGTGCTCTTATTATAAGACTGCTCCGGATGCAGTGAACACCCGGAGCAGCTCATAACGATCAAAAGCGCAGCCATGCTGAGATAACGGGCATAGCGTTTCAGATCCATATATTAACCTACGTTTTCTTTCGTTTCTTCTTTCTTATAGACGCCTTTAATCATTTCACCGATAGCACCAGTCGGGCACTTGGTCAGGCAGGTAGCATTGTCACAATGGTGGCAGACATCCTGATTGACAACGGCGAGGTGATCGATAATCTTGATGGCTTCTTCATCTTTATGCGAGCAGTTGCGCATGCAGGAACCGCAGCCCAGGCAGAGGGCTTTACAGTTCTTCATAGCCGGTGCACCAAAATCTTTGGAGCTGCAGCTTACGCTTACTTTTGCACTGATAGGAAGCAGTTCTATTACATGGTTCGGGCAGACACTGGCGCATTTGCCGCAGCCAGTGCAGATGTCTTTATTGACCTGGGGCAGACCATTTTCGCCCATGGTCATAGCGCCGAACGGACAGCTGCGTACGCAGTTGCCAAATCCAAGGCAGCCGAATTTACAGAACTTGGGACCCTGCTGGACCAGCTTGGCAGCAGCACAGTCATGTACGCCCTTGTATTCAAAAGCAAGTTTGGCAATGCCATTGCCGCCACGGCATTTGACGTGGGCATATTTCGGTTCCGTTGCTTCAGCGACTTTCCCTGTCAGTTTAGCTACGACAGCAGCAACAGCTGCTTTGCCAGGTACGCAGAGATTGGGCGGAACATCCGGATCGAGAACGACAGCTTCAGCATATTTTGCACAACCGGCAAAACCACAAGCACCACACTGACCTTGCGGCAGTGCTTCTTTAACTTCGCCGATGAGCGGATTTTCTTCCATGGCAAACTTCTTATCTGCCGAGGCCAGGACAAAGCCAAATACGAGGCCAATGCAGGTCAGAATGACGACAGCCATGATCGCGGTTAACGTATAATCCATGATCTAGTACATCTCCTTTTCTCCGTTATATCATACCGGAAAAGCCGAGGAATGCCAGGGACAGCATACCAGCTACAACGAAGGCAATCGGTGTACCCTTGAGCGGTTCCGGTACATCTGCATAGTCCAGTTTTTCACGGCAGCTGGCCATGAGGATCAGAGCCAGAGCAAAGCCAAGGCCGGCACCAACGGCGAATACGATGTTTTCAACGAAGTTGTAATTGTTGGTAACACTGATAACAGGAACGGACAGAACGATACAGTTCGTTGCAATCAGCATAAGGTAAATCCCCCACATGTTATACAGCGTCGGAGATTCTTTCTTGATGACAATTTCCAATAGTTGCACGAAACTGGCAATCAGAATTACGAACGAAATCGTACGCAGGAATTCCAGATGAAGTGGAACGAGAACCTGCGTGTAAAGCAGCCAGGCCAGGATTGTACTGAGGGTAATGACGGACGTTACGGCAAAGCCCATCCCGACGGATGCATTTAAGTTCTTGGAAACGCCGAAGAAGATACACAGGCCCAGGAACTTGGTCAATACGAAGTTGTTAATCAGAACAGCTCCGATAAACAGCGTAAAATATGCGCCCATTATCCTTCAACCCCTTTCAATTGTCTCTGTCTTTCAACATGCTTATTCCAGATTTTGAAACCGGCCATGATGAAACCGATGAGCATGAAAGCTCCTGGCGGCAGGGCCATGATCAGGGCAGGCTGATAAGCATCGCCAAAGACCGGCATGCCAAAGAAGGTGCCATTGCCAAGGATTTCACGGATAAAGGAAATAAGGAACATAGCAATCGTAAAGCCGATGCCCATGCCCATACCATCGAGGAACGAAACGACGACGCCGTTTTTGGAAGCAACCGATTCTGCACGTGCCAGGATGATAGCAAATACGACAACCAGGTCGAGGTATACGCCCAGAGCTTTATACAGGTCCGGAGCATAGGCCTGCAGGAACAACTGTACGCACGTTACGATGGTAGCAATACAGGTGATGTATACAGGGATACGGACTTTTTTGTTAATCAATTTGTGGATAATCGAAACTACCGTGTTGTTGGCGGTAATAACGAACCATACTGTACAACCCATAGTCAGACCATTGACGACACTGGTTGTAACGGCGAGGCCCGGGCACAGGCTCAAGGCCAGGACGAAGTACGGGTTTTCTTCAATAATGCCTCTAGTAAATACTTTCCAAAGATTCATTATCATTTACCCCCTAACTGCGCTGCTTTTTCAACAGCCTCTTTTACGCCTTTTGTAAAGGCCCGGGAAGAAATGGTGGCACCCGTCATAGCCTGAATTTTATCCTTTTCAGAGGCATTTTTGGTAACTTCCAGATTTTCTGCTTTTTTGCCTTTGAACTGGTCTTTAAACGGGGATTTAGCACCTCTGTCGCCGAGGCCCGGAGTTTCATTGGCTTCGAGAACCGTATAATCGATGACTTTGCCATCCATGGAAACGGCGGTCAGCATTTTGATCGGTCCGCCATATCCTTTCGGAGCCGTCGGAATGATATACGCTACTTTCTGTCCGCCCTTCTGAGCGATGAACGTATCCGTTTCACCAGGAACAGGAACGAACTGGTCAGCATCGACCAGGGCTTTCATGGAATCCTGTTTCATCTGTTCTGCTTTCGCTGCAGCCGTCGGGCCGGTAATGAAGAATACGAGACCGATGATACAGCCGGAAACGAGGCACGTGCAAACCAGATTCATAGCGATTTTGAAGATACCGCTCTTATTATTGTCTGCCATTTTATTTAGCCCCCTTTGCCTTTACTTCACCGAAGACGGTCGGTTTGACGAGACGGTCAATCAGCGGAGTCAGTGTGTTCATGAGCAGGATGGAATAGCAAACGCCTTCCGGATACCCGCCGAGTACACGGATCAGTACGGTAATAAGGCCTGCACCGAGTGCAAAAATAATCTGGCCTTTCAGTGTAATCGGAGCCGTGACCATATCTGTTGCCATGAAGAAAGCACCAATAATGAGGCCGCCGGCCATCATTTCAAATACAGCAGCATTGGGGCTGTAAATAATAGCAGTAAGAACGCCGACAGTTGCAATCATGACAACCGGAACCTGCCATTTGATGTAACCTTTCCAGATCAGATAGAGACCGCCGAGAATCAACAGGACCGTGCAGGTTTCACCAGCGGAACCGCTGCGCATGCCAAAGAACATCTGCTGATAAATGGTACCCCAGTCGGTGGCATTGAATGCATTGAACAATGCATCCTGACCGCCATGCTTGAAGGCATTCAGCGGAGTAGGTCCGGCAACGGCACTGACAGCAGCACTGCCGTCCATGTTAGTCCATGTCGTCATGGCAATCGGCCAGGAAACCATCAGGCCGGCACGGCCGACGTGAGCAGGGTTAAAGAGGTTATAACCAAGGCCGCCCATAGACTGTTTACATACGACGATGGCCAGGAAGGAACCGACGATGCTCATCCACCAGGGAAGGCTCGGCGGGCAGCACATCGCCAGCAGAAGGCCGGTGATGACGGCACTGCCATCGGTGATAGTGACTTTCTTGTGCAGTGCTTTTTCCCATAAAAATTCAAAAATAACTGCAGACACAACTGCAACGACCATGTTAAGAAGTGCATTGGCACCGAAATAGTAAACGCCGAACGCAGCAGCCGGTACGAGAGCAGCTACAACATTCCACATAATCTTAGGAATGCTTTCGTTACAGCGAACATGCGGTGAAGATGATACAGTAAGATTTAATTCCTGCATGTCTTTAGCATCCTTTCCTATAGTTTGTCCTTTCGCTTCTGGACTCATGATATCCCTTCTTCCAATTAGTTCTTAGCCTTTTGCGCATCGGCTTTGGCCTGTGCTGCTCTCTGCATAGCTTTGCATTGTGCCTTGGCGTTGCGGATATACTGGACGATATTGCGTTTTGCCGGGCAGGTATAAACGCAGCTGCCGCATTCTACGCAGTTCATAACACCGTATTCCATGCATTTATCCCATGCCTGGCAGGAAGAGAAGATGCTCAGCTGACTCGGGATAAGACCCATCGGACATGCTTCTACACAACGGCCGCAACGGATACACGGAGATTCTTCACCAACCTGGCATTTTTCAGGCGATAATGCGAGGATACCAGATGCACCTTTGGTAATAGGAACATCGAGCTGGTACTGGGCAAGACCCATCATCGGGCCGCCGCCGATTACCCGGTCGGGAGTCTGGGAGAAACCGCCGCAATAATCAATGACTTCCTGGAACAATGTACCAATACGGAGATTCAGGTTCTTCGGTTCCTTGATGCAGTCACCGGTTACAGTCGTCAGACGGGAAATGAACGGGATACCATGGCATACGGCATCGGTAACGGCAATGACCGTACCGACATTGCTTACGACACAGCCGACATTCATCGGCAGTCCGCCCGGTTCGACCTGACGGCCTGTCATGGCTTCAATCATCATTTTTTCAGCGCCCTGCGGATATTTCGTGACACAAGGCTGAACCGTAACTTCCGGAATATCTTTAAAAGCTTCTGTCAGTTTGGCAATAGCTTCCGGTTTATTATCTTCAATTCCGATATAACCCTGATGTACACCGAGAGCTTTCATGATGATCTGGACACCGGTTACCAGTTTCTGAACATATTCATCTTCTACCATGGCACGGTAGTCGCATGTCAGATACGGTTCGCATTCGGCACCGTTTACAATGAAAGTATCGACAGGTTTGTTAGGCGTAAATTTTACATGAGCAGGGAAGGTAGCGCCACCGCAGCCTACAACGCCTGCTTTTTTAATCAGTTCGATGATTTCCTTGCTTTCGAGCTTAGTCCAGTCCCGTTCCTGGGGAATGCCATCAGCCCATTCATCCTTACCATCCGATTTGATGACAACAGCCATGCACTTAACCATCATGTTGTGCGGCATGGGAGCTACCTTGACAACATCACCGGAAATAGAAGCATGGATGTCAGCATGGAGAAAAGCATCGCTCGTACCAATGAGCTGCCCTTTCTTGACATGATCGCCAACCTTGACTGTCGGAGTGCAAGGAGCGCCAAAATGCTGGCTCATCGGGATGACTACTTGATCCGGTATTGCTGGGGTTTCTATGGCTTTATCTTTTGCATAGATTTTGCCATCGTCAGGATGAACCCCACCTCTTTTAAAGGTTTTCAACATCAAAAATCACCTCATTAAATATATAATGAAAAAATAAAAACATTAAGCAACCAATTTAGAGAAGCGATACGTTTTCCGGCCCGGCATATTTCTTGTCTGTCAAAAACCTGTCGAATAACTTGACGCCTCTACAAGACGGCATGAAAGCCGTAATGCCGCCGATGAATTCCGACTGCACTATATCGTATCCCAAAGGGGTGCTTACAAATCTGCAATCACTAGGTGACCGCTCTTTCGAAAGCAGATAAACGTTTTATCAGGACAGAATTATCCACTTTCAATCGTTATCATTATATCATCATCTCTTTTATTATTCAATGTGAAAATTATAGCAAGCTCCTACCCTATTTCCGCATGTCTTCTATATATTCCGCATGATTATCGACTTTTGTCCCAAAACATTTTTCCTATTCTGCATATTGATTATGCGTATTTTATATACAGAAAAGGTCTGTATTCATCACATATTCGTGATACATAGATAAGAATTTATCTGATTCATGGAATTATCACCATAGCCTGGGCCATGTATGTGAAAAATTAGAACAAAGTACTATATCAAAAAGTGACAACAAATATAACTTAAACGATAAACTTTTCGGGCAGGATGCCACAAAAAATACTGCTCCGCATGATATAGCGGAGCAGCAGAATATACAGACGGATTTATTTATTTTTTAATTCCAACGCTGTCGAGATGAGTCCTCTGAATAACGGATGGGCTTTAGTCGGACGGGATTTAAATTCCGGATGGAACTGGCAGCCGACAAAATAGGGGTGATCCGGAAGTTCTACAATTTCGACCAGCCGGTCGTCAGGAGATGTCCCCGATATGACCAGCCCGGCTTTGGTAAGTTCTGTCCGGTACTTATTGTTGAATTCCCAGCGATGACGATGCCGTTCGTAAATAAGGTCTTGTCCGTAAACTTCCCGTGCCTTAGTGCCTTCAGCCAGTTTGCAGGGATATAAGCCGAGGCGCATCGTACCACCTTTGTTAGAAATATCCACCTGATCCGGCATGAGATCGATGACCGGAAATTCGGCATCTTCCTGGAATTCCGAACTCGTTGCCCCTTTCAGGCCTACGACGTTGCGGGCGAATTCCATGACAGCGCACTGCATACCCAGGCAAAGTCCCAGGTAGGGAATCTTATGTTCCCGCGCATACTGTACCGTCTTAATCTTGCCTTCTACACCGCGGTTGCCAAATCCGCCGGGTACGACAATGCCATCTACACCGCTGAACACTTCATCAAGATTGGCATCAGACGGTTCCAGCGTTTCCGAATCAATCCATCTGATATGCACTTTGGTCTTATAGGCATAACCAGCATGACTCAGTGCTTCGGCTACACTGAGGTAGGCATCGTGAAGTGCTACATATTTGCCTACGAGGGCAATCGTAAGGTCATGTTCCGTGTGATAGATAGCATGGACCATCTTCTTCCAGTCTTCCATATCGCACGGTTTATCCGGCAGATCCAGTTTTTCCAGTACGATACGATCCAATCCTTCTTCAGAAAGGAGAAGCGGAACTTCATAGATACTGTCCAGTGTTTTATTTTCGATGACAGCATCTTTATCAATATCGCAGAACAGGGCCAGTTTATCTTTCATTTCATCAGACAGCGGCCGTTCTGTACGGCAGACGATGATATCGGGCTGGATGCCAATACCCCGCAATTCTTTTACGCTGTGCTGGGTCGGTTTCGTCTTCAGTTCGCCCGCAGCTCCGATGTACGGTACCAGAGTGACGTGAATATACAACACGTCATTGCGGCCTACTTCTTTCTTTATCTGGCGGATGGCTTCCAGGAACGGCAGGCTTTCAATATCGCCGACAGTCCCGCCGATTTCCGTAATGACGACGTCGGCATTGTCATCATCGCCTACACGGTACACGCGGTTTTTGATTTCATTGGTAATGTGGGGAATAACCTGTACCGTATGGCCCAGATAATCGCCACGCCGTTCTTTTTGAAGCACCGACCAGTAAATCTTGCCGGTCGTGACATTGGAATTCTTACCCAGATTGATATCAATGAAACGTTCGTAATGACCTAAATCCAAATCTGTTTCCGTGCCGTCGTCGGTGACAAAAACTTCACCGTGCTGATAGGGGCTCATCGTACCGGGGTCTACATTGATATAGGGGTCAAACTTCTGAATCGTAACCTTGAAACCACGATTCTTCAGAAGACGGCCCAGTGCCGCTGCCGTAATCCCTTTACCGAGTGATGAAACAACCCCGCCTGTCACAAATATGTATTTAGCCATAATTCCTCCCTGCTGAGCATGACTGCTCGTAGACTGATAAAGTAAGTACTGTAAGATGCCGCAACTGCGGCAGGAAATCATAAAGTATATTATATTACATTTTTTCAGGAGCAGAAACCCCTAAAATAGCCAGACATCCGGCGATGGTAATCCGGACGGCCGTAACCAGGGCCAGTCTTGCTTTTTCCAGGTCCTTATCGGGCTGGATGACATGGCAGTGGTTATAAAAGTTATGGAACAGGCTGGCCAGTTCATGAGCAAAATGAGCTATGCGGTGCGGAGCCCGTTCCCGTGCGGCAATCTGAATTTCTTCCGGGAAAGCCGCCATCTTCTTGATCAGTTCCAGTTCCTGTGGTTCCTTCAGTGTATCCCAGACTACGTCAGACCATTCTTCCGGGATAGTACCGCCTGCTTCCTCGATTTGTTTATAAATACTGTAAATCCGGGCGTGGGCATACTGGATATAGTAGACCGGATTTTCATTGCTGTGGGATTTCGCCAGGTCCAGGTCGAAGTCGAGCTGCGTATCGAGAGAGCGCATGATAAAGAAATACCGGGCTGCATCGGTCCCGACTTCTTCAATCAGCTCATTCAGGGTGATTGCCTGGCCAGTCCGCTTGCTCATCTTCACGGGCTTGCCATCGCGGAACAGGCTGACCATCTGCAGCAGCAGCACTTCCAGCTGAGCCGGATCATATCCGAGAGCTGCCATGGACGCCTTGACGCGGGCTACGTATCCATGATGATCGGCACCCCAGATATTGATCATCTTCTTAAAGCCCCGTTCATATTTGTTCTTGTGATAGGCAATATCGGCAGCCAGATAGGTTGGCACGCCGTTATCGCGGATGATGACCCGGTCTTTATCGTCGCCGTAATCGGTCGATTTCAGCCAGAGCGCCCCGTCTTTTTCGTAGGCCTTGCCCCGTTTTTTCAATTCATCACAGGCCGCGCGGATGGCATCGGGATGGAGAGTCCGTTCGCTGAACCAGTTATCATAATGGACATTAAACGCAGCCAGATCCTGCCGCAGGGCCTTCAGTTTTTCTGCATAGGCCCGGTCCTTGAAGTACGCCAGCCGTTCCGGTTCTGCCATAGATAAATACGCATCCCCGTCCTGGTCTATAATGGCCTGGGCCGTTTCAACGATGTCATGGCCGTGATATCCGTTTTCCGGGATTTCCGAAGGATATCCTAAAAGTTCCAGATAGCGTGCATTGACGGAAGCCGCCAGATTATCCATCTGATTGCCGGCGTCATTGATATAATATTCAGCCTGTACATGGTAGCCGGCCTTGCGTAAAAGATTTACGAGAGCACTGCCGTAGGCAGCGCCGCGGCCATGGCCGACATGGAGCGGTCCCGTCGGGTTGGCACTGACGTATTCGACCTGCACGGTGTCATCTTCCCGCAGCTCTGCCTGCCCATACTGTTCACCTGCAGAAAGAATCTGCCGGAGCGTATCGTAAATTACCATATGATTCAGAAAGAAATTGATAAAGCCGGCACCGGCAATTTCTGCCTTGTCCAGCCAGGGATAATCCATCTGGTCTACAATAGCGCGGGCAATCAGCTGCGGAGATGTATGGGCAATGCGCGCCGACTGCATGGCAATATTCGTCGCAAAATCGCCAAATTTCTTCTGGGGAGGTACTTCGAGCACGACTTCAGGGTATTCTCCCTGAGGCAGTGTGCCCGCCTTGACAGCTCTGTCCAGAGCTTCCTGTATGCCTTGCTTGACTAATTCTTTCATTTCCATTACGCATGATCCTCCTGCACATCAATAGACAGCTGATTATAATTGGACGCAAAACCATCGATTGTCACATCGTATCCCAGCTCGATATGTCCCGTACCATCTGACAGAGTGGAGCGGCACACATAGGTCTTCAGCGTGACCGGAAGCCTGCCCAGAGGCGTATCGTACCACGAATGGGTTTCCCTTCCCGGCCAGTATTCCTGCCGCTGCTGCATCTTCCCTGTCCGTACCAGTACGACGTTGCCATTATCCAGGACCTTGATGATGGTGGTCACACCTTCAAGTCCTGTGATTTCGCTTTCGGCATACATAATATACTGGGTATCTTTTTTCCTATAATACTTGCCTTCCGATACGAGCTCCATTTTCAGCTCCTGACCTTGTTCATTGCGCTGGATGCTCGTAACGCTTACGACAACGGGTTTCACGGAATTCCAACCTTTCTTTTTTTATTTCAATGTTACTATTATATAACAAGCAGGGGAAAAAGGAAATAACAAATCATGAATGTTTCGCATCCTCTATGAGCCAGGGCCAGTATTTTTCCGGCATAAAGCTGCGCCGCACCGTATCATTGCGCCGTTCTTTTATAGCAATAGTCTTATAATACGCCTGCCAGAGATGATTGAATCCCTGCTCGTCCCGGGAAAGAGATAATTCCTGCAACGTCCTTGGGATTTCAATCAGGGAAAGGGTGTGATTCTCATAGAGGACACCCATGTGCCGGCGTATATCGTGGATGACCCACCGTTCTCCGGGAAAACGGGAAACAAAGTGCGGTGCCATAAGGGGTACGACAGCACAGGAAGGTGCCAGCCGGGCATAGAGCATACCATCGGACAATTCACGGAAGCGCAGCAGCCCCAGTAACTTGTGGCGCTCATTGCCCGTCCTGCGGGCCATCTGACGTACTGCCCAGACCGGTTCATCGCTGAGATGACGGAGAAATTCTTTTTTATAATGAAAGGCCAGCCTCAGGTACAGGAGGAGCGCCTCTTCCCTCCCGGGCAGTTCTGCCATGAAGGCATAGTACAGGAAATGACTGGCCCTGCCGCCACACTGCTTACGGAGTGCTTCCAGGATCCGCCGGGCTTTGCCGGGATCAGAAGGCACAAACCGCGGTTGATCAAACAGCGATAGCTCCCCCTGGGTGCGGATATTTTCTGTCTTTTCTATGCCATCATGCCAGGCGTCAAATACAGCCGACAAAAAGCCGAAAAACGTCCCGTCATATTCGTAATTCATATGGTGCCTCCCGAAAACAAATCAACTTCTTCGTAGCGGGACCGCCCCTCATCCTGCAGGAGATGCCGCCGGATTTCCCCCTGCCCTGTATGACCGCCATAGTACCGTCCCCGGCAGGTGATGAAATATTTTGCCCGTTTGAGGACGATTCCCAGGCGCCGCAGACTGTCATAGGAAAGCCAGGCCTGCCTGCGGGCCGCGCAGATGCGCCGTGCCGACTGTACGCCAATGCCCGGCACGCGGAGCAGCATGTGATAGGAAGCGCGGTTGATTTCAATGGGAAAGACTTCCGGATGCCGCAGGGCCCAGCAGGCTTTCGGGTCGAGGTGAAGATCAAAATCAGGCATATCGTCACTCAGTATTTCATCGGCCGTAAACTGATAAAAACGCAGCAGCCAGTCCGCCTGATAAAGACGGTGTTCCCGCAGGAGCGGCGGCGTCCTCAGTTCCGGAAGTCCCGGCCCATGGAGCATGGGCACATAGGCTGAATAATAAACGCGTTTCAGGCTCACATGGCGATACAATGATTCGCTAAGACGCAAAATCGTGCGGTCACTGTCCGGCGTCGCTCCGATGATGAGCTGCGTCGTCTGCCCGGCCGGTACGAAAGCAGGTACTTTGCGGCTCTTTTTCCGTTCCTCCTGCCGTTCGGCAATGCCTGCGCGGACAGCACGCATGGGCAGGAGGATACTCTGCTTCGTTTTTTGCGGCGCCAAAAGCCGGAGGCCTGCCGATGAGGGCAGTTCTATATTGACGCTGAGCCGGTCCACATACTGTCCCAGTTCCCGGATCAGTCGTTCATCCGTCCCGGGTATGCCTTTCATATGGATGTATCCGTTAAAATGATAGACATCGCGGAGCAGCCGCGCCGTACGGATGAGAAGCTCCGTCGTCGTATCGGGACTCTGGTAGACACCGGAACTCAGGAATAACCCTTCTATATAATTGCGCCGGTAAAACTGTATCGTAATATCGGCAATTTCTTCCGGTGTCAGCATAGCCCGCTTCGTCTCCCGGCTGCAGCGGTTGACACAATAGGCACAGTCATAGATACAATAATTCGTCATGAGTATTTTCAGCAGGGATACACAGCGGCCATCACTGGACCAGGTATGACAAATACCGGAGCAGGCGGCATTGCCGATGCCGCCCTTCTGATTGGCTCTGTGACTGCCGCTGGATGAACAGGAAACGTCGTATTTGGCTGCATCACTCAGAATTTGCAATTTTTCCTGGATTCCGTCCCAATCCATACCGACTCCCCCCCTTTTTTCTTCCCCTATCATAGCACATCCGCTGCTGTCTTTCAAACATACGTTCTTCCATTGCTTAAAAAAAAGAGGCTGCCCTTTGAGACATCCTCTTTGCCGCCGCCATTACATATGCAGGCCTTCCCGCAGCTTTTCAAAAATCTTTTGTTCATCTTCTGTCAGGTCCCGGCCCAGGTCTATTTTCAGTTCTTCCCCGTTATTGCGGGCTTTTTCCTGTTCATGAGGATCACCGCTTTTAGCCGTATTGTCACGAATAATCATAGAACTCACCTCCTGTGCTTTCTAACAATATATCATCGTTCCTTTTGCACAACCGGAGAAAAAACGGGACCGTCCTACTGTGGCAGTCCCGTTTTCATCACACCCGTTAAATCAGTGTTTTCGGATCCGGATATTCATTGATGCTTTCGACGAGTTTATCTGCCAGATCATCGAGTTCGCATTCCTGATCGTCTTTCAGAGACGATTTGATGTCCATCGTCGGTTCCAGCAGTTCGCAGCACTTGAACTGGTTTTCTACGTAATCGACCATCGTCTTATAGGCAGCCGATGCCCAGCTGTGGCAGGCAATGACGCCAACAGTACGCTTTTGATACATGAGTGTCTTCAGATCGTGGAGGAAGTTTTCCATAGGCAGGAACAGATTGAGGTTGTACGTCGGAGCAGCCAGTACGAGATGGCTGTATTCCCAGGCCTTCGCCGTGATGTAGGATGAATGAATCTTAGCCACATCATAGAGGCGGACATCCTGGATTCCCCGCTGGCTCAGCTTATGGGCCAGTGCGCAGGCAACCCGTTCTGTATTGCCGTAAATGGACGAAAAAGCAATGACGACACCTTTCTTTTCCGGCACATATTTTGCCCAGTGAAGGTATTTTTCAATAATGTATTTGATGGTTGCCGGCGTACGGAATACGACACCGTGGAGCGGGCAGATATAATCGATGGGAAGGCCCGATGCTTTTTTGAGGACATTGACGACCTGGGGGCCAAATTTGCCGACTATATTGACATAATAGCGGCGGGCAGAATCGAGATAATTTTCTTCAAAATCGACCTGGTCGGCATAAACATTGCCCAATGTACCGAACATGCCAAAAGCATCGGCACTGAAGAGGACATGGTCCGTCAGGTCATAACTCATGATAACTTCCGGCCAGTGAACCATCGGTGCCTTGACGAACTGGAGTGTATGTTTGCCGAGCGCCAGCTGGTCGCCTTCTTTGACTGCGACATAACGGTCCGGCATCGGTTTGCGGAAAAATTGTTCAAACAGCTTGAACGTCTGGGGCTGGCCTACGATCTTGGCATCAGGGTATTTTTCCAACAGGGCGACGGCCGAGCTGGCATGGTCTGGTTCCATATGCTGCAGGACGAAATAATCGAGCTTGCGGCCATGAAGCAGATATTCTACATCTTCCAGGAACTCATCACGGCATCCTTTGTCCATGGCGTCGATGACACAGGTCTTTGTGTCATCAATGAAATAGGAGTTGTAGGTGACGCCTTCGGGAATCGGGAAAATCCGTTCAAATAATTCAGTCCGGAAATCATTGCATCCCATCCAATAGATGCCATTTTTGATTTCTTCTGTAATCTGCATAAGTATCGTTACCTCCTTTAAAATATAAAGAGAATTTTCATCTACCTGTATCATATCATGTTTGCAGGCAGTAATAAATATCAATATGGAAAATCTATCGATTTACTTGTCTGATTTTGCTTTTTCTGCCGCTTTACTCTTATTATTGTCGGCTGTACGGTCCGTTTTAGACGAAGCGCTGTCGCCACGGACGGTATCGGCTTCACGGCTGTCCGGTCCGGATACCGCTGCGGTCGTATCCGATGCAATAGCATCGGCCCGCCGCTGTTCGTCTGAAACAGCTGAACGGACTTCCTCCTGACTGGAAGAAGACTGTTCACTGGCCAGGGATTCCGCTTCTTCAATAAGATGCAGCAATTCATCCCGGTCAGCCTGGGACAGGCCCTTGCTGCTGTCGAGCAGTTCCTGTACCTGGGACGCGACGCTGGCGGCCTCCGACCGGGCCCCGCTGCGGCTGATGCGTCCGGACTGATAATTGCGGTTCAGATCACGGAGAGCACTGGAAAGTTCCAGCGTCTTGCTGCGGATTTTACTCATAGACAGCTCATCGCTGCGCTGTTTTTTTGTATCTGCATCGTGGAGTTTTTTATCTTCTTCCCGGCTTTCCAGCAGTTCTTCCTGTTTCTGTTGCGACACTTTCGCCAGGGCATCTGACGTGATATGAGTGCCTGTATAATATTCATATCCCATATAGCCGAATATAATCAGGGGAAGCAGCAATGCCAGGATTTCGACACGGCGCATGTGGGCAGCCCGCTTCCAGCTGATCGTATTCCGGCGGCGTATTTCCATGATAATGACAAAAAGCAGAATGGCTGCAATCGCAAAAAGGGCGACATAAATCGCCAATTTATGCCATACCGTCGCCTGAAGGCTGATTTTAGACGGAGACGAATTATTCAGGCTCCACATATATGTACTGCCCTGGTCGTCGGCTTTGGACGCATTGCTCTTTACATTCGTTCCCGATGGAAAAGAGACAATATATTCCAGGTCCGCCCCATTTTCTTCAATGGGCATTCCCAGTCGCAATTCTTTAATGCTGTCAGCCGTAAAATTATAATCAATATAATAGGTCGAACAAAAGAATCCGTCATGGGTCTTATGCACGACGCGGTCAACGGAGCTGCGGTTGGCACCATCTTTGGTAATGGTCTTCATAGCCCGGAATCCCTTGCCATTGTCGTTGTCATAATCCATGATTGTATAATTCCGCTTCTGAAACTCATCCGCATCAGCCCGGAGTTTTTTCTGACCGGATGCCGATTCTGAAACTTTCAGCACATCCTGCGTCTCACTGCCATCATCGTGGATGATTGTCTGGGCCCGGAAGCCGGAGAGCAGACAAAAGGCGGCTATAAGCAGTACAGTCAATCCCAGTTTTAGGTAGGTTTTCATAAAGTCCTCTCTTTCTACATGCATTATTCTTCCTTGGGCGGTACCATTCCCGATTCTACAATACGGGACCGGCCGGAGGACCTTGTTTCTCCACCACCCTGCCGTTCTGACCGGGCTGCCTCCATAGCGGCGCCGTTGCTGGATGCTTCCAGGGGAATGCCATTGACATAAATACCTTCAATGACGCCCAGACCTTTTTTCATGCGGATGCTGGCTATGACACTGTCACCAGAAGCAATGTCATAAATGCCATCGGCTTTATCCGGAGCTATGCGATAGCGGTTAAAGCCTACCTGGAACTGTACATTGCCATCATGATATGAAACGACTTTCGCTTCCATGTAGTCTCCTCCGATGAGCGGCTTAGAAGCCGATGCGCCTTTGATTTCCATCATGCCTTTATCGTCACGGGCAATATGTACGTATATAGTCTGATGTTCTTCTGGTTCTGTTACATCCATCCAGGGAGCCGTGTCTTCGGGAAAGACAACGCGTATATAATCGGTGCCAAAGCTGGACACTTCCAGACGGGGCACGCACTGCCACTGGTAAGGGATGCCATCGACCGTGATGTTATGCCAGCGCCAGCCAATATACCCCAGGGCAGCCAGCTGGACGATAGAAACCACGATGAGGACGAACCATTTAATCCGGCTGTCAGAAGGAAGAGTCATATCTGGTAATTTCATTTTCTATCGCCTCCTTCTGATGACCAGGGAGAATGGGTAAAGTGTTTTTCCCTTTCCGGTTTAGGCGCAGCACTGCCCCAGGGCGAACCGTGATGCTGTGCCGGCCGGGCAGCCGGCGCCTGTGCTTTTTCTTTTGCCGGTACGGACGGAGGCAGTGGGATGTCATCAGGATTATGAAATACGGGCGGCGTAAACCGGGATAGTTCCGGTTCTCTCGGCGTAACCGTTTGTGCCGGGGGAACGGGCGGTTCCGGTTCTTCTTTTAGTTCCGGCATGTGAATCGATTTCATCCATTCCGGCATCTCTTCTGCCACATCAGCCATATCATCCGTTTCTGCCGGCTGTCCGGCTGGAACATCAGGAGATCCAGCTTTTCTGATAGAGGCCGGCTGTTTTTTACGGCGGCTGCGGGCTTTGCGGTTTGCACGTACCGTCGCTACATTATGGCGCAGATCTGTCCGGTGCCGCGCCCGTTCTGCCGCATCACGGCGGCTGTCTGATGTGCGGCGTATCTGTATCAGCACCAGTGCCAGGATGATAATTGCCACAACCGGTACCAGCGGGGAAACACTGCCGCTCCAGAAGAAGGCCGCCACCAGACAAAGAAGGGCGCAGATGCCAAACTTCGTATGCTTGGTATGACCGCTCTGGATTCCCTGGACCATTTCATAAAATCCAATGAGAATCAGATAGATAGAGGAAACGATAAGCGGTACGGAAGAGTAAAGGCCGCTCCGTACCAGCATAGTTTCTGCTGCGATGATGACCGGGATACCCGCATACAGCACGGGACCCCAGAAACGTTTTTTGACACCTTTCAGGAGCAGCGCCAGAATAGACAGGAATAATATAACCGTAACAGTAATCGTCGTCCAGTGAAATCCCTGGATGCGGGCAATCCCATACCACGATGACGGCAGGGATGAAATGAGCAGCGATCCTGCAGCGGCACAGCGGCCAAACCAGCGGAACGGCACGCCCCAGGCTTTGCGGATGTCAATGGAATACCCTGCCAGCATAATCGCCGCCGCCAGGGTAGCCAGCAGCAGGAACGGGATATATTCTGAATCGAGTGCAGCCAGTCCGAATGCCGCGAACACCGTAATCGTAAGGGTCCAGGAATATACGGACAGGCGGATTTCATCATTGTGGCGCTGCAGCAGGCCATAAAACGGCACCAGCAGTACGAGCAGAATCCACATAAAAGCTGCTCCTCCCGGCGCATTGACCGGACCTCCGCTGGCTGCCCAGAGCAGTACCCCCAGAGCATAGAGAATCACTGCCCCGGCGGAACGAAGGAGATAGATACCTGGCAGTGACAGCAGTACCCATCCAGCAAGATAGGAAGGCGTATCCCAGCCCACATAATAGGTCTGCAAAGCTATCGCCAGAGAAACGCCCAGTATAAGGACATGAGTGACAGCAATCACTTCACCGCCCCAGGTTCCCTGCCGACTGCGGAGCATCCCGGCACCAACGGCGATTTGTGAAAAAAGCAGCAGTCCTGCCGCCAGTCCTATGCGCACGGCAAAACTCGTCTGGTACCAGAAACCAGACAGTCCCCATATCAGTGCCATACCGGCAATAGTAAGGCCCAGCGCCGTTACTACAATCAGCAATGGCAGGGGAATGCCTGCCGTTTTCGTTTCCAGTATATGACGTATCTGGACAGCCCCTTCACGGGAAACCCATCCTCTGGATTCCCATTCCCGGATCTGCTGTTCCAGCCATTTTGTGTCCATGTGTTCCATATTATATGTGTCCCCCAGGCAGAGTATGTATTCATTCTAAGCGTACCATCAGCTTATATCGATATCAGTATATCACAAAAACTACAAATTCCCTATAAAAAAAGAGACTCTGTCCCTATTTTACAGAACAAAGTCTCTTTCTCGTCTCTACCTGGCATCGGTACAGGAATCCTGCCTTCCGTCACAAACCGGCACAGGGAACCTGCCACCTGCATTCATTTAACTATGAGAACAGGGCATCCGGAATGAGTTACGACATAACTACTGACCGAACCCATGAACAACCCTTTCAGCGGTCCCAGGCCACGGCTTCCCATGACGATCAGATCGGCTTTATACTTTTTAGCAACTGATAAGACGGCTGGTCCGGGCGAGCCGACTTCAAAGACTGTTTTCACGTCGATGCCTTCCGGTACTTCCTTAGCAAAATCGTCGAGGACGCCTTTGCCTTCTTCTTCCATATCGAGGGCGACCTGTTCAGTCACATAACCGCTGGCATTGGGAATCTGATCAAAATTAGAAATGACGGATACGATATTAGCCACGTACACCAACGTAATGGACGCACCCAAAGAAGAAGCAAGAACTATAGCATGTTCTAATGCGCGTTTGGAGTTCACAGAACCATCGGTTGGGACAATGATATTTTTGTAAGCTTTCATATAAATCCCTCCTCGTCTCACCATCGTACTGACCTTTCCTATTATATGTATTCGCTATTATCTATCAAATTCCTGCAAAACTTATTGAAAATTTTTAAAAAAATCTCTCCTATTGCCAGTCCTCGTTTTATACGATTATGCGCATATATAATTCTGTATAATCTTATCCTGGTTTCAGGTATAGTCTGGAATGTACACATTTCATAGCTATTTATGCATAGCCACGAGACATTGATTTGTGCTATAATAAAATTAAGTTTATTAAAAATTTTAACAAGAAAGGTGATTTACATGAACAAACTGTGCAGGATACTGTCTGGCTCACTGGCTTTGCTCACACTCAGCGCACCACCGGTATTCGCTAACGAGGCAGCCCATGAATTAGTGAACAATTCACTGCCCGTTTGGAGCATCATCCCCTTCGTCGGCATGCTCCTGTCTATTGCTATCATCCCTCTTTTTAAAGGTGAATGGTGGGAAAAGAATATGAAGTGGGTCTCTCTCGGCTGGTCGCTCATCTTCCTCATTCCCTTTTCCGCAGCCTACGGTGCCGGTGAAGGGGCCTTTCGTCTCCTCGAATCGGTACTGCTGGACTACATCCCATTCATCGTTCTGCTCTACGGTCTCTTTGTCGCCGCTGGCGGCATCGTCATTAAAGGTACTCTGGCCGGCACGACAAAAATCAATGCTCTGCTGCTGCTCATCGGCACGGCACTTGCCAGCTGGATTGGGACGACCGGAGCTGCCATGCTGATGATCCGTCCTCTCATCCGGGCCAATGCCTGGCGCCAGAAGAAAGTCCACATGATGGTCTTCTTCATCTTCCTCGTCGCCAATATGGGCGGCTGTCTCACCCCCCTTGGCGATCCGCCACTGTTCATGGGTTTCCAGCGCGGCGTTCCCTTTACCTGGACGTTCCATCTGCTGCCCATCCTGGTGTTCAACCTGATTCTTCTCTTTACCGTATTCTGCCTCATCGACCATCATTACTACAAGAAAGAAATCGCTGCCGGCCGTTCCCCTATGGACATGCAGAAAGAAGGTCATAAAGAACCGATCCGCATCGAAGGGGGCCACAACCTGATTTTCATCGCCATGATCATCGTCGGCGTACTGGCTAACGGCCTGCTTCCGGAAATGATTCCTGCCTTCGCCCACGGCGCCGGTATCCATGTCTACGATGAAATCGTCTTCCCCTTTGCTACACTGGCGGAAGTCATCATTATCCTCATCGCGGCTTTTCTCTCCCTTAAGACTACGAAAGAACATACCCGTGAACTCAACGAATTCACTAACGGCCCGATTATCGAAGTTGCCGTCCTGTTCATCGGTATCTTTATCACCATGATTCCGGCACTGATGCTGCTCAAGACACACGGTGCCGAACTGGGTATCAACCAGCCCTGGCAGATGTTCTGGGCTACGGGCTTCCTCTCGTCGTTCCTGGATAACACGCCGACATACCTTGTATTCCTGCAGACAGCCGGTGCTCTCGGCGCTGCAACAGGTATTCAGACAGCCGTCGGTACGGTCAGCCAGATCATGCTGGAAGCCATTTCGGCTGGTGCCGTATTCATGGGCGCCAATACGTATATCGGAAACGCTCCTAACTTCATGGTCAAGGCGATTGCTGAAGAAAACAACATCAAGATGCCCAGCTTCTTCGGTTACATGGCCTGGTCCAACTCCATCCTGATTCCGGTGTTTATCATCGACACCTTCGTATTCTTCCTGCTTTTCATTTAAGAAACAGGCATGACTAAAAAAGCGTGCTGCGCGATAAGAGAATTATCGTGCAGCACGCTTTTTTGCTATGTCTCACTCCCGGACGACAGTATTGAACCAATAGCCATCTTCCCATCTTATAAATAAAAAAACTGCCGCATACGCGACAGTTCCTATTTGGTGATCCACCCGAGATTCGAACTCGGGACACCCTGATTAAAAGTCAGGTGCTCTGCCAACTGAGCTAGTGGATCATGGCTGGCAGGGGTAGCTGGATTCGAACCAGCGCATAGCGGAGTCAAAGTCCGGTGCCTTACCACTTGGCTATACCCCTATGGGGCGAGTATAGGGATTCGAACCCTAGCATAACGGAGCCACAATCCGCCGTGTTAACCGCTTCACCATACCCGCCATATGTATTTCGATTATCTCGCACACAGTATCGAGTGCCGATAACGTAGATGATTTTATCATTTCCTGAACGTTCTGTCAATATGTTTTTTGCATTTTCTTCTATTTTTTCTGTACACACCACAAATTCCTCGACTAATGATTATTTATTAGGAATCTCTTTTCTATTTTTCTACGATATTTCATTTGAACGCTTCCTCTTTTTTTATAATATGGTAAAATATAATGTAGACTCTATCTATACAAGTTTCCAGATATAGTTACTACTACAGACTAATTGTGTGAGGTTTATCTATGAAAAATTTATTACATATCGGCATCGATATTGGTTCTACAACCGTAAAAATCGCCGTACTCGATGAATTAAAGCACTGCCTCCACGCCTGCTATGTCCGTCATTATACGGATATCCGGCAAAAGGTCTGGGATCTGCTGGAAAATGCCTATGAAATTTTTGGCGACCGGCAGATTACCATGGCGATTACCGGTTCGGGCGGCATTGCACTGGCAGACTATCTTGGCATTACCTTTATCCAGGAAGTCATTGCCGGCACCAAAGCCGTACGTACGTATCATCCCCAGTCAGACGTCATCATCGAACTCGGCGGGGAAGATGCAAAAATCACCTATCTTACCGGTGGTAACGAACACCGTATGAATGGTAACTGCGCCGGCGGAACAGGTGCATTCATCGATCAGATGGCGACGCTCCTGCACACCGACGCCAGCGGCCTCAATGCACTGGCAGAAAAATCGGATACCCTGTACCCTATTGCCGCCCGCTGCGGTGTCTTCGCCAAAACGGACGTACAGGCCCTCCTCAATGATGGTGCCAGCAAGGAAAATGTAGCAGCTTCGGTATTCCAGTCCATCGTCCTGCAGACCATTACAGGCCTTGCCTGTGGCAGACCTATCCGAGGAACAGTCTGCTTCCTGGGCGGACCGCTTACCTTCCTTCCCCAGCTGCGCAAGCAATTTGCCCGGACGCTGCATCTGCGCGACGATCAGGTCGTTGCGCCGGAAAACGCCCAGGTCTATGTCGCCATTGGCGCGGCTCTTGGCAGTTTTAAAGAAAAACCGCTCTCCTTCATGCATCTCATGCGGCAGCTAAAAAATGTGGATGAGTCATCTCTGGCACAGTCGGACCGGGTGGAACCTCTCTTTGCATCCAAAGAAGAATTCGACGAATTCAATCGCCGCCACAGCGAGCATACGGTCCCCAGAGCCGACCTTTCATCGTACCGCGGCCCATGTTATCTCGGCCTCGATGCAGGCAGCACGACAATCAAGGCCGTCCTCCTGAGTGAAGACAACAAAATTCTCTATTCCCATTATCAGAACAATGAAGGCAGCCCGCTGAAAGCAGCCCAGAAAATCGTTGCTGAAATCTACCGGCTCCTGCCGGAAGGTGCCTTCATCGCCAAATCGGGTATCACCGGGTACGGCGAATTTCTGTTAAAAGAAGCCCTGCACATCGACCTTGGTGAAGTAGAAACGATAGCCCATTATCAGGCCGCTGCCCATTTTTGCCCTGATGTCGATTTCATCCTTGATATCGGCGGACAGGATATGAAATGCAGCCGCCTGAAGGACGGCCACATCGAAGATATCCTGCTCAATGAAGCCTGCTCATCGGGCTGTGGCTCTTTCCTCGATACCTTTGCCAAATCGCTGAACTTATCCATCGAAGAATTTGCCAAAGCGGCACTCTTTGCCAAAAGCCCGATCGACCTGGGTTCCCGCTGCACCGTCTTCATGAATTCCAAGGTCAAACAGGCCCAGAAAGAAGGGGCAACCCTCGCCGATATCTCCGCCGGCCTTTCCTACTCGGTCATCAAAAATGCCCTGTACAAGGTCATCAAAGTAAAAGATCCGGCCAAACTGGGCAAACATATCGTGGTCCAGGGCGGCACGTTCTATAATGACGCCGTACTGCGCGCCTTTGAAAAGCTTCTGGGCCGCCACGTCATCCGTCCGGCTATCGCCGGCCTCATGGGCGCTTTCGGCATGGGACTGATCTGCAAGAATGCCTATCACGAAGACCATGCCACATCAACGCTCCTCAGCCGGGAAGACCTGGATGGCCTCAAAGTCACGACATCAATCCGCCACTGCGGTTTGTGCACCAATAATTGTCTTCTCACGGTCAATACCTTTAATGACGGCCGGTCTTTCATCACGGGGAACCGCTGTGAACGGGGCGCTGCCGGTTCGTCGGCCAAAAAGCGTAAGCCTCTGCCGAATATGTACAAGGTAAAGTACAACCGCCTGTTCAACCACTATAAGCCGCTGGAAGCAGGAAACGCTCCCCGCGGTACCGTAGGCATTCCCCGCGTGCTCAATATGTACGAAGATTATCCCTTCTGGTTTACCTTCTTCACCCACCTTGGATACCGCGTCGTCTTATCCGATCCTTCGTCTAAAAAGCTCTTTGAAAAGGCCATGGAAACGATTCCTTCCGATTCGGCCTGCTATCCGGCCAAACTTGTCCACGGCCATATTGAAAACCTGCTGGAAAAAGGTGTCGATCGCATCTTCTATCCCTGCATCCAGAACGGGCCCAAAGAAGGCAGTAAAGACAATACGTTCAACTGCCCCATGGTCATGAGTTACCCGGAAGTCATCCGCAATAACATGGCCGAACGGCTGAGCGATACGAATACACGGTACCTGTGCCCATTCCTGCCGCTCCACGACCCCAAACGTATTGTCCCGCGCCTGCAGGATGAACTCCGCATATGGGGACTGGAAAAAGGCGAAATCAAAGAGGCCTGTGAAGCCGCCTGGAAAGAAGAAGAAGCGTATAAGCAGCAATACTATGCCATGACCAAAGCCACGTTGGACATGCTCGCCAAAAAAGGCGAACGGGCTATCGTCCTCTGCGGACGCCCCTATCACGTCGATCCGGAAATCAATCACGGCATTCCCGAACTCATCAACAGCCTGGGCCTTGCCGTCCTCACCGAAGACGGAGTGGCGCCGCTGGGACAATTCCCGGGCCACCTGCGCGTTGTAGATCAGTGGTCCTATCACTCCCGCCTCTACCGTGCGGCCCAGTACGTCGAACAGCATGCCAACCTGGAACTGGTGGAACTGAATTCCTTCGGCTGCGGTCTCGATGCCATCGTCGCCGATCAGGTGCAGGAAATTCTGGCACACGGTCATAAAATCTATACGCTGCTGAAAATCGACGAAGGCTCCAACCTCGGTGCTATCCGTATCCGCCTGCGGTCCCTTCTGTTCGTCATGAACCACCGCAAACCCATTTCGGACAAACCCGAACCTTATACGTATGAAAAAGCCGTCTTCACCAAAGAAGACAAGGCAAAGGATGTCATCCTTGCACCGTCTATGACGCCGATTCATTTCCCCTTATTCAAACCGGCTTTCGATTATGAAGGATACCGGGTAGAAATGATCCATCACCAGGGACAGAAGGCAATCGACACCGGCCTGGCGTATATTCATAACGACGCCTGCTATCCGGCAATCATGTCCCTTGGCCAGATTATTACGGCGCTTAAATCGGGCAAATACGACCTGAAACATACGTCTGTCATGATTTCCCAGACGGGAGGCTGCTGCCGTGCTACCAACTACATCGGCATGATACGAAAAGCCCTGGCCGATGCCAATCTGGGCGATATCCCCATCCTGTCCCTGAACCTCAAGGGACTGAACAAACAGCCGGGATTCCAGCCCCATATCGGCTTCTGGCACCGTCTGGTCATGGGCATGATTTACGGCGATACGCTGCAACAGGTGCTGTACCGGACCCGTCCCTATGAAAAGGTAAAAGGTACGGCTGAAGCCCTGTTTAAAAAATGGCAGAACAAATGCATGGCCGACCTGAAAAAGGCCGACCGCTCCACCTTCGTGAAGAATATCCGCGCCATGGTGCAGGAATTCGATAACATCGATATGATCGACGAAAAGAAACCCCGTATCGGACTGGTCGGGGAAATTTACGTCAAATTCCATCCCATTGCCAACAACCACATCGTACGCATGATTGAAGAAGAAGGCGGGGAAATCATCGTATCCGGTCTGGCTGACTTCTTCTTCTACGGTCTCCTCGACGACCAGTTCCGTTACAAACACTTGTCTGGCAGCTGGTGGAATAACTTCAAGAGCAAGTCCTTCGTGAAGCTGCTGGAATGGTACCGCAAACCCTACAGGGAAGCCGTAGCCCGGAGCCGCCACTTCGACCCCATCACGTCGATTTACGACATTGCCGAAGACGCAAAGAAATTCCTGTCTCTCGGCCATGAAGCCGGCGAAGGATGGTTCCTGACCGGGGATATGATCGACCTGATCAAACGGGGCGCCAAAGATATCGTCTGCCTCCAACCCTGGGCCTGCCTGCCCAACCACGTGACTGGCAAGGGCATGATCAAGACCTTGAAAGCGGCATTTCCGGAAACGAATATCGTCGCCATCGACTACGACCCCAGTGCCAGCTCGGTCAATCAGACCAACCGCCTGAAGCTGATGCTTACGACGACCTTTGAAAGCATCCGCGAACCGGTCGATCCCAAAGAAAAACCGACCCTGCCCTTTCTCAACGGAGTCCGTTTAAACGAAGCCATAAAAGAGTAACACGATTGAGACTGTCTTTCCAGGCAGTCTCTTTCTTTTCCCGAAAATCTTTTTCTCATCTTCCTCTCATATATATCAGATTTTTGTTGCCCATTGAGAGTAATCAATTTATAATAAAATATATGTTTTTATATTCCTTATGTTTTTATTGAAAGGAGATACACTATGCAAACTGAAACTGGTTTTCTGGACCGGCTATTCCATTTATCAGCTAATGGCACGACAGCCCGGACAGAAATGCTGGCTGGTATCACGACATTCATGACCATGGCCTATATTCTGGCCGTCAATCCGGCAATTTTAAGCATCACCGGCATGGATAAGGGCGCTGTCCTTACGGCAACGGCTCTGGCTTCCTGTCTGGGTACGGTCTTTATGGCTGCCTTTGCCAACTATCCCTTCGCTCTGGCACCCGGCATGGGCCTCAACGCCTTCTTCGCCTTTACGGTCGTCCTGCAGATGGGTTATTCCTGGCAAATGGCGCTGGCCGCGGTTTTTATTGAAGGCATCATATTCATCGTCTTATCCCTTACGAACGTCCGCGAAGCTATCTTCAATGCCATTCCCATGACACTGAAAAAAGCCGTATCTGCCGGTATCGGCCTGTTCATCGCCCTTATCGGTCTGCTCAATGCCCAGATCATCGTCGCCAACCCGGCTACCAAGATTTCCCTGTTTTCCTTTAAGCAGTCTGTGGCAACCGGTACCTTCCACACCGTCGGTATCACCGTCCTCATCGCTATGATTGGGATTCTGTTCACGGGCATCCTGATGGTCAAAAAAGTACGGGGCAATATTCTCTGGGGCATCCTGGGCACGTGGATTCTGGCCGTCATCTGCGAACTGGCCGGCCTCTATGTACCCAATCCGGAGCTGAAAATGTTCAGTGTCATCCCCAATCTCTCCGCCGGTGCCGCCTCGTTCGTCCCGGCCAGCATGACACCCATTCTGGGCCAGCTCGATTTCAGCAATGTATTCAGCCTTGATTTTCTGGTCGTCATGTTCGCTTTCCTCTTCGTCGATATTTTCGATACCCTGGGTACACTCATCGGTGTATCGTCCAAAGCCAACATGCTCGATGCTAACGGCAAACTGCCCCGCATCAAAGGCGCCCTCATGGCCGATGCCTGTGCCACCACCATCGGGGCCGTCCTCGGCACGAGTACGACGACGACCTTCGTCGAAAGCGCTACCGGCGTCAGTGAAGGCGGACGCACGGGCCTTACAGCCATGACGGTTGCTGTTCTCTTCCTGCTCTCGTTGTTCCTCTCGCCGATTTTCATGGCCATCCCGGCCTTTGCAACGGCACCGGCCCTGGTCATCGTCGGTTTCCTCATGCTCACTTCCGTAGCCGGAATCGATTTCAATGACTTCTCCGAATCTATCCCGGCCTACATTACCATCATTGCCATGCCGTTCTGCTACAGCATTTCCGAAGGCATCTCATTTGGCGTCATTTCCTACGTAGTCGTCAACGTACTGACCGGTGGACAAAAGAAAATCAGTCCTCTCATGTACGTCCTGGCCGTCATCTTTGTATTAAAATATATCCTGCTATAAGGAACGATAGGTCCCCTAATAAAAAACGGCAGCAACATGCACTTTCACAGTCATGTTGCTGCCGTTTTTTTGTCTCTATCGTCTGGTATGACAAGCCCATATATCAGTTCTATCCACCAAAAGCCTGACGCCACGCCGCTTCCCGTTCATCTGCCGGATTTTCCCGGACCGGTTTTTCATGCAGTACATCGATAGCCACACGGGCCATGGCCTTGGCTCCGACAAGGGCCTGTATTTTTGCATATCGGCTACCGGCAGCGGCGGCAAATTCCGGCGTATGGGCCGATATGTCATAGCCGATACAAAGACTGGGCTGACTGATTCGGGTGATATAACTCACATTGCCCACATCGGTAGACCCTTCGGCGAAATCATCGTCTTTAATATCAAATTCTTCCCCGAGTTCACTGAAGGCGTCGGCAAAATCGACATCGAGGCGGGGATCATTGACCATATCCATGAGCAGCGGTTCATAGTGATACATAGTGAGCTTCGTTCCATGTGCATCGGATACGCGCTGTGCAAGAGCCTTGATCTGGGGCAGCATGGTCTGTTCCAGGTATTCCGTCTTCAGGGCCCGGATAGTCGCCCGCATCACCGCCCGGTCAGGAATGATATTGGGCGCCGTCCCTCCTTCGGTAATGATGGCCCCAATGATATGGCGTTCCGTAAAAGTCTGTTCCAGTTGTTTCAACTGACCGTAAAAATCGACGAGGGCATCGAGGGCATTGATTCCATGGTATGACGGGTCGGCCACATGGGCCGGCTTCCCCGTAAAGGTGAATTCCAGCGGATGGGTCGCATAAGACGTCCCTCCCAGAGTCGTCTTGTCTTCCCCGGGATGGATGATGAGCGCCGCCGTAAGAGAATCAAAGACATGGTGGGCACTCATGTAGGCCTTACTGGCCGCCGTTTCTTCTGCCGGACAGCCATAGACATGAATCGTCGCCTCATCCGATGCTGCGGCTGCAAAGGCAATAGCCGCTCCCACACTCATGGCGGCAATCAGATTATGGCCGCAGCCATGGCCGATACCGGGCAGTGCGTCGTATTCGGCAAGAAAGCCGATATGTACCGGGCCGCTGCCACAGACGGCCTCAAAAGCCGTCGGGAACGCTTCGGGCACGCAATCACCCACGGTAAATCCCGCCTCTGTCAGCACGCGGCGCAAATAGGCCGAAGCCAGGACCTCCTGCGTCCCCAATTCCGGATGACTGTGCAGATAGTCTGCTATATCCCAGATACACTGTTCTATCTCATCGACCTTGCGGTCGCTGATGTCTTTCATCGTCTTTCCATCCATATCCTGTCCTTCTTTCTTTGGAAATGTCCTTCCCGATTCGTTTCATCCCAGCACCAGCCGTGCTTTTTCTTTTCCAGCTATGAGATGGGCCGGCCGTCCCAGGGGCAGCCAGCCGTTATGGCGGTCGTGGCCGTAGGGCAGGCCCCAGATGGCCGGTTTCCCCCAGCGCCGGACGTACTGTTCGATGACTTCCCGCACGGTCCATTCGCCTGCTGCCGGCTTTACGGGATGGCAGCGGGTAAATTCGCCAAAGGCAAGTCCTGCTATGCGGTCGATGAGTCCGGACTGTTCAAACTGGCAGAGCATGCGGTCGATAGCATAGGCTTCTTCCCCGATTTCTTCCAGAAACAGAATCTGTCCCTGCCCATCCAGTTCATAAGGTGTCCCTATGAGCGACGAAATGAGCATCATATTGCCACCGGCAAGATTGCCTTCTGCATCGCCTTCGACGAGGGTTTCCAGGTGATGTCCCCGGGGCAGCCGGACCGGGCCGGTCATGGCCGGATTGGCAAGTCCTGCCGCAAACTGTTCATACGTATAGCGCGTGGCTTTTCCACCGAGACCCGTGAGCATCGCTCCGTGGATGGTAGCCAGGCCGGACCGCTGGAGGAGAGCCGTGTGGAGGGCCGTGATATCACTGAATCCGATGAACAGTTTGGGATGGCGGGCAATGGCATCATAATCCAGGAGCGGCAGCAGCCGGGCTGCCCCATAGCCGCCGCGCATGCAGAGGATCCCGTCTATAGAGGAATCGGCAAAAAATCCGTTGATATCCCGAGCCCGCACGTCATCGCTCCCGGCCAGATATCCCCAGCGCTCCTGCACCGACTGGCCGCACTTCGTCTTAAGTCCCAGGGAATGAAGATAGGCCAGTCCCGCCTGAAAGCGCTTTTCATCGAGCGGCGCCGACGGAGCGACGATTCCCAGAGTGTCACCGGGCTGCAGGGCCCGGCCTAATGTATACTGCTGCAAGAAGACCAATCCTTTCTCACGTTTTCTCTATTTTTCAATATAGGCTTCCTTTAAATCAATCAGTCCCAGGGGACTCCAGTGATAGCCTTTGACATAAGGCTGTACGACAAAAGGCTGGGTCGTATAATAAATCGGTATAAGCACACAATCGTCGAAGAGTATCTGCTCTGCCTGATGCATGTACTCCATACGCCGGCCCAGGTCTTTTTCTTCTTTCGCTTTGCCGACTAAATCTGCATAGGCCTCATTATGGTACTGGGCGTCATTTTCTTCGTCGGCAAATACGTCGAGGAAGGTCATGGGATCGGCATAATCGGCTACCCACGATGCCCGGGCCACCTGATAGTTTCCCTGTGTCCGCGAGGCCAGGTATACTTTGGCTTCCTGATTGGTAAGTTCCGCATGGACACCCAGATTTTCCTGCCACATGGCTTGCACGGCTTCGGCAACGGCCTTGTGCATTTCATTCGTATTAAACAGAATCGTCACGTCGGGCTGATGAGCTTCATCATAGCCGGCTTCTTTCAGGAGTTCTTTCGCTTTTTCCACATTTTCTTCCTGAAGATTCCCGCCTTCTTTGCGGAAGTCCTGACCGGTAGCCGGATTTTTCATTCCCGGCGGTACCCAGGCGTAAGCCGCTTCTTTGCGTCCCCGCACGATATGCTTCACCAGGCCTTCCCGTTCCATCGCCAGAGCGAAGGCTTTACGGACGCGGACATCATCAAAGGGGGCTTTTTGTGTATTAAAGACATAATAATAAGTCCCCAAATAGGGAGCTACCTGATAGAGTCCCATTGATTCCAGCCGCTGCTGTTCTGCCGGCGGCGGTTCTACCATCATATTGGCCTGCCCGCTTTCGACGAGGGTCAGCCGCGTAGACTGGGATTCACTGATGGGAAAATCGAGATAATCAGACCGCACATGATCCACGTCCCAGTAGGCCGGATTCTTCTTCACCACGATTTCACTGGAATGGACCCACGTTTCCAGGGTAAAGGGACCGCAGCCGACAAATCCGCTGGCATTGGCCGCCCACGTATCGGGATTGCCCCGGACGCAGGTTTCAGGGACGGGATAATAACAGTGAAACGCCGTCAGATTGAGAAAATACGCTGTCGGATTCTTCAGCCGTATCTGCAGTGTCTGGTCATCCAATGCCTTTATACCTACATCCTCTGCCATTCCTTTTTTCTTATTGTACGCTTCCGCACCGTCGATGATGAACATCATGTAGGCATTGGGAGACGCTACGGACGGATCGAGGACCCTCATCCAGGAATAGACGAAATCATGAGCCGTGATGGGAGTGCCATCGCTCCAGGTGATTCCCGGCCGCAAGTGAAAGGTATAGGTTTTTCCATCTGCTGACAGGTCCCAGCGGTCTGCCAGTGCTGGCTGGGGCTGATTGTCCTTGTCCAGCCGGGTCAGGCCTTCGAAAAGCTCGGCCTGCACGTTGGCTTCGGCCAGCCCCGTCGTCATAGCCGGGTCAAGGCTGGCCGGCTCGGCTTCCAGGGCATAACTGACCTTGTCATTTGTATCGGTGCCGCATCCCGCCAGAATCAGCATCAGCAGACACAGCAGGAGTATCCATAATTTCTTCATCACCGGACCTCCTTCCCGGCATGATGGCAGGCCACCATTCGTCCCGGCATGATTTCCTGCAGGACTGGGGCTTCCATCTTACAGCGTTCATCGGCCAGCGGGCACCGGGGATGGAACACACATCCCGGCGGCGGTGCCAGCGGGCTGGGGACTTCACCGGATATACAGACCTGCCGGCGATAGTGCGGATCCGGCACGGGAACGGCCGAAATCAGGGCCTGTGTATAGGGGTGCAGCGGCGTATGATACACGGCATCACCGTCTCCCAGCTCGACGAGGCGCCCCAGATACATGACGCCGATGCGCCGGCTGAGGTGATGGACCATGGCCAGGTCGTGGGCAATGAACAGGTAAGCCAGGTTGCGTTCTTTCTGCAGCCGCTGCAGCATATTGACAATCTGGACCTGGACCGAGACGTCGAGGGCTGAAATCGGTTCATCACAGAAAATGCAGTCTGGTTCCAGCGCCAGGGCCCGGGCAATGCCGACGCGCTGCCGCTGTCCCCCGGAAAATTCGTGGGGATAGCGCTGGGCCGCTTCCCGGGAAAGGTCTACTTCGTCGAGCAGCTGTGCCACGCGTTGCTGCAGCTGGATCCGGGACGAACAGATACCATAGTTGCGCAGCGGTTCGGCAATGATATCTTCGACGGTCATACGCGGGTCCAGCGAAGCGTACGGATCCTGGAATATCATCTGTACCTGGCGGTGAAATGCCGTTGCCGCATCGGGCTGCTGCACATCCTGCCCTTTGAACAGGACCGTTCCCACCGTTTTCTCATACAGGCCGAGGACAGTGCGGGCAAAGGTCGATTTCCCGCATCCCGATTCTCCGACCAGCCCGACCGTTTCGCCGGAATGAATCGCCAGCGACACGTCGTGAACGGCCGTCAGTACATTCCGGGGACGGCCAAGCCAGTCCGTGCGGACGATGAAGTTTTTTGTCAGATGATGGACATCAATGAGAGCCATGACACACCTCCCGTTCCGGACAGAACAACCAGCAGGCAACCGTGTGTCCTATTTCCCGTTCATAGACCGGCGGCGCCATATGGGCACAGATGCGCATTGCCCGGGGACAGCGCGGATAGAACCGGCACCCCGACGGCATGTGGAATAAATCCGGAGCCTGTCCGGCAATGCCTGTGAGGACTTTATCTTTATGGGCCGGATCTGGCAGCGACGCCAGCAGCCCTTTCGTATACGGATGGGCGGGATGATCAAAAATATCTTCTACCCGGCCCGTTTCTACGACGACGCCGGCATACATGACATAGACACGCCGGCACATCTGGGCGATGACACCGAGATTGTGGGAAATGAGGACGACGGCCATCTGATGTTCCCCTTGCAGTTTTTTCAGGAGCTGGAGGACCTGGGCTTCCGTCGTCACATCGAGAGCCGTCGTCGGTTCATCGGCAAACAACAGGCGGGGTTCACAGGATAATGCCATGGCAATGAGACAGCGCTGCCGCATCCCTCCCGACAGTTCATGCGGATATTGGTACAGCCGCCGCTCTGGCGACGTGATGCCCACTTCGCGCAATAGGGACAGGGCCTTTTGCCTTGCTTCCTGCCGGCTCATATGATGCTGGCGCAGGCCTTCTTCTATCTGATCGCCAATGGTCAGGACCGGGTTGAGGGCCGTCATGGGGTCCTGGAATATCATGGCCATGTCGCGGCCGCGGAGACGGTTCATGGCACTTTCGTCCAATGAACGGATATCTCTGCCGTCCCAGAAGATATGGCCCGATGAGTATATCGCGCTGTCGCCAGGGAGCAGTTTCATGACCGCATGGGCCGTAACGGATTTCCCGCATCCCGATTCCCCGACGATACCGACGGTTTCACCGGCATCGACGACGAGCGAAACCTGGTGGGTCGCTTCCAGTACACCCCGGTAAGTACGGAAAGAGATGGATAGATTGTCTATGGAAAGAAGATGGTGATTCATCGTCCGCCCTCCTTATCATTCTGTGGATCCAGGGCATCGCGCAGGCCGTCACCGAGAAACATAAAACCCAGCATGGTCAGGCACAGGGCCAGAGCCGGAAACAGGAGCTGGAAAGGAAAAGAACGCATACTATTGATGCCTTCCGAAGCCAGGACACCCCAGCTGGCCATGGGAGCCGAGACGCCGAGGCCGATGAAACTCAGAAAGGCTTCAGTGAAAATTGCATCGGGAATAGACAAGGTCAACGTCACGATGATAGGCCCTACACAGTTGGGGATCATATGGCGGCGCAGGATTTGCCAGGTGGATGACCCGCAGGACCGGGCGGCCATGACGTAATCCTGCTGTTTGAGGCTCAGGATCTGACCTCGGACGATACGGGCCATATTGAGCCAGTAGGCAATGCCCAGAGCCAGATAAATATTGATCAGGCCCGGTTTGAATACGACCATGAGGAGAATGACGTACAGAAGCATGGGAATGGAATAAAGGACATCGACGATGTGCATCATGATCCGGTCCGTCCTGCCGCCGGAGAGAGCAGCAAAACCGCCGTACAATACGCCTATGCAGACATTGATCAGACTGGCCACAAGGCCGATGGAAAGGGAAATGCGAGCCCCGTAGAGGACGCGGACAAACAAATCACGGCCCAGGGAATCGGTGCCGAACCAGTGATCCGGCCCGGGCCAGGCGTTGGCCATGGTCAGGTCCTGATCGGCGTACGAATACGGTGCCAGGAGAGGGCCGAACAGAGCCATGACTGTCATGATAATGACGATGCCCAATCCCCACAGGGCCAGTTTATTGTGTTTCATCTGCTGCCATCCCCGCTCCCGCAGCTTCTGGGGCGGCACGTACAGCGTTTCTTTATCTGCCTCCTGAAGCGGCGCAAAATCGTCTGGCGTCATGGTCATCCCTCCTTGTGGTTCTGCAGCCGGATCCGGGGATCCAGCAGCGGATATATGAGATCAATGATAAGATTCATAAAAATGATGAGAAAACTGTAAAATATAGTAATGCCCAGTATGACCGTGTAATCGCGGTTATAGATGCTGGTCACGAAATGGCGCCCCAATCCGGGAATGGCAAAAATCGATTCGACGATAAAGCTTCCCGTCAGCAGTGCCGCCGCCAGAGGGCCAATATAACTGACTACAGGGAGCAGTGCGTTGCGAAGGGCGTGATGGCAGAGGAGCCGCCGCGTACTGATACCGCGGGACCGGGCCGTCTTGATATAATCCTGGGACAGTGCATCGAGGACGCTGGACCGGGTCAGGCGCATGATAAAGGCCGTAGGATGGGCTGCCAGAGCCAGCGCCGGCAGGATAACGTAGGCCGGCCCCTTCCACATTGCTGCCGGCAGGACCGGCCAGGTAAAGGCGAAGAGCTGTATGAGGACGGCTGCCAGGATAAAACTCGGCACAGAAACGCCCAAGGTCGCGCCGAGCATCAGGGCGTAATCCATCCACGTATTCTTGCGCCACGCCGCCAGAAGACCGGCTGTTACGCCCGTCCCCAGCGCCAGCAACAGGCTGATCAGCCCCAGCTGGGCCGACACGGGCATACTTTCCGCTATGATTTCATTGACCGTCTGACCGGGATATTTGAAAGACGGCCCCAGGTCGAGTACGGCAGCGTGTTTCAGGTAATCGCCATACTGCGTCAGCAGGGGATCATTGAGATGATACCGTTCCTCTATGTTGGCCAGTACGGCCGGAGGCAGCTTTTTTTCTTCTGTAAACGGGCCACCGGGAATGGCATGCATGAGCCCGAAGGTAATCGTAATGACTGCCCACAGGACGACGATGGCACCGCCTATCCGCTTGATAATATACAAAAACATGGTCCTATCCTCTTTTCTTTTATAATGACACTGCTTTTATTATAGAAGTATAGGTATGAATTTTCAACGGATAATGTTGAAATTGTCAAACTGCCGTATTATAATAGTATAATACAAAAAATATCCGCCGGAGCCGCGACGCTTCTACTCAGCGTCGCGGCTCCGGCTGTTCCTTCTATTACCGCTGCCTGAAAGGAGCCGATTACGTGAACTGGAAAGTCTGTCTCGCTATCCTGACGTGCAATGTCGTTTTTATGTCGTCGAGCTATACGATGCTCATCCCCTTTCTCCCCATGTACCTGACCCGTGAGCTGGGCGTCTCCGCCACTTCGGTCAATATCTGGTCGGGGATTGTTTTTTCATCTACCTTCCTTGTCAGTGCCATCATGGCTCCTATCTGGGGAAAAATGGCCGACCGCAAGGGAAAGCGTCTCATGGCTATCCGCGCCAGCCTGCTCCTGTCTGTCAGTTACTTCCTCGGCGGCATCGTCACCACGCCACTGCAGCTGACATTTATGCGCATGTTCCAGGGATTTGCCGCCGGCCTGTGGCCTATGGAACTGGCAATCATGACCATTTATGCGCCGCCCCAGAAACTGGGCATCTGTCTGGGCATCATGCAGGGAGCCCTGACGGCAGGTGGCATCATCGGCCCGTTATTCGGCGGCATCCTGGCAGAACTGTTCGGTATGCGCATGTCCTTTTTCCTCGCCTCAGGCGCTCTCTTCCTGAATTTCCTCGTCCTCGTCTTTTTCATCAAAGAACCAGACCTCAGCCGTGTACCGGCCAAGCCGGCAGAGCCTGACGAAGGAGAGGCCACGGCCGAACCAAAGAGCCTGTGGAAAGTCCCTATCATCTTTCACATGCTGATCTGCTCTGCCCTGGTGCAGGTCGTCATCCTCATTGTCCAGCCTATCCTGACTACGTATATCTCTCATATGGCCCAGAATATGGATAATCTCGTCTTTGTTTCAGGCCTCGTCTTTTCTCTCGGCGGATTTGCCAGCGCCATCACGGCCCCCCTCTGGGGACGCTTCGGACAGCACCACGGATTCTTCAAATCCATGCGCTATGCCCTGGTCCTGGCTGGCATTTTCTTTTTCCTCCAGGCCCTGCCGACGACGCTCTATGGATTTGCTGCCAGTCAGTTCGCCGTAGGCCTGTTCTTCTCCGGCATTTTCCCCTCCATCAATGCCATCCTGGCCGAACACACCGACGCCCGCACCAAAGGCCACGTCTTCGGCCTGTTATTCTCGGCCCAGCAGATTGGCGCCATGACCGGTCCTATCCTGGGCGGTGCCATCGCCACCTTCATCGGCATGAAGTATGTCTTCTTCGCCGCCGGTCTCATCTTATTGGCCATCAGCTGGACTGTGCGCCGCAAACGCACCCAATACAGCCATTAAAAGACAGATTCTGGTCCTATATACACAAAAGAGGTTGTCCCACAAAGACAACCTCTTTTCTGTTTGTAGTTTGTAGATGTTGCACAGTCATTTTGCCATAAGCGGGAGGCACGGCTGAATAAAAAAAATCCGCGGCATGACAGCTAATTCATGCCACGGATTCATATATACTTCTATCAGGATCAGCCTTCCAGTACTTCCAGGAGGCAGTCGCCACTGATGATTGGTTTGCCTTTGACGGCATAGATTTCACCGACGACGCCATCGATGGGTGACGTAATGGTCGTTTCCATCTTCATGGCTTCCGTTACGACCAGAGGATCGCCCTTCTTGACTTTCTGGCCCTTGGTGACGAGGACGTTGACGACGGAGCCGGAAAGGGTAGCGCCGATGTCACCGATCTTGTCCGGATCGGCTTTCTTGCTGGTGACGCTGGTCTGGTCCACGTTTTTGTCCTGCACCTGGATTTCACGTTCTGCCCCGTTGAACATGAACGTGATAGTGCGCATGCCGCTGTCATCGGGATCGCTGATATTGATCAGTTTGATGACCAGGTCTACGCCTTCTTCCAGTTCGACCGTGATTTCTTCATTCTGCTTCATACCGAAGAAGAAGGTCGGAGTGTCGAGGACGCTGACATCGCCATATTTCTTGTTGCGGTCATTGTAGTCCGTAAATACCTTCGGATACTGGCAGTAGGCGTTAATGTCTTCGTCGCTATGGCTGTAGCCGGCGTCTTCCAGTTTCTTACGGATAGCTTCAAAATCAGCCGGTTCAAGCAATTTGCCAGGACGCTGTGTCAGAGGTTTCTTTCCCTTCAGGATAATCTTCTGGAGTTTTTCCGGGAAGCCCTGATACGGGAAGCCCAGACGGCCTTCGAAGAATTCTACGACGGACTGGGGGAAATCAAGGGTATCGCCCCTTTCATAAATATCTTTTTCCGTCAGATCGTTCTGTACCATGTACAGCGTCATATCCCCGACGACCTTGGAAGACGGTGTAACTTTGACGATATCGCCAAACATGAGGTTGACATCGTGGTACATCTTCTTGATATCGTTCCAGCGGTCGCCCAGTCCGACGGCTTTCGCCTGCTGGCGGAGGTTGGAGAACTGGCCGCCAGGCATTTCACAATAATACGTTTCCGTATTGGGATACGGTTCGGCCTTATCGACTCCTTTGTAATATGGCCGTACGGTTGCCCAGTAACGGGACATTTCTTCCATGGCGTCAATATTGAGGTCCGGCTGGCGGTCCTTGCCGCTCATGGCATAGTAGAAGGTATTCATGCTCGGCTGGCTCGTACCACCGGCAAAGGCCGAATAGGCCGCATCGACGATATCGACACCGGCGTCGGCAGCCCGGCAGAGGGTCGTCACGGCATTGCCCGAGCCATCGTGGGTATGGAGATGGATAGGCAGATCGACGGCATCTTTGAGAGCCGAAACGAGCTGGTATGCCGCTTCCGGTTTCAGCAGCCCTGCCATATCCTTAATGGCGATGATGTTGGCGCCGGCATTCTGCAGTTCTTTTGCCATGCGGACATAGTAATCAAGATTGTATTTCGGGCGGGACGGATCGAGGATATCGCCGGTGTAGCAGAGGGCGACTTCGGCAATCTTGCCCGTTTCCCGGACGGCCTGTACCGTTTCATACATATTATCCAGACTGTTCAGGCTGTCGAAAATACGGAATACGTCGATGCCGTTCTTGGCAGACAGCTGTACGAAATTCTTGACTACATTGTCAGGATAGCTCGTATAACCTACAGCATTGGCACCGCGGATGAGCATCTGCAGCAGGATATTCGGCGCCTTTTTGCGCATCTGGCGCAGGCGGTCCCAGGGATCTTCATAAAGGAAGCGGTAGGCCACGTCGAAGGTAGCGCCGCCCCAGCATTCATAGGAGAAGAATCCCGGCAGCTTTTTAGAAGCCGTTTCCAGTACGCGGAGCATATCGATAGAGCGTACCCGCGTCGCCATCAGGGACTGGTGGGCATCACGCATGGTCGTATCGGTAATGAGGACTTTTTTCTGGTCGAGGATCCACTGGGAGAATTTTTCCGGTCCCATGGAATCAAAAATCTGTTTCGTCCCGTCGGGATACGGGCCTTCTGCCGGCTGCGGCAGTTCAAGCCGTTCAAATTCCGGTTTTTCCTGCGGCCCTGCATTGGTGTAACCATTAATCGTCGTATCGCCGATGTATTTCAACAGCTTCGTGCCACGGTCATGAACGACAGGCAGATTGAACAGTTCCGGATGTTCGTCAATAAAGTTGACATTGTAATCGCCTTTGACAAAGGACGGCTGTTTCAAGACGTTGATGAGGAAACCGATATTGGTCTTGACGCCGCGGATACGGAATTCACCAAGGACGCGGAGCATCTTCTGTACAGCCTGGGCGTGGTTCAGGCCATAGGTCGTCGCCTTGACCAGCAGCGAGTCATAGTACGGCGTGATGATGGCACCGGCAAAGGCATTGCCGCTGTCGAGGCGGACGCCGAAACCGCCACCGCTGCGGTATACGATGATTTTTCCCGAATCAGGCATGAAATTGTTGGTCGGATCTTCGGTAGTGATACGGCACTGGATGGCATTGCCGCGGCATTCGATGTCGTCCTGGGACTTGATGCCGATTTCATCGCTGTCGAGGGCATAGCCTTCGGCCACTTTGATCTGCGTCTGGACAATATCGATACCCGTAATCATTTCCGTGACCGTATGTTCAACCTGGACACGGGGATTGACTTCGATGAAGTAGAACTTGCCATCAGGCGTTACCAGAAATTCTACCGTCCCGGCGTTGACATAATGGACATTGCGCATAAGTTTGAGAGCGGCATTGCAGATATCCTGACGCAGCTGCTGCGGCAGAGCAAAGGCCGGCGCGATTTCAACGACTTTCTGGTGACGGCGCTGGATGGAGCAGTCCCGTTCGTAGAGATGGACGACATTGCCGTGTTCGTCACCCATAATCTGTACTTCCACGTGTTTTGGGTTGACAATACACTTTTCCAGATAAATTTCATCACTGCCAAAGGCGAGTTTGGCTTCGGATTTGGCACGATCATAGGCATCGCGCAGATCGGCCATGCGGTCTACCATGCGCATGCCGCGGCCACCGCCGCCATTGACGGCTTTCAGCATGATCGGGAAGCCTACGTCTTTGGCAAATTTTTCTACTTCCGCATAATTCATGACCGGGCCGTCACTGCCGGGGATGTACTGGATACCGGCTTTTTTAGCCTGGATACGGGCGTTGATCTTATCGCCGAACATGATGAGGTGTTCGACTTTCGGCCCGATGAAGATGATGCCTTCTTCCTGGCAGCGTTTGGCCAGATCGGCATTTTCCGACAAGAAGCCGTAGCCCGGATGGATAGCATCGACATCGTGTTCATGGGCAATGCGGATTATATCTTCAATATCTAAATATGCATCAACCGGTTTCTTCCCCTGGCCTACCAGATAGGATTCATCTGCACGGAAACGGTGCAGGGAAAGCGAATCTTCCTTGGAGTAAATCGCCACGGTACGGATTCCCAGCTCGTTGCAGGCCCGGAATACGCGGATAGCGATTTCACCACGGTTGGCCACTAAAACCGAACGAATTTTTTTCATGAATAGTCCCTCCTGTTATATTGGATGGCAGCGTCTGCCTTTTTTATCTCCCCATAGGCAATTCACTGCAACTTTAATTATAACAAATGCCCGCAACTTTACAAGAGAAAGGCCGGTGCTAAACAATATAAATACTGTATACAAGACAGCAGCTTTTATGGCACGTAGTTACGGCTCCCCAGACGCCCCTTGTCCAGCCATTTCATGACCAGGATACTGCCTTCGTATAGGATCAGTACCGGCAGGGCAATCATCATCTGGGTAAAGGCGTCTCCCGTAGGCGAAATAACCGCAGCAAAGATAAAATCAAGGACGATGAAAGCTTTGCGTTTCCGCCGCAGCCCCTGGGGCGTGACCAGTCCGAGGCGGGACAGGACCAGCAGGACCAGGGGCAGTTCGAAAGCCAGTCCGAACGGCACTGTAAAAGACATAAAGAACGAGAGGTAAGCCGACAGGGAAAACATGGGCTGCAGGGAAGAACTGGCGAAATCCATAAAAAAGCGCATAGCCGGCGGCAATACGAGGGCATACGAAAAGGCCAGCCCACTGTAGAAAAGGATTACCGCAGCCGGTACTAACAGAAAGACACCCCGTCGTTCCTTTCCCGTAAGAGCCGGCCGGACGAAGCGCCACAGCTGATACGCCCACACGGGCACGGTAACCAGGAATCCCGTACAAACCGCCACCTGCAGATATGAAAAAAACACTTCCGCCGGCTGCATGAAATATAATTTCCCTGCGGGAGCTGAAATAAAGGCAATGATATCTTCTATATACGCATAGGAAGCGCCACTTGCCAGTGCCAGGGCTGCCAGGCAGTATATAAGGCGACGCCGGAATTCTGCCAGATGGCCCGTAAGCGGCAGTACCGCCTCATCGGTCTTTTCCCTGGGTTCCATCTTTTGTATCCTCCTCCGCCCCTTCCATCACATCCGACGCCGCCTTGCGGAATTCCCGTAATCCCCGTCCCAGGGCCCGTCCGATTTCCGGCAGCTTTTTCGGGCCGAATACGACCAGGGCTACGATACAGATGACCAGAGCTTCACTAAACCCTACGTTAAACATGCTTCTTTTTCCTTTCTCTTTACAGATATGTATATAAAAAAGCTCCTGCCTGAGCAGGAGTCTTTTTTATACGTAATGAATCCGGTCAGGATCGAAACGATCCTCTTTCGCCCGTTCTTCCACCGTATCGGCAGCATAGCCAACAGGAATGACCGCAAAGGCCGTAAGACCTTTCGGGATGCCGATAGCCCGGCGCACATTCAATTCCCGGGACGCATATGGCGCAACTCCGAGCCATACAGCGCCCAGGCCCAGACAGACAGCTTCCAGCAGAATATTTTCTACACAGGCACTGAGGTCCAGGTTGGCAAAGGCGCGGAAACGCATGTTGTCATCGCGGCTGCAGACGACAATTGCGGCCGGTGCCTTGGCAGCACATCCGGCATAGAGACTGCAATGGGATAAATCCTGCAATATTTTTTTATCGCGGACTACGTAAAATTCCCAGGGCTGCTGATTGCCGGCAGACGGTGCTGCCATACCGGCCCGCAGCATTTTTTCAATTTTTTCTTCTTCTACCGGCTGGGGCAAAAATTTGCGCACACTGCGCCGCGTAAAAATTTCATTCATCGACTCCACTCCCTCCAATATAGGCTCACACCTGTATTATATCATAAAAGCAGAGTTCTTCGAAACAAAAAAGTTCCCGCCGCGATGACTCCCCTTCATTTTCTTTCCTTGCTATCCGTCAGCCCCAGGATATAGTCCGCTGATACATCGTAAAACCGGGCCAATGTAATGAGGCCGCAGATAGGAAGCCGTCGTTTGCCATTTTCATACATCCCATACGCAACTTGTGTACATTTCAAAACTTTTCCTAAGTCGGCCTGAGACATGTTATTCTCCTGCCGTAACTCTTTCATGCGACGCTGATATTTCATACCGTTCACCTGCCTGTCAAAGATACAGACGAACATCGCTGTCCCCCTGTTAATGCATGGGCCTGTCCTGTCCATTATGTACGGCAACCGGTCTGCCTGTACTCGTGATGTCCGGACCTGTTACCCTAAAAATGACGATATCATTACCCTGTTGTAATGAAATACTATTCCTTTCATACCATTTCCTGTAGCACTCCCCTGTTCCCGGGCCGGATTATCTGATTGGGTTTCTGAAATGATGAGTAAGACAAGAACAAAAGGCTGGAATCAAAAGAGTCAATGAATGTTTTTTTGTCATAACCATGTATCTCCTTTACATGACGACCCAAATAATATTAACTTATTTTACAATTATGCGCGTTAATACTACTTGTAATCATACATTCATTTGCATAGAAAAATCAATAGGAGTTCTTGCAAAATTATAAACTGTTTATAATATGTTTAAATATAAATACAAAGTGATTTTATATTTTATCCCGTTCATATTTATATTATTCAATATATAAACATCGCAAAACACACGTAATTATCGCTTTAACGAAATGTTTTTATCATGAGTGACGATAAAAACAAATTATAACAAAAAGCATAAAAATAAGCGTTATTTATAGATATACAATCTAGTGTTAAAATCGTCTCTCTCTTCTTATCGCATATTAATTTATATACTACAATTATTTATTCTTTTCTCGTGCAAATTTTTCGTTTTAATTTTGTCAAAACCGACGCCCATATCACACTTCCAGAAAAATAGAACAATTCTTTCTGTATCTTTTATGTATAATAAGCATAAAAAAAGGCTGTCCCATCAAGCATGTATCTGCTTAATGGGACAGCCTTTCCTATTCTATGGTGCCGGGGGTGGGACTTGAACCCACACGGTGTTACCCGCCTGATTTTGAGTCAGGTGCGTCTGCCATTCCGCCACTCCGGCATAAAATACTGGAACAAAATTAATTATACCATACTGTATCCATACGTCAAGGGGTATTCTGCATATTTCAACCAGAAGAAACGGAGCCGCCCACGAGGACAGCTCCGTCCATACGTATTTTTCCAGTAACCTGGTCTGTATACCACAGATTCCTGTGTTAGTCGCCGCTGACCGTTTCTTTTTCTCCTTCTGCCACTGCCATTTCTTCTGCTTTGACATGAGCAAAATAAGCCTTGGTTTCGGCTACGACGACGCCCGAAAGACCGATGAGGGCGATGAGGTTCGGAATAGCCATGAGGCCGTTTACGATATCTGCCAGAATCCAGATGACATCCAGTTTGAGGAAGGCACCGCAGGCCACGAGGATGATGAATACGATGCGGTACGGCATGATTCCTTTGACGCCAACCAGATATTCCATGCAGCGTTCCCCATAGTAATTCCAGCCAAGGATAGTCGTGAAGGCAAAGAGTGTCAGTCCGACACAGAGGATTACACTGCCATAGGCCGGGAAAGCCTGCAGGAAAGCCGCATTAGTCAGAGCAGCCCCGTTGACATCACCCGTCCAGGCACCGCTGACGACGAGGACCAGCCCGGTGAGCGTACAGATAATGATCGTATCGATAAAGGTACCGGTCATGGAAATGAGTCCCTGTTCGGCCGGCCATTTCGTCTTGGCCGCAGCCGCTACGATAGGAGCACTGCCCAGGCCCGATTCATTGGAAAATACGCCGCGGGCCACGCCGTTGCGCATGGCGACGAGGACGGTAGCACCGAGGAAGCCGCCGGCAGCAGCCGTCGGAGTAAAGGCATCGTGAATGATTTCATAGACAGCAGCCGGGATCTGTTCATAAAAGATAGCCAGAAAGGCAACTGTAGAAATGACATAAATGACAGCCATAGCCGGTACGATTTTTGAAGCGGCCCGGGCGATGGACTGCAGGCCGCCGATAGTAACAGCCGCTACGACGATGGTGAGGACGACTGCCGTGTATTCGACGGGGATGTCCGCCGTCAGACGGGTGATTTCTACAATGGAATTGACCTGTGCAAAGGTACCAATGCCAAAGAAGGCGACGAGAACACCAAAGAAGGCGAACAGGACAGCCAGCGGCTTATATTTCTTTCCCAGACCGTTTTCGATGTAGTACATCGGCCCGCCGGCTATTTCCCCATTTTTATCAACCGTGCGGTAGCGGACAGCCAGACAGCCTTCGGCGTATTTTGTCGCCATGCCGACGAAGGCAGCCATCCACATCCAGAAGATGGCCCCCGGCCCGCCGGCATGTACAGCCGTTGCGACGCCGACGATGTTGCCTGTACCGACCGTCGCAGCCAGAGCCGTGCAAAGCGCTTTGAAACTATCGATATCTCCTTCCCCCTGATTTTTCGCCGTAAATATCAGTTTCAAAGCCCGCGGCAGACGGAAAACCTGTAATAACCGGAGCCGGAAGGTCAGCATGATGCCTGTGCCGATCAGCAAAATCAGTAACGGCGGCCCCCAGATAAAACTGTCAATCGCATTCAATGTTTCTAAACTCATGACTCTCTCCCTTTCTCTATCCCATGGTATGGCAACGAATAAAAAGAAAAATGATAACAAAAAAAGCCTGTCTCCATCATGTCTCCGGAGACAGGCCAAAACAAACGCACAAATACGCGATCTGCGCTTTTTACAGCCTCTGTCCTTTTGCCTGAGAGATAAGGAAATGACTTCCGTGCACCTTCGGCGCCCAAGAGGGACTCTCCAGAGTCGTGTCTGCATACGGTCCCATCCGGATACGGATACCTGAGAGTTTAACTCCTTCGGTAGGCCTCTGCCTTCTCCCGCATGCTTCATCCACGCAATATGTATGATGTATTTGTTATTATAACCACTTCTTTTACAAAATGCAAGCCCTGTATGGAAATTTGTCCATACAGGGCTTGCATTTTGTACCATGTATACATGACTTTATCAAATATATTGCCGTACAAGTTCCATTGCCCGGTCTGCCGTCTGCTGCCATTTTAGCGGGGTCAGGGCGATATGGCCGTTGCGGATGCAGGCAACGTCGCTGTCTTCCGGCGCCGTCGTAAGATCGAGATCCCCGACTATCTTGTAGCAGAGGCTGCCATCAATGTCCCGTTTTTCGGCGATGACGTTGTGGTAAATCTGCACTGTCTGGGGAACGACGCAGGCGTTCTTCAGGGATATCTCCCCTTCCCGCGGTATGTTGACGTTCAGTATGCCCGGGAATTTACCACAGACAAAGACCTGTTCCACCAGGGCTTTTACCAGGCGCGCAGTTTCCCGGCAGCGGTCTTCCGTCATCGTTCCCATGGAAACAGCCATCGCCGGTACCTGATAATACGGTCCCTCCATAGCCGCCGATACGGTTCCCGAATAGAGAACGTCACTGCCCAGATTATAGCCATCATTGATTCCGGAAATAATGAGGTCCGGCCGGTCATCGCGGAGGAAATATTCCATAGCCATTTTGACACAGTCTACAGGCGTACCGGAAACGGATATTTCCCGTACCTGGTCCGTCGCACCGGGATGTTCATGGCAATACAGCGTGCGGTTGATGGTCATGGAATGGGAAGCGGCGCTGCGCTGCCCTGCCGGAGCCACGACGGTGACCTTCCGGGCATAGTCCATCATTTCTTCTTTCAGGATCTGCAGACCCTGTGCCTGCAGTCCGTCATCATTGGTAAGTAATATATGCATAGATTCTCCTATTCTTTATTCTGCTTGCGCAACAGAGCGGCGTTATCATAGGAAACGGCTCTCGTATGCAGGGTATGGCTCCATTCCATCTTATGACGGTCTTTGAATCCCAGGAAATTGACGGGAATCCAGCTGTACATAAAGAGGGGATAGACGATGAGGTACAGCCACGATTTAGGCGGCACTTTAATCTGCAGCAGCACGATGACTGGTATGAGATATTGTCCGATACCGAGGACAGTCCATATCTGGACGGGGATCAGCTGGTTGAGGATATTGGTATACAGCGGAATATAGGAATTGACCATGGCAATGCCCGCATAGATGGTGGACATCATCATGAAGAACGGCTGCGACAGGGTGATGATGCCGTCGAGCATGCGGATATTGCCCGTCTTTATGCCTCTGGCAAAGAGCTTGGGAATAAACCGTTCGCCGCAGTCACACTGCCCCTGGGCCCAGCGTTTGCGCTGCCGGCAGGACTGCATGAATCCCAGTGCCTTTTCATCATAGATGATAGCGTCGTGGGCCCAGCAGGTACGCACTCCTTCGAGGAGGACCTTCATGGAAAATTCCATATCTTCCGTCAGGCAGTCACAGCCCCAGCCATACTTGCGTACGATGTCCGTGGCGATGCACATGCCCGTGCCGCCCAGAGCCGTCGAAAGGCCGATATTATACTTGGCCAGATGCCACATGTGGTTGATGAGCCAGAAGGCAATGGAAAAGGTACCGGCAATCCACGTATCGGTCGGATTTTTGGAATCCATATAGCCCTGGATGACCTGTTCGCCCTTGCAAAGATGGTTGTTCATTTCCCGGAGGAATTCCGGATGGACCAGATTGTCGGCATCAAAGACGACAAAGGCGTCATACTGTTTTTCCTGGGCCAGCATCTGGGAGAACATCCAGTCCATGGCATAGCCCTTGCCGACGTGCTCCTTATTGGTGCGCACGCGGACAAAGGCCCCGTGGGCCCGGCAGACATCGGCTGTCTTGTCCGTGCAGTTGTCGGCTACGACATAGACATCGTACATGTCTTTGGGGTAATTCAGTTCCTTCAGATTGTCGATGAGGTTGCCTACGACCCGTTCTTCATTATGGGCGCAGATGACTGCCGCAAAGGTATGTTTGGGTGGCATCATCACCCGGTCCCGTTTCTTCATGAGACCGAAGCAGGCCAGGATAAAATAGTACAGCGAATAAAATACGATGATTACTTGTATGGGTATCATGATGATATCCAAAAGATGTTCCATACACGACTCTCCCTAACGAACTCAGTGAGAAGCAGCGGCATTCATGGCCGTATTGACCAGACCAAAAATGATGTACAGGAAGAATGGCATGATGAGGACCAGATGCCAGTCTACCAGCCAGAGGACCAGGGCACCGCAGAGTACGGCAATCGCCAGGGCCGATTTGTGAAGCACATCGGGGCTGGCGCCCTTGAAATCGGGATTATGGACTTTGCTGACCAGGTGATAGCCGAGGGCCAGGGTCAGGATGGCGATGATCCAGGCCGGCAGATGGACGCCCGACAGGACATAGGTCGCCACGATACATCCGCCGTTCGGGATGGGCATACCCTGGAAATAGCCGTGGATGACCGTCGTATTCAGATTGAAACGGGCCAGGCGCAGGCCACCAAAGCAGGCATAGAGGACAGGCGGGACCATGCCAATCCAGCCCAGTTCATGAAGTGAATAGGAATAAATCAGAAATCCCGTTGCCGCGCCAAAGGAAACGCAGTCCGACAGGGAATCCAGTTCCTTACCGAATTCGCCCTGCACCCCCAGGGCCCGGGCCGTCCGCCCGTCGAGGGCATCACATACCATAGCCAGCAGGATGCACACAGCGCCCCATGTCAGATAACCCTGGGACGTAAGCATGATGCTCAGGACGCCAAATCCCAGATTGCCTGAGGTAAACAGGCAGGGAATTACTTTTTTCATTCTTGAATCCTCCCTATGATAGTTTCTCCGCCACGGACCTTCTGGCCTTTCGTGACGTATATATCGACGTTATCCTGTACAAATACTTCGATGCAGGAACCAAACTTAATCATACCGTACAGCTGGCCGTGCTGCAGCTCATCTCCCAGCGTCACCCAGGAAACGACACGCCGGGCCAGTACGCCGGCGATGAGCGTCACGAGGATATTGGTGCGCTTGTTTTCAATGCCCAGGGAATATCGTTCGTTTTCATAGCCTACGCCCTTTTCATAGGCCGGGCGGAAGCGGCCGCACGTATACTGCTGGAATTTGATGATTCCCGAAAGAGGCGTGCGGTTGATATGGGCATCGAAGATAGACAGGAATATAGTGATTTTCCGACATTTCTGATTGAGATACAAATCCTCAAACGTTTCTTCTACCGAAACAACCGTCCCGTCGGCTGGCGACACGAGAGCCAGCTCATCATCGGGGATATGGCGTGGTGGATTACGGAAAAAATAGGCAAAATACAAGGCAAGTACACCCGGCAGTACGGCCGCATAGGGATTGAGGAAACGCCATGCCAGGACAGCCAGCAGGGCCGGTACCAGAATGAATACGTAGCCATCTTCTATGATAAGCGGTTTTTTCACGTCACCACGGCTCCTTTCACATACGGCCGCCGAATTTAACGGCAGCCATAAAGCGGGGCAGCGCCAGCATACGCCGGAAGCGGCTCGGTTCTTTGCACAGGCGGTACAGCCATTCCAACCGGTTCTGCTGCATCCATACGGGGGCCCGGCCTACGCGGCCGGCCAGCACGTCAAAAGTACCGCCGACACCCATGCAGACACAGGGGCCCAGATCATATAAGTGGTCGCGGATCCATTTTTCCTGTTTGGGGACGCCGAGAGCCACCAGCAGGATCCGCGTGCCATGGCTGCGGATTTCGTCAATGATGTCTTTTTCCTCGGCAGCGCTGAAAAAGCCCGAATGGGTCCCGGCCAGATTCAGTTTTCCATAGCGCGCTTCAACATTGGCCGCCGCTTCGTCTGCTACGCCGGCCGCCGCTCCGAACAAATAGACCGGGGTCTGGCGCGCTGCCGCTTCTTTGAGCAGCAGTTCCGCCACATCACAGCCAGTAACCCGTTCCTTGAATTTCTGTCCTTTCTGCTCTGCCGCCCAGAGGACGCCGGCGCCGTCGGGAATCACCAGGTCGGCTTCCTGCAGGGCCTGTGCCAGTTCCCGGTCTTTCTGGGCCCGCATCACCATTTCCGCATTGGCCGTCGCAATCGATGCTGCACGGCCTTCGGCAATGCAACGGAACACAAAGTCTTTCGTTTCCGCCAAACTGATGTTGGCAATGGGAACGGATAATATATCGATTTTACTAGACAACTCCATCTCCGCCTTATTCTATAATAGTCTGTTCTGCCTTGAAAAGCAGAACTATGCCACATTGGCACTTTATCCTTTATTATAGCTGATTCCCCCGATTCTGTACATATTTTATACAGAAATTCCCTGACCTCTCCCATTCAGTTATTCAGCAGTTTCTGGAACGACCCGCCAAACCGCCGCTTCAGGGCCCGGATGACCGGTTCTTCTGCACCGGGTCCGTTCACAAAGGATGCCGCTTCCTCCCGCGCCTTTGCAAGGAGCGCCACGTCGCGGATGATATCGGCGGCGTGCAGATCGGGCAGGCCATGCTGGACATAGCCGAAGAGCTGGCCCGCCCCACGGAGGAGCAGGTCTTTTTCCGAAAGGACGAACCCGTCATGGATGGTCTCCATATAGTGCAGGCGCTGTCTCGTCTCTTCACTGCCTTTTTTAGCAAGGAGGATGCAGTACGCCTGCAGGCTGCCCCGGCCGACGCGTCCCCGCAGCTGATGGAGCTGGGCCAGTCCGAACCGTTCGGCACCATCGATGAGCATAATCGTCGCATTGGGTACGTTGACCCCGACTTCGATGACACTGGTCGCCACCAGGAGCTGTATCTCTCCGCGGGAGAAAGCTTCCATGACGGCTTCCTTTTCTTTCCCTGCCATCTTCCCATGGACGAGGCCGCAGCGGAACCGGGGAAAAACGGACGTCCGCAGCTGGTCATACAATGCCGTAGCCGCCTGCAGGTCTACGTTTTCCGACTCTTCCACGAGGGGGCAGACGACGTAGCACTGCTGGCCGGCTTTCATCGCCTTTTCCATGAACGCATAGATGCGCCGGCGCATGGACTCGCCGACAGCATAGGTTTTGACGACTTGTCGTCCCGGCGGCAGGTCGCGGATGGATGATACATCGAGATCGCCGTACAAAGACAGCGTCAGCGTACGGGGAATCGGCGTCGCCGTCATGTACAGCGTGTGCGGCGCCCGGCCTTTTTTCTGCAGGGCTTCCCGCTGGCGCACGCCGAAGCGGTGCTGTTCATCGGTGACGACGAGCCCCAGGGCGGCAAACTGCACGTCGTCCTGGATAAGGGCATGGGTACCGATGAGGATCTGTACAGCCCCACTCTGCAGGTCTTCCAGCAGCTGCACCCGGTCCCTGGCCCCGGTCCGTCCCGTAAGCAGGGCAATGCGCACGGGCAGGCCCTGAAAGAGGCGGCTGAATTCCTCGTAATGCTGGGATGCCAGGATTTCTGTCGGCGCCATGAGGGCTCCCTGATAGCCGTTTTCCACGATTTTGGCCAGGGCCAGGGCCGCGACGACGGTCTTGCCGGAACCGACGTCCCCCTGGACGAGGCGCTGCATGGGCACTTCGCCTTCCATGTCGTTCTGGATATCGAGGAAGGCACAGGTCTGGCCTCTGGTCAGGGCAAAAGGCAGCTGGTCAAAAAACTGCTTCAGTAAGGGGCCGTTGGGGCCGCATTTGATGCCCTGCCGCCGTCCTTCCCGCCGCCGGCGCAGGCAGAGGCCGGCCTGCATGTCAAACAATTCTTCATAGGCCAGCTGTTCCCGGGCCTTCTCCTGTTCTTCCCGGCTTTTTGGGAAATGCATCATCTCATAGGCTTCAACGAGGGGAAACCGGGAGTGGCTCGTCGGCCTGCACGGCGCCGGCAGGAGATCCTGTTCTGTCCGGGCCAGGGTCAGGGCCTGGCGCACGGCTTTTCTCACGTCAGACTGGCGCAGGCCGTCCGTCAGTCCGTAGAGCGGCATGAATCCCTGCCCCTGCGGTTCTCCGTCTTCCACATCGGGCGTATTCATCTGGCGCCTGCCATAATTCCACTCGATGCGCCCGAAGGCCGATACAGTCATGCCCGTATGAAATTGTTTTTTCTTGAACGACTGATTGAACCAGGTCATTTCTACGGCTCCCGTTTCATCGTGGAGCACGACCTTTAAAATCGTCATGCCCCGCCGGGGCCGTATTTCCTGTATGGTCCCGACGCGGCCGCACACCAGGACCGGTTCCTTCCGTTCCAGGTCCGCCCGGCCGATGGGGACGACGTGGCTCCGGTCTTCATAGTCGCGGGGGAAATACTGGAGCAGTGCGGGAATCGTCGTGACTCCCAGACGGGCAAACAGCTTCTCCCGGCGTACTCCGATACCGGGCAGCCGGCGAATTGAACTATCCATGAAAATACTCCTTGTCATTTGATTGTATTTATTGTATCATATTTTGTAGGCTTTTAATAAATAATCCTTGATTTGCCCCATATTTTATGATAAGATTTGTATGTTGTACTGCGAAAGTACTAGGAGGTGTAACCCATGGCAAATTATTGCGAAATCTGCGGTAAAGGTACCGTAACGGGCATGAATGTCAGCCATTCCCATTTAAAAACCAAAAGAACCTGGAAGCCGAACATCCAGAGAGTACGCGCTATCGTAGACGGCGAAGTCAAACGCGTAAACGTCTGCACCCGCTGCCTCCGTTCCGGCAAAGTACAGCGTGATGTATAATCCGGTATAAAAAAAGATGATTCTTCTCTGAATCATCTTTTTTTATACCCTTTTTTTGCGCTTCTATTATTTCATATCGATATTACGGGCCAATAATTCCGCCCGTTCCTCAATTCCCGGACAGCGGAGGATACTCTTCGGTTCGTTGGCCGTTTCCATGAGAGCAAAATGACCGGGCAGGATGAAATTCTTGTTGCAGTTCAGCGCCCCGATGATCTGTTCGGCCACGATATCGCCGCCGCTGTAACCGGAAACAATCAGAGCAAAGACGCGTTTTTTCGAAAAAGTCTGCCAGTCCGTCCGGAACAAGGCAGTGAGGCGGTTGAAAAAGGCCATGATGTTGGCCCCGACGGCATCGTTATAGTTGGGGCAGATGAGGACCAGCGTATCGCACTGGCGCACGGCGGGATAGACCTGTTCCACCATGATGCCGCCGTAGAAGCAGTCTCCCCGTTCGCCAAAGTGCAGGCAGGCCTCATAACTGCAGCCCCGGCAGTCCACGACCGCCCCGTTGCGCAGGGATATTTCCTCTACCCGCGACGCCGTGAGATAGCGGCGCACCATTTCCCACAACAGCAGGGTATTGCTGGTACGGCGGCTGCTGGCGTGGAGCGCCAGAACGCAGCGCCCGCATTCTGGCGGCGGTGCAAAGGATAGGAGTTTCTCCACGAGCTGGCGGACGCCTTCCTGATAGGCTCCCAGATTATCGACTCCCCGCACCCGGGCCTGTATGGTGAAATTGTACAGCGAACCCGTCGCCTCGACCAGCGGCTTTCCCGGAAAGGCGCAGCCGGAACGGTTGGCCATGAAAATCATTTCCCTGCCAATTTTCTTGGTAAACAGCTCATCGGCCCCATCGACGACGACAGCACCGCAGCAGCCTTCAAGACAGTGGACATGCTGGGAAAGGAAGGAAATCATGCGGGCGTAGGCCATATTGAGGCCGCCCCGGGCCAGATTGATGGCAAAGAGGAAGCGCAGGTCTTCGCCGCCGCTGCGCCGCGTGCACAGGGCCACAAAGGGGGCCAGACTGTCGATGACCGTATGAGGCACGTTTTGGAGGGCGTAGCGCAAAGCGCTGTCTACCCGTTCAGGATGGCCCGGTTCCTGCCATCCCATTTTGACAACATACAACATAGTACATCCCTTCTTATCGTAACTCGCACAACCTGAGGTAGGCATAGGCAATGCGGTCATACAACGCTTTGGGCAGAGACCGGTCCTCGTAGACCAGCCCTTCGTCCGTATAGCGGCTGCGGACGCCCAGGAAGGCACCCCGGTACCGGTCTCCCAGATATACCGACCCGTAATGCCAGCGTCCTTCAAGCGTCAGCAGGATGGACAGGGCCGCCGACGACAGGGCCGGTGCGATGTACGGCTTATATCCCAGATTCCGGACGACGTAGTTGGCTTCTACGACCTTTCTGGTCAGTTCCCGCGACAGAGCATCGTCATAGCCATCGATGCGGTCGGCGATGACCAGGTCTTCTCCGTGGGGGCCGAAAGCCCGTCCTTCCTTGAGGTAATGGGCCATCCGTTCATCCTGTTCTGCATAGTAACAGGCCCGGGCATTCATGACGCCGAGGCCGTAGCCCTGTATCTGCCAGGGCTGGACGCCCGATTCGTCCAAAAAGGCCGCGCACAGGGGGTCTACGGGATCGGAAACGATACAGACCAGACCGCCGTATGCCGCCTGACGGGCCAGCCCGGCAAAATGGCCGATGAGGCCTTTGTTGGCTTCCAGCTGGGCCATGCGTACGTCTCCCTTTGCCGAAAGGGGTGGTACACCCTTGCTGGCACAAAAGATGAAGACGTCGCAGTCAAAGAGCTGCTCTTCCATGACCATATATACGGGTGGCAGTACCGGCCCGTCTCCCTGGCCGGCAAAGGGATAGCGTATCTGGTTGATTTCTATTTCCAGCCGGCGCAGATTGTTTTCATTGAGGTCGCAGATGCCGATACAGGCAATATCCGCCGCGCCGAGGAGGCGCAGGCCGATGAGCATCGTCATTCCCACGTCACCCAGGGCCAGAATGTGGACGCGCGCCTTCTTCCCCGGCGTAAAGGGCCGGCCGGCAAGGGACAGCGGAGCCGCAATACCGGCCTGTCCCGGCAATTCATGGATATAATGTACTTGTTCCATACACAGTTCCCCCTTATTCTTCATCCAGTTTCCAGTATTCGCCCCAGCGCAGGCGGATGAGCCGTTCTATGTCGTTTTCTATGAACCGCGTCAGATCCATATTCTGGTCGAAGGTGACACCCACATCGATATCGGGATAGCGGGGATAGGTGACGACTTCGCCGAGACGCTTCAGGGTCAGGCGCTTTTCGTACGTTTCCTGATACACATCCTGCAGGGTCTTCATGATCAGCCGGGCGTTTTTCAGGCAGGTAAGGGAATAGAGGAAGGCCGCATCAGGGTCACTGTGCTTAATGAAAGCCGGCTTGACATAGGGCAGGATGAGATTGACCGACGGATTGCGGTCGTACCCGCTGTAATCGTGGGCATTGTCGATACTGTCGCCGCCGATGAAGGGATAGCAGTCCCGTTCGTTGAGCCAGACTTCCAGCGTCGGCAGGTAATAGGCACATTCGGCCTTGATGTGCTTTTCCGCCATCATATCCATGGCCTGACCGGTCATGACGCCGACGAGGACCTCTTTGATTTCCACCTGGTTCTTGATGAGATACGGCGTCAGCATGCGCATGCGGTGTCCCTTGTGGAGCAGGTCGTCGATGAGGATGACCGGCCGGTTGAAGGACTTAATGGTCCGGACCTGGTTTTCCACCGACGAATAGTGGTGGGTTTCGGCAATGGTAAATCCCTTGACGGCGCGGTTAAAATACTTTTCGATGTGGAGCGATTTGGTAACCGTATTGGGCACGAGGACGTCGCTCAGGGCCTTGCCGAAGGGAACAGACATATAGGGGCCGCGCCGCTTCTTCGGATCATCGACGATAGAAACGCCGTTGATGTGGGCCATCTTGGTAATGATCTTATGGTGCATGGCACTCGTATTGAACGACAGGAGCAGCTTGCCCGGATAAATGCGCCGCATGACGGCCAACAGATTGGTATGGGCCTGTTCCAGCGCCTGCAGGACCCGGGGATGCTTGTTGAAGGGGTTCTTGATAATCGTTTCCACGTCGCGGAAAATGACGATGGGATCCTTCATATTGACCGCATACAGGGGATGGGCCGATCCCGGCGGGGCGATATTAACAAACCCCTGTTTCACCAGGGCATCGAGGACGGCGTCGTTATAACCAGCCTCATCGACGGGATGGTACACGGCATAAGCGTAATCCCGGGCAATGAGTTCCGTCAGGACTTCCGTGATGATGATCTGGCCGGCATTACTAATATCCGAATCGCCGGCAATATACAAAAAACCGATGGAAGCAATACTGCCGGCCGCGTGGCGCCGGATGTGGTCCGCCGTCTGCATATCGCCGAATTCGGACAGCAGGTCCCGGCTGTGGGCATTGTGGACGGCCGCGTAGGCAATCATCTGCTTCTGCTTCCCCGCGTTATCGATATAAATCGTCCAGACCCGTTCCTTGTCGATATTGCGGTCCCGTTCGATGTAGCGGTCCACTACGTCGATGTCATACCCCAGGGCGCCGAGACGGCTGTAAATCGGCCAGAGACTTTCCGCTCCTCTGGGCCGGAAGGCGCCGATACCGATTTCCCGGGCTTCCAGGACGTGTTTGTACGCCGGTTCGCGCAGGTACAGGTTGTTATCGTAAATGAAATTCTGGGCTACGGCGTCAATGAGATTGGAAATATCCCGGTTGAGGTCGATATTTTCCCGGATACGGGTCGAGCTGATGTCTTCGTAGAATTTATCCAGGAGGAGCGGAATGACTTTGCCCGTAATGGGATAGCCGCCAGTCCCCTTCTTATTCTTCGTCTCCCGCGTTTCCCGGGCAAAGGTGATGTGGTTCACCGTATGGATGGAATCGGCCGTCGGCACGGCTTTATAGGCCGAGGCGTTTTCGATGACATCGGTTCCGACGGCGATGTACAGCTCTTTACCCGTGAAGATTTCCTTCAGGCGGCGCACGTCGGCCTCGTTGGCAATATTGACCGACACGTCGTCCGGGAAGGGATAAATATCCTCTTCATCGGCTACAGACATATTCATGATCTTGCGGCGCATGAGCCGCGGCTGGGTATGCTTGGACCAGGAAAACTCATCCAGGGCCAGATAGACATCGAAGCCCAGGTCGCGGATCCGGCAGGCCACTGCTTTGTGCCCCAGACTGAAGGGGTCAAAGGTGCCGGGATAAAAGCAGGCCTTATGATGGCGTGGGAACTGGAAGGGGCCGCAGAGGAACTGGTGACGGCTGATATAGCGGTAAATATGGTTCAGCACGGCGGCATTGCTGTAAAAATCCAGCGTCCCTTCACTATTTTCATAGAGGGTGATCAGCAATTTCTTGTACGAATGGGCAAAGAGAAAATCCGTCTGTTCCTGCGGCATGCAGGGGCTGTTAAAGACGAAACGGCCGATATCGCGGAAAGCGTCGCGGCTCCGTTCCTTGTCGTAATGGGCATAGGCCTTGATCATGATATACAGGAGATGGCGCTGCCGTTCCCTGTTCTTTTCCTCATAATTGGGAAATGACGCCATGAATTCCCGGAAATGTTCCAGAATGACGCCTATCGTACTGACCATGGACGACGCCACCTGAGTGCTGGCCGTCAGGATCTGCTGATCCAGGGTGATGACGAATTCGTCCAGTTCCTGCGGCGGCAGTTTCAGGATCATCCGTCCCAGATACTCCGGCACATATTTGGAAATCTGCAGGTCGCCGATTTCCAGCCCGTTGAAGAGTTCCACCGCCATTTCATTGCGCTGGGCGTAGGTCATGCGGCCGGCGATAGACATGAGTGCCTGGCCGGCAGCCTGGCGGACGAACAGAGATTCGCTCACTTTGAGCAGGTTGGTCAGATGCATGCACAGGTGCATGACCGTGCCGCTGTCACAGGCATCGTCGAGATAATGGATCATGAGGTCGATGTTGGCTACCTTGACGACCCAGTGGGTCCCCATTTTGAGGTCATCCAGATAGAGGCTTCCCTCTTTCTGATAAAAAGCCTCACGCTCAGACGGCAGTTCCTTGACGGTCAGCAGATCCTGCCAGAATTCCGTTTCCGGGCACAGGTGCAGCTTGTGCCGGCAGTAGAGGGCTGCGATCTGCAAGTTCGTGTCTTCCGCTCCGGCCGCTGTCGTAATGAACGAACGGGCCGTCTCCTGGAACGTTTCATCCATATAAGCGGACCCGACATCGCCCAGTGCTTTCAGGAGGATGATATACAGCTCGGTCATGTAATTCGTCCGTTCATAATATGAGCACAGGATGTCCATATAGGACGGCCGGTCCGTGACATAGCAGTCCTGAAGGACCGTGCTGACAAAGGTCCCCAGGCAGTAGCCGATCCACATGCGGTGCTGGGCCGTAAAGCGCAGCCCCGGCTTGATGATGAGCGACAGATAATGGCGGAACAGGACGAGATTGGTGATTTCCTTCTGCGGCAGGGACACTCCATCCGGCAGCTCTTTCGTATAGCGGTCGTTGAAATCGGCCACGATAGAGCCCATGAGGGCCGCTGCATCCATGCGGATATCCCCTTCCCGGTGGGACAAGAGTTCATAGAGGTATTTGAGGGTCATCATCTTCTGATGTTCCGTCATATACGTCGAATATTCCCGGAAAATACTGATATACGTACGGACATTTTTCCAGTTCCGTTCGCTCCGGGCGGCTTCGATGAGGTTGCCAAAATCACTCTCGCTGCGGAATATCGCCATGAGGCGCAGGTTGTGGTCGATGGCGGCGTATTTCAGCTCGGAGACGACATCATTTCCTTCCATGAGCACCCGTTCGCGGTGGATCCGTTCCGGCGGAAAGAGCGGCGCCTGGGAGAACTCCTCCGGCAGGTCCGTAATGACGCCCCGTTCTTTCATAAACTCTTCAAAGTCTGCCAGTTTGGCATAGACTTTCTGGTAGCGCTGCTTCTTCTTATCATCGACATTGTCGAGTTTGCCCAGGATGACGTCGAAGGCCTGGGCCAGAGTATAGAAATGGACGATTTCCCGGCCTTTTTCGTCCCGGCTGCTCTTGACGCGGAAATCGGCATAGATGAGCAGCAGCGACTCGGCAGACAGGTTTTCCAGTTCCAGATCCCATACGGAATGATTGGCTGCAATATGGCCGATAGCCGGCAGTTCAAAGCGGCTGCAGCACAGTCCCGTGTAGAAATAATGCAGGTACGGGACGCGCCGCTCTTCCTGCTTGCGGCAGCCGTATTTCCCGATATCATGGCAGGCAGCGGCCCCGGAAATAAGCCCCAGGTCTACGGGCACATCGCACTGGCGCAGCTGGCGGGCCATGTACATGGCGACATAGTGGACACCGCCGATATGGCCCAGCGTATTAAAAGGCGTAATGTCGATGCCGATGCGCATGAATTCATAGATATAATGGTCCCATATGAGCTCTTTCATATGGAGGTATTCCGGGATAAATCCGTTGGCCCGGATTTCATCCTCCGACAGGAGCTCCATATCCTTCGTCGGGTCGAAGGGCAGGGTATACCGTTCATACTGGTACAGGCCGCGCAGGATCTGCAGCAGCAGGATCCGTCCGATGCGGTAGGGCGGCGCATCGTCCAGTGCGGCGGTCATGGCCGGCTCGTCCCAGGCTGCCGTATTTTCCGGAAACAGCCGGGCCAGAATGGAATAATAGCAGTACGACAGCCAGCCGCCTTCGGGCACGGCGGCAAAGACATCCAGATGCTTTGCCAGGCAGGACGCGACGGCCGGTGCATAAAACCGGCCGTTCCCATCTGCTGTACGGGCCAGATCCTCTGCAATGGGTGCCAGCATCGCCGGCCGGCGCAGGTTCCCGAGCAGCTCCGACTGGAACAGGGGCTGCCGGGCAAAGGATGGGTCATTCAGGGCATGACGCAGTGCATCCTGGATAGTAAGGGAGTTTCCACGATTCATACGATTTCCTCCTCATACGCAAAAAGACGCCGAAACGGCGTCTTTTACTATACATTACTCATCGTACAGTTCACGATTGCGTTTGACAATATCCATCACGAGGTTTGCCGTTTCTTCAATAGCTTTGGATGACACATCGATGACCGGGCAATGAAGACGGCGCATGACGCCGCGGGCATAAGTCAGTTCTTCATTGATGCGGTCGATATTGGCATAACTGGCATTGGAATCCAGCCCCATACTGCGGAGCCGTTCGCTGCGGATAAAGTTCAGTTTAAAGGGGTCGATGATGAGACCTACGATTTTCCGGGCCGGAATCTGGAACAATTCCGGCGGCAGGGCCACTTCCGGTACCAGCGGCAGATTGGCCGCCTTGATGCGCTTGTGGGCCAGGTACATGGAAAGAGGCGTCTTGGACGTGCGGGACACGCCGACGATGACGATATCGGCCTTCAAAAAGCCAATAGGATTCTTGCCGTCATCGTACTTGACGGCGAATTCGATGGCTTCGACCCGTTTGAAATACTCTTCATCGAGGCGGTGGATCATGCCGGCCTTCATGGTCGGTTCGGTCGTCGCGATATTTCCGATGCCATCCATCATCGGTCCGATGATATCGACGACCGTCACATCCGAATTTTTAGTCAGCGTCTTGAGCTTGCGCCGCAGGACCGGTGAAATAATCGTATAACAGATCATGGCGTGATCTGCTTCCGCCTTTTTTACAATATCTTCAATCTGCTGTTCCGAACGGATATAGGGAACGCGGATGATGTTAAATTCTTCCTGATTATACTGGCTGGCAGCGGCACGGGCTACGCGTTCCGCCGTTTCTCCCAGTGAATCCGAGCAGGCATAGACAATCGGTCTGGCCACTTATGATCTCCTCCCCAAGCCACATTCTACAAAGAGACGGGTAATATTAGTTTTCGAAATACGTCCGACAATCTGGAGTTCTTTCCGGTCTTCTTCATCGCGGTCCAGGACATGGACGACAGGCAGACAGTCCACTTCATATTCCATGAGCCGCTGTGCCGCTACCAGAGCCTGCTCCTGCGGTTCCACGTAAATGAGCTTGCTCGACGGCGTCATGACCATGCGCACCGGCAGGGCTTTCAGGTCATTATTGCCCAGCGCCGTTTTCAGAAGGTCTTTCCGTGAGACGACACCTGCCAGAATATTGTCCGTCCCTACAAACACCGTCCCCACGTCTTCCGTGAACATGGCAATGACCGCATCATAGGCGCTCGTATGCTCGCCCACGATCACTGGCTGGGACAGACAGGACTCGACGCGGATATTGGTAATAATCCGTGCCAGCAGATCCTTTTCCTTATTACCCGTAAAAAAGTAACCCAGTTTCGGACGCGCATCAATCAATCCCAACATAGTAAGTATTGCCAGGTCCGATCGCAGTGCCGCCCGCGTCACGTGGAGCTGTGCGGCAATATGCTGGCCCGTAATCGGGCTCTGTTCTTTTACGATATTTAAAATAGTTTCCTGGCGTTCCGATAACATGTCCTCTCTTCACCTCCTGCTCCATGGCAGTCTATAAGTATACACCAATAATTATATACTATCTGTATAGGATATACAATAGGAACAAATAGAAAATATAAAAAGGCGGCCCTTATGAGTAGTTTACACTTTTAGGGCCGCCCCGGTCAGGAACGTATTACCATGTATAATCTTCTGTATCAGCACGGCCCTTGCCAGTCAGGGAATCCATGAGGATCCGCTGTTCAATCTGGGCCACATTCTTTTTCGTCGCAATGACAGCATCGGGGTTGACCGATACAGAATCGATGCCGCTCTTGACGAGGAATTCCGTGAAATCAGGATATACGCTCGGTGCCTGGCCGCAGATAGAAACGGTCTTGCCGTCTTTATGAGCGACACTGATGAGATGGCGGATAGCCCGTTTGACAGCCAGATTGCGTTCATCGAAGAGAGGCGCAACGGTGTCATTGTCGCGGTCGCAGCCCATGATCAGCATGGTCAGGTCGTTGGACCCGATGGAATAGCCATCGACGAACTTGTTGAACTGGTCGGCGAGGATGATGTTGGACGGGATTTCTGCCATGAGCCATACCTTGAAGTCCGGTCCACGGTGCAGGCCTTCCTGAGCCATGAGGTTGACGATTTTTTCCATTTCATCGACACGGCGGCAGAAGGGAATCATGACATTGAGATTCTTGAAGCCGAATTCTTCACGGACTTTGCGTACAGCCTTGATTTCCAGCTTGAAGGCTTCAATGTATTTCGGGTCGTAGTAGCGGGACGCACCGCGCCAGCCGAGGAGGGCGCTGCTTTCCTGCGGTTCGTATTTATCGCCGCCTTTAAGATTGCGGTATTCGCTCGATTTGAAATCGCTGAAGCGCAGCGTAACCGGCCGCGGAGCCAGGGCCTGGCAGACTTTGCGCATGCCGTCGGCCAGCTGGTCAACAACGCGTTCGGGATGACCGGTTTCAATGAGGTATAAGGGGTGTTCGTGGATGAAGGTCGTCCAGATGAATTCTTCCCGCATGAGACCGATGCCGTCGCAGGGGAGAACGCCGTATTTTTCAGCCAGATCGGGGTTACCCAGATTCATATAAATCTTCGTTCCCGTGATCGGAGCCGTTTCAGCAACGACCGTAGCAGCCGTGGCAGCCGGTGCAGCAGCCGGTTTGACGATGTCTTCTACGATGCCTTCATAGACGATACCATTCGTCGCATCGACGGTGATATCCTGTCCGTCCTGAATGGTCGTCGTAGCTTCCTGACTGCGGCTCTTGGTGCCGACGATGCAGGGGATGCCCAGTTCGCGGCTGACGATAGAAGCATGGCAGGTCATGCCGCCGGCATCAGTGACGATGGCCTTGGCTTTCTTCATGGCCGGTACCCAGTCGGGAGCCGTCATGGTCGTGACCAGGATTTCTCCATCTTTGAATTCTTCGATTTTGGACGGATCGAGGATGACATGGGCTTTGCCTGCGGCATGGCCCGGGCTGGCCGGAAGGCCTTTTACAATGGTAACTCTGTCTTTCGTCATAGCTGCACTGACACCGCTTTCTGCACTGGCTGGTTTCTTTTCTTTATTCTTCTTGGACCATACGGTTTCCGGACGGGCCTGGAGGAGCCAGATCTTGTTAGTCCGTTCATCGACGCCCCATTCCATATCCATATAGCATCCGTAATGTTTTTCAATGGCTTTGGCATAACCGGCCAGTTCTTTGACCTGATCGTCCGTAATAGCCGGCTGTTTCTGCTGGTCTTCCGGTACGGCCTGTTCTTCCACATCGCCTGTATCCTTGCGGACCAGTTTGATCGGTTTCGTATTGATCATCTTGGAAATGATGGCCAGGTCGTCTTTGCGTACGCGGAAATTATCGGGCGTAACCGTACCCTGTACGACGTATTCGCCCAGGCCCCAGGCTCCTTCGATGGTGATGGTCGAATCATCACCGGTCACCAGATCGACGGTGAACATGACGCCGGCCGCCTTGGAGAATACCATCATCTGTACGGCAGCACTCAGGGCGACGGAAAGGTGGTCAAATCCCTGTTTCGTACGATAGTAAGTAGCACGGTCCGTAAAGGTAGAAGCATAGCATTCTTTAACTTTCTGGATGACCATATCGGCACCCTTTACGTTGAGGTAGGTATCCTGCTGGCCGGCAAAGCTGGCATCGGGCAGATCTTCTGCCGTAGCGCTGGAACGGACGGCTACGAAGGGATCGGTTTCGCCCATTTTGCGGCCCAGTTCTTCATAGCTGCTGCGGATGGAGCCTGCCAGGTCTTGCGGCATATCGGCATCGCAGATGGCTTTGCGGATAGAAGCAGTGACATCGCGGAGCTGTACCGGATCTTCTACGTCCGTCAGGCCTTTGAGCAGTTCCTTAATCGTCACATCCAGACCCGTAGCATGCATGAAATGACGGTATCCTTCTGCCGTCGTCGCAAATCCATAGGGTACGGGGACCTTGGTCTGGGAAGTCAGTTCGCCCAAAGACGACGACTTGCCGCCGACCAGTGCCACATCGGCACGGCGCAATTCATCAAACCATAATACAAATGCTTTATCTCTGTCCATGTTCCTACCTCCTGAAGCGTGCAAATCATATATGCTAATTTTTAGTGATTTCTCATTTATAGTACATTATTTACTTGTGAATGTCAACAGATTTATGGTATTTAGTATATTTTTTGATATATAAGATATTCTACTTATCATTGTTCTCCTGGAATAATACAATAATGCACCGTATATCGTTTATCCTGCTTCAGTTGTGTACACTCTATGTACACAGGCCGTCTTCCGCCCCCGTATCCCCCGGAGCCGCCAAAAATGCCCCCTTTCCTCTATTCATACCGGACAGAGGTGTGTTATAATTAGAAATTAGTAAAGTCTTATATATAATAGATGTTTATAATAACAAATTCATCACAAAAGGAGTCACAGGAGAAATATGTATACACCCAGACGCCGGGCGAAACACGCCAAAAAGAAAGGACCACTGCACAGTCTGCGCGTGCTCATTGTCTTTCTTTTCGTCGTCGCAGCCGGACTCGGTTTTGGCTATATTTTTGCCGCTTACCAGAGTCTGCCGCCCGTAAGCAACAACATGCGGCCAGCCGTTTCATCCCAGGTATTCGACAGTCACGGACGGCTGATCACGACTCTTCATTCCGACCAGAACCGCCTTCCCATCGATATTAACAAAGTGCCGGCCAACCTGCAGAACGCCTTCATCGCCGCCGAAGATAACCGTTTCTATGAACATATCGGCATCGACCCCATCGGCATTCTCCGCGCCATCGTCACCAACCTGACGAACCGCGGCATCGCCCAGGGCGGCAGTACGATTACACAGCAGCTGGCAAAAAATGCCTTCCTCTCCCAGGAACAGACGCTGAAACGTAAAGTACAGGAAGCCATGCTGGCCCTGGAAATCGAGCACAAGTACTCGAAGAAAGAAATCCTGGAAATGTACATGAACCAGATTTATTTCGGCCAGGGCGCCTACGGCATCCAGACGGCGGCCAAGACCTACTTCGACCGCGATGTCAACGACCTGACACTGGCCCAGTGCGCCATGCTGGCAGGCCTGCCCAAGAGTCCGAATTACTACTCGCCCTTCAATAATCTGGAAGAAGCCAAATCCCGTAAAAACGTCGTCCTCGACCAGATGGCAAAATACGGCTACATCACATCCGATCAGGCGGCAGAAGCCAAAAACGCCGACCTCCACCTGTCCCACAACAAGCAGACAGCGGAAAATTCCGAATCGGAATCGTTCATCGACTATGTATCCCAGCTGGTTGCTGCCAAGTACGGCGACGATGCCCTGTACAAAGAAGGCCTCAAGATTTACACGACCCTCGATACGGAAAAACAGCATGCTGCCGTACAGGCCATGAAAAACCTGCCGGACAACTACACCGATAAAAACGGCCTGACCCAGCCCCAGGGCGCACTGGTCTCCATCGACCCCCGCAACGGCCACATCCTGGCTATGGTAGGCGGCCGCGGCCAGGACAGCTTCAACCGGGCCAGCATGGCCGTCCGCCAGCCCGGGTCGGCCTTTAAGCCTTTCGTCTATATGACGGCCCTGCAGGATGACATGACGCCCGATTCGACCATGGAAGACAAAAAAGTCACCTATGGCGGATGGAGCCCCCAGAATGCGGAAAAATCCTATTCCGGCACGATGACCCTCCGTCAGGCCCTGGCCCATTCGGTCAATACCATCGCCGTCCAGCTGGCCGACAAGGTAGGCACATCCAAAATCATCAACAATGCCAAGAAAATGGGCATTACGACCCTCGTCGAAAAAGGCAGTACCAATGACAACAACCTGGCCATGGCCCTCGGCGGCCTGACCCGTGGCGTCATCCCTCTGGAAATGGCCAGCGCCTACGGTACATTCGCCAATAAGGGCGTCCACGTCAAACCGGTGGCCATCACCAAGATTCTCGACCGCAACGGCAATGTCATCGAAGACAACAGCTCCGGCAAAGGGGAAGAAACGCGGGTCCTCTCCGAACGGGAAGCCTATGAAATGACCAGCATGCTCGAAGCGGTCATCGAAAGCGGTACCGGTACAGCCGCAGCCATCGGCCAGCCGGCAGCAGGCAAGACCGGGACGACCGATGACAACAAAGATGCCTGGTTTGTCGGCTACACCCCGACCATCGTCACCGCCGTCTGGGTCGGCGACGACACGGGAGCCCACAGTCTGGGCGAAATCTACGGCGGCACCGTACCAGCCCGTATCTGGCACGACTACATGGTACAGGCTGCCAGCAGCGATTCGTCAGACTTCTCCGTACCGGCAGGCATGCAGAAAGCCAGCCGCGCCAGCGAGACAAAGAGCACGGCATCGGAAAAAAAGAGCACAAAGTCTACGACGACAAAAGAAAAATCAAAGCAGGATACGCCGCAGGGAAAACAGCAGGCGGCCCGCAACAATAAGAATCAGTAACATAACGGAGGCTGCCACCATGGGCAGCCTCCGTTTATGTTAGCTGTAAGGAAAAGCTGCTGCCCTTCCTCTTTCGATGAACGACCTAAGGCCTTTTCATCAAACGTAAAACTAACGTAAAACTATCTTTTTCTGCAACCTGTAAAGGAGTACCCTCATGTTCAACCGCATCGTCTTTTTCTGGAAAATTGGCTGCCTCGGCGCCGTACTGGGACTAGCCAACTGGTATGTCTATAAAAACGCCCTGCCCCCTGCTGTTTCCAGCTGGTCTCTGCTGGGTTTTCTCCTGTTTCCTTTCTGTTTCTCTCTAGCCTATAATGCCATCCACTCCGTTCCCGTTCCCATCGCCAAAGGATTCTCCTGGATTGGCGGCTTCTGGTTTATTTTTACCATCTATGCCACTATGGGCTCCTGCGTCTATGCTGTACTGTACCTTTTAAGCCGCCTCACGGGATATGAGCCGCTCTGGCAGGCATATCAGGACAGTCTTGCCCTCGTGCTGCTGCTTCTGGTCCTCGCCATCATGGCCCGGGGCATCTATAAAGCCGTCCACCCCGCCATCCGTCACGTCGCGATTCAGACGGAAAAGGCAGTCACGCCGGTCCGGCTGGCCTTCCTTACCGATATCCACATGGGACCCCTGCAGAGCCACTGGTACACGCGGCGCCTCGTCCGCCGCGTCATGGCGCTCCGGCCAGATGCCGTCCTCTTCGGCGGCGACCTCATCGACGCCCATCTTGCCTTTGTCCTCCGCGACGGCAGTTACCGCCTCTTGCAGGACCTCAAAGCCCCACTGGGCGTCTGGGCCGTCTTTGGCAACCACGACTTTTTTGACGGCGATATAGAAGAAGAGGAAACGGCTTTTTCCTTTTGTCACTTCCTGCGCCATGACCGGTCAGAACTGGCCCCGGGTATCACCCTGACCGGTCTCAACGACTACATCCATTTCCCATCAGAATCCGTGCCGGACTGCGACCAGTCACAATTCAACATCATCATGGACCACGAACCCCTGCGCATAGAAAAAGCCGGAAAAAAAGGGTATGACCTCTACCTGGGAGGTCATACCCATGGGGGACAGTTTTTCCCCGTCACCTGGATTACGGACAGGATGTACCTGCTCAACTACGGCAACCGCCGCATCGGGACCATAGACGCCATCGTCTCCAGCGGCTACGGCTCCTGGGGCTTCCCCTTCCGGACAGGCCCGTCGCCGGAGATCGTGATAATAAAAATAGAAAGTAATAAGATTTAGTTTGTAGTTTGAGGTTTGATGAAATCACACAACCTTCCATCAAAAATCCCGGCCAACGGCCCTTCCCTCACACATCCAGGTAGGCGCCGGCCATGGCGGAGACGGCTAGTTTGGAGTAGAGGCGCTGGACCGGGGATTTCGGTTTGAGCTGTGGCAGTTTCCAGTTCTTCTTCCGTTCTGCCAGGATAGCCGTGATTTCTTCAGGCGTCTTCTTTTCTCCCTTGACGCCAACGATGTTCAGGCGGCGGTTGGGAATATCGATTTCGATAAGGTCATCGTTTTCAATGAGGGCGATAGGACCTCCTTCGACGGCTTCCGGCGAGATATGGCCGATGCATGGTCCCGAACTTGCGCCGGAGAAGCGGCCGTCTGTGATGAGGGCAACCGAGTGGTTCAGCGTCTGGTCGTAGACGATGGCATCGGTCGTCATGTGCATTTCCGGCATGCCCGAGCCTTTCGGCCCTTCATAGCGGATGACGATGATGCTGTTCTGGGGAATCTGCCGCTTGATGACAGCGTCATAGGCCGCTTCTTCCGAGTTGAAGACCAGTGCCTTTCCCGTATGATGGTGCATTTCCGGTACGGTCGCCGAGTATTTGATGACCCCGCCGTCGGGGGCGATATTGCCCTTCATGACGGCGACAGAGCCGTACATTTTCGCCTGTTCCGGCGGCGTGATGACGTCTTCCGGTTTGATGCCGAAATTGCGCAGATGGCCGTGGCAGCGGGCAAAGAAATCGTCTTCCCAGAGCTGTTCCAGATTTTCGCCCAAAGTCTTGCCCGTACAAGTCATGACATCGAGGTTCAGCTGATCCCGGATCAGCCATTCGACCATGGGCACGCCGCCGGCCATCCAGAACATTTCCCCTACATAGGGACCGTTGGGCTGTACATTGACCAGATGCTTGATCTTGCGGTTTACTTCATCAAATACTTCAGGGTCGATGGTAATGCCCAGTTCGTGAGCCGCCGCCGGCAGGTGGATGAAGGCATTGGTACTGCCGCCGAGAGCGGCGTGGACTTTGATGGCATTCATGAAGGCATCTTCGGTCATGATCTTCGAAGCCGTAATTCCCTGCCGCGCCAGATTCATGACGGCATCGCCGGCCGCCCGGGCATAATGCTTGATTTCGGCAAACATGGCCGGCATGAGGGCCGTTCCGGGCAGGGCCAGTCCCAGTGCTTCCGACATGCACTGCATAGTGCTGGCCGTCCCCATAAACTGACAGACGCCGCATGTCGGGCAGTTGGAAAGTTTGTAATTGCGCATTTCTTTCTGCACCGGTTCGCCCCGTTTTTCCCGCGCACAGAGCCGGCCGCACAGGCCTGCCGTTGTCATATCGGGACCGACGTGCTGGCTGCCGCCGGGAACGTGGACCGTCGGCAGATCCAGCCGGGCCGCCGCGATGAGATGGGCCGGCACCGATTTGTCACAACTCGACAGCAGGACCAGACCGTCCCAGGGAATGACGTTGCCGTGGATTTCTACGAGATTGGCAATGATTTCCCGGCTGAGGAGGATGTAATTCATGCCGTCATGGCCTTCCGCCCAGCCATCGCAGATATCCGTCGCATGGAAACGGGCCGCCTTGCCACCGCTTTCCAGTACGCCCTGACTGACCTGTTCGGCCAGGACATCGAGATGATAACTGCCCGGGTGGCTTTCTCCCTGGACATCATCAACGAGAATCTGCAACTTATCCAGATCCCGTTCCGACCAGTTCATGGCCAGTTTCAATGCATCGACCTGCGGCCAGATTTTCCGCGTCGCTTTACTCCGTTGTACATCCATATGTAACACCCCTTTGTATTTGTTTGTAAATCCATACGTTTTCGTATACCCATATGGTAATTCTCACTTGCGTTTTTGTCAATTTATATGATTAATTGGTATACTAGAGTATAAGATAAGAGCTGTACTATGCTTCTATGTAAAAGGACCCACGGACTGCGCCCCTTTTCATCAAACATCAAAACAGGCCTGTCGCGGGGACAGGCCTGTTGGTATTTACATGATTATTTATCTGTCGTATTCTTTTCCTTGCGGATGACGTCGTGGGCGCCGCCTTCTACGATGGACGTTGCCGAAACGAGGGTAATCTTGGCTTTCTGCTGCAGTTCCGGAATGGTCAGGGCACCGCAGTTGCACATGGTCGATTTAATCTTGCTGGTTGTCTTTTCCACGTTTTCCTTGAGCGGACCGGCATAGGGGACGTAGGAATCGACGCCTTCTTCGAAGGACAGCTTCTTGTCACCGCCCAGGTCATACCGCTGCCAGTTGCGGGCACGGTTGGAACCTTCGCCCCAGTATTCTTTGACGTAGGTACCGCCGATCATGACTTTTTCCGTCGGGCTTTCGTCGAAGCGGGCGAAATACCGGCCAAGCATGACGAAATCAGCACCCATGGCCAGGGCCAGTGTGATGTGGTGGTCGTATACGATGCCGCCGTCGGAGCAGACCGGAATGTATACGCCAGTCTTTTCAAAGTATTCGTCACGGGCTTTGCAGACTTCGATAAGAGCCGTAGCCTGACCGCGGCCGATGCCTTTCGTTTCACGGGTAATACAGATGGAGCCGCCGCCGATACCGACTTTGATGAAATCAGCGCCGCATTCAGCCAGGAAGTTGAAGCCATCCCGGTCTACGACATTGCCGGCCCCGACTTTGACCGAATCACCATAATGCTGGCGAATCCACTGGAGAGTCAGCTTCTGCCATTCCGAGAAGCCTTCGGAGGAATCGATGCAGAGGGCATCCGCACCGGCTGCCAGAAGGGCCGGTACCCGTTCGGCATAATCGCGGGTATTGATCCCGGCGCCGACGATATAACGTTTCTTTTCGTCGAGGAGTTCGCCCGGGTTTTCTTTATGATCGGCATAGTCCTTGCGGAATACGAAAGAATTGAGCGTCCCGTCTTCATTGACGATTGGCAGAGCATTGAGTTTCTTATCCCAGATGATGTCATTGGCTTCGCCGAGAGTAACGCCATTTTTGGCATAAATCATCTTTTCAAGGGGTGTCATGAAATCTCTGACGGGAGTAGCCGGATCCATACGGCTCACGCGGTAATCACGGCTGGTGACGATACCGACGAGCTTGCCATTGACGGTGCCATCGGAGGTAACGGCGACAGTGGAATGGCCGGTCTTTTTCTTGAGAGCTACCACATCAGCCATGGTCATATCCGGGCTGACGTTGGAATCACTGGGTACGAAGCCCGATTTATAGGCCTTGACTTTGGCAACCATAGCCGCTTCCTGTTCGATGGTCTGGGAGCCGTAAATGAACGACACGCCGCCAGCTTTTGCCAGGGCAACGGCCAGTTTTTCACCGGAAACGGACTGCATAATAGCGGAAACCATGGGGATCGTCATTTCAATCGCGGGCTTTTCCCCTTTTTTATATTTTACGAGAGGCGTTTTGAGAGATACATTCGCCGGCATACACTCACTCGATGAATACCCGGGAATCAAAAGATATTCATTAAAAGTGTGTGACGGTTCGTTGATATAAATAGCCATGTTTATCCTCCTTATCAATACGACAACTCTAAACCGGACCCTGTATCTGCCGGTCTCTCATTCTCTTTTCCCCATATGGGATATTTATATCATTATACCCCCTGTATGGACAAAATCAAGTAGTATAATTGTACCATTTTATGCATGTTTGTTATAAGCTGACAGCAAGAGCTCCCATTCTTTCTGGCAGCGCCGATGGCCTTTCTTCATCATACCTTCCGCCCTGACGGGCACCTTCCCTTCACAGGGACGGCAAAGAATCTCTGTCCGCAGAGCCGGCTGCTGACCGCCAGCTGCCGACGGCTGGCCTTTCCTGCCGTAAAGTGGGCAAAAAGTGGGCAAAAAAAGAGCAATGGGAAACATTCTTTCGTCATCAAAATCGCCCACAATCCGCATGATTAAGCGATTATAAACGTTAGGAAATATTTCTCATTGCTCCCACAAATCAATGGCGGAAAGGGTGGGATTCGAACCCACGGTGCGTTGCCGCATCACTAGTTTTCAAGACTAGCTCCTTAAACCACTCGGACACCTTTCCATGTAGTGCTACCAAAATAGTATAGCAGAACTTTTCCAAAATAGCAATAGACAGGATCCATCTGCCTTGCGCCGGCCAAAAAAACAAAAAAAGGCAGTCTCCTGTTTAACCGTGCCTGTACGAAACAAGCCGCACGTAGAAGACCGCCTTTGGTAAGGTACAGATCCTTTTGGCGGGAGTGAGCCTCCGCCCCCGTATCCACCAACGGTGTACTTGCAGGCAGGGAGCAACAATAAAGGTGGAGTTGCTCCGCTGCGAACACCCATGTAAAGGACCGGCACCCTAAAATAGTAGCGCCTGCAGTGAAAGATTTGATTCACACGCAGCTACTACCCGTACGCCTACACTAATCGCGCGTACAGGAGATACTATTTTAAGAACCCCGATTACCATAACCAGGGATTCCATATTCACTGTACCATAGAACGGGAAAAAAAGAAAGGTTATTTTTTGTGAAAGAAATGGGGAGCATCGCCCCACTGCCCCAGACCTACCGTATCCCCCACTGATGCCACGCGGCCGCTCAGGCAGTTGCGGCACTGTTCGGCCTGTTCATCGACGCAGGGTTTGTTGTCGTAGAGAAGGTACTGGGAACGGAACCGGGGAAGCGTCACGATGGGCATGAGGATATTGGCGCCGGCCCTGAGTCCCAGTTCCCGTCCCAGGGGATGGAGAGCCTGCAGGGCCGTCGTCGCCGCGATATTGACATCCCTCAGAAAGAGACGCGTCACAGCAATCATGGCAAGGCCCAGATGGAGACGGTGCAGTTTATCCGCCTGGGAATCGCATCCGGCCGCGAGGACTTCCTTTCCAATCGGGGTCTGATGATGGACGACATAAGGCCCCATGCCGATCATGTCGATATTCATATCCCGGTAAAAGAGGATATCGTCTGCCAGATCTTCCAGAGTCTGCCCCGGCAGGCCGATCATATCCCCCGTCCCCACCTGATAGCCGATCCGGCCCAGTGCGCGGAGACAATCCCGGCGCACCGTCCATTCGTGATGGCCGTCCCGGGGATGGAGCCGGGCATAGAGAGCGGGATTGCTGGTCTCGATGCGCAGCAGATAGCGGTGGGCGCCGGCGGCAAACCAGCGGCGGTACGTTTCTTCCGTCTGTTCCCCTACGCACAGGGTCAGGCCGAGACCACCATTTCCAATCTTCTTGATGTCCCGCACCAGGTCTTCTATATAAGAAATAAATTTCTCATCCTGCCGTTCGCCTGACTGAAGAGTCAGCGACCCATAGCCGGCCTCATAGGTCCAGCGGGCCATGGCCAGGATATCGTCCCGTTCCGTATCGAACCGCTCTACCTCCGCATTATCGCGGCGGATGCCGCAATAGCGGCAATTCTTGATGCAGCGGTTGGAAAATTCGATGAGTCCCCGGTAATAAGCGACCCGGCCGACGGTTTCCGCTTTTACGGCATAGGCCGCATCATACAGGGCCTGCCGGTCATCGGCATCGGTAAGGCCGAGAAGCGTCACCAGATCATACCGGTCCATAGCCGGCCCTTTGGCCAGCAGCGCACGCAGCGCCGGTGATACTGCCATAGACATCCTCCTTTAATTGCGGTTTTCCAGTCCCGTCTTTTCAAAGACGATGAACGCCAGACTGAGAATCATAGCAACGACCGTAGCCAGACCCATCCCTTTCAGCTGTACCGGACCGACGGCAATCGTTGCCCCTGACAGGCCCGTAATCATGGTGACAGCCGTGAGGATCAGATTCTTGGACCGGGTATAATCGACTTTCTTTTCGACGAGCATGCGGATGCCCGATGCGGCAATGAAGCCAAAGAGCAGGATGCACACCCCGCCCATGACCGGCGTCGGGATGCCATGGATGAGAGCAGCAATCTTGCCGATGAAGGAAAACAGGATGGCAAAGACGGCGGCACCGCCGATGACCCACGTACTGTATACACCGGTGATGGCCATGACGCCCATATTTTCCCCGTAAGTCGTATTCGGCGTCGAACCGACGAGACCGGAAATGACGTTGGACAGGCCGTCGGCAAAGAGACTGCGGTGCAGGCCCGGATCCTTGATGAGATTCCGCCCGACGATATCACTGGTGACAAAGAGGTGTCCCAGATGTTCGGCAAAGACGACGAACAAGGCCGGCATGATCATCATGATGGCACTGAAATTAAATTCCGGCTTGTAGAACGTCGGCACGGCAAACCAGGGCGTTTCTTCCACAGCCGTCAGATCGACGACGCCCATGAAATACGACAGGATATAGCCGGACACGACACCGATCAGGATAGGGATGATGCCGATGAAGCCCCGGCCGAGGAGCGTCGCCAGAATAGTGACGATGAGAGTAAAGGTAGAAATGATCATGGCCGTTTCATTGCTCATCCCCTGGGCATCGCCGAGGTAGCCCGACATGGTCATGGCAAGCGGTGCCAGTTCCAGCCCGATAATGGCTACGATAGCACCCATGGCAGCCGGCGGGAAGAGGATGTCGATCCACTTCGTCCCCACTTTATCGACGATCGCCGCCAGTATCATGAACGACAGGCCGAAAACGATGAACCCGCCCTGGGCATCACCGTAGGTCATGCCCGGCGTAGCGCATACGGCCAGGACCGGGGAAATAAAGGCAAAACTGGAGCCGAGATAGGCCGGCAGCCGCCATTTGCAGATGGTCAGGTACAAGAGCGTGCCGATGCCATTCATAAACAAGGCCGTAGCCGGATCGACGTGGAGCAGGAACGGCACCAGTACGGTCGATCCAAACATAGCAAACAAATGCTGCAGACTCAGAGGGATTGTCGGCAGAATCGGCAATCGTTCATCTACCTGTATAATTCTTCGTTCCATGAAAAAGCCTCCTAATCAATATCATCGCAGAGGAAAACGGCTGCGCGTCTCCTCTTTCATCGAATGCAGGGCCGGTTGCTCCCGCAGGCGGGCGTCGATGACGGCCTCGCGGTAATTGCGGTGGGCAATGTTGAGGAGCAGCGCCGCGGCAATCATGTTGAGCAAAAGCGACGTGCCACCATAGCTGATAAACGGCAGCGGTACACCGACGACAGGCAGGATGCCGCTGACCATGGCCAGATTGATCATTCCCTGACCGCCAAAGTACATGGTAATCCCTACGGTCAGCAATTTTCCAAAGGTATCGCGCGTATTCCAGGCACAGTTGCAGCCGAAATAAATAATCATACTGAACAGGACCAGCATAAATATAGAACCGCGCATCCCCCATTCCTGGGCCAGGACGGCAAAGGCAAAGTCCGTATGGGCTTCGGGCAGATAACTGAACTTGCTGATACCTTCACCCAGCCCCTGCCCCATAATGCCGCCGGAACCGATAGCGATGAGCCCCTGCACGGTCTGATACCCCAGCGTCTTTTCATAGGACCAGGGATCATACCAGGAAATAATGCGGTTCATGCGGTATGGCGCCGAGAGCAGGTACACGATGCCTACGGCAAGAGTCGCCAGAAGAGGCACCTTGGCCTTGAGGATACTGGCTCCGCTCACCCAGAACATAACAAGCGGCAGGAATAAAATAACCAGAGCCGTGCCGGCATCGGGCTGGCGGAACACGAGGATGCCCAGGAGAAGCGGCGGCAGCAGCAGCGGATGGGGCACAAAGCGGATCCGTTTCCACCGCGGCTCTTTCCCTGTTGGGGACGGGAAAAACGCCGACAGGGGCGAGAAAAATTCGATATGGCCTTTCTTATCCCACAGTGGCGCCAGCTTGTCAGCCGTAAAAAGGATGACGACCAGCTTGGCGATTTCCGAAGGCTGGAAGGTAAATCCTCCTGCCCCGAGCCAGCGCCGGGCGCCGTTGACGACGATTCCCGCCGCCAGCACGGCAACAAGCAGGATAACCGTAAAGACGAACAGGCGGACCGACCATTTCTTCCACATATGATAGTCCTTTTTGTAGACAAACAAGGCCGGTACCAGTCCCAGGGACAGATACACACCCTGCCGGATGAGATGGCCGTAGGCACTGCCCCCTTCTGCCATATCCTCGACAAAAGTCGAACTGAACACATTGGACGTGCCGATGATGATCAGCAGAAAAAAAGCAATGAGGAGCATCCAGAAATTGCGGCGCATCTCCTTAGTGTGCGGATTCATCAGCCTTCACCTCCGCAGGGCGGGTGGCGGCGCAATGGAAAATCGGCTGCCCTTTGGCACTGAATTTCGCTTCGTATTCCGTCATCGCTTCATTGACGATATCACTATGATGCAGATCATAGGTCACCTCTGACAACGGCCAGTTCCGCTGGCGGAATTCTTCCAGCGTAAAATCGAACAGACCGGCATTATCGGATTTGAACAATACCATGCCTCCCGGAGCCAGCAGCCGGGCATAGCGGTCCAGAAACAGACGGTACGTCAGACGGCGCTTGGCGTGGCGCGACTTGGGCCAGGGATCACAGAAATTGATGAAAAACCGGTCCACTTCACCGGGAGCAAAGATATCCTCGATTTTTGCCACATCATACTTTAGCAGATGTACATTGGAAACTTCCGCTTCAGCGCATTTCTTTCCGGCATAATACAGGACCCCCGTCTGGATTTCGATCCCGATAAAATTCACCTCCGGGTGCAGCACGGCCATCTGGGAAATGAAATTCCCCTTTCCCGTACCCAGCTCGACCCAGAGCGGCACATCGGGGCGGGCAAACACAGACCGCCAGCGGCCTTTATATTCCTCCGCTCCGGACAGATGGACAAACGAATCATACTCGCGGATGGCATCGTCAATCCAGGGTTTTCTTCGTAAACGCATAGCATAACTCCTTTAAAAAAGGCTGATTCCATCACACGAAATCAGCCATAGACATAAATTTACTTGTATTATTATAGGTAATATAAAAGACACTGTCAAGACGGGGAGGGCAGGCAGGCGTCAGATGCTCATGACCTTTCCCCTCTGTTCCCACAATAAACTCCAGTACCTGGGAAAAGGCAATACTCATAATGTCATGGACGGGAAACAATACGATAAATAATACCACTTCCAGAGCAGCCCCACGAGACCTGCATCATAACGCCAAACCTGTCACCTCATTTCCAAATATGCAAATGATTATCAGGAATATATCAGTAAGTTTCTACATATGACATTCAAACACATACAGCCAATCACGGTGATTCATTTCTAACAGCCGTCTCTTACCATCGTCAGCATCCATGAGAAAATTATCGTATTGATCCACCACAGCCGCGAGGTACAATTTTTCATGTTCATTCTGGGGATTCAGCTCTTCTAGGGGTACAATCTGCTTCGCTTTCCCTGACTTAGGCCAGGAAATAATAGTATGCCTTCCGACGACACGTATGACACGGCAAGTTTCTTCCTCAAAATAGTCAATATAATCCGGTATTAATGCACACATCCTATCTATTATGTTTTTACGATTGCCAATGACAGCTACATTGTACCGTCCCATACGCCACTCCTCCTATTCTGTAAACCGTTCAATCACTCGTATTGTTACATAATATGATACCTTCATCGAACATATGTGTCAATCCATCGGGCCCGGCCTTTTTATCATATGAGCCCCAATTTCTGAGTCCGAGGATGCTGCACGTCGAACGGACAATCGGACTCAGAATGAACTCTTTATTGAAATAAGAACCCTTCCGCCACTTCGTGGCCCTCCTTCCCTTATCAGAGACGGCAAAGATACCCGGTCCGTCGAACCGGCTACTGGCTGATGACTGATGACTGCTGCCCTTCCTGCTAACCACTAATCACTGGCCACCAGCTGCCAGCCTTTCCCTCTTCGACGGACGGCCTGCGGCCTTTTCATCAAACGTTAAACTATCTTTTCCAACCTACAAACAACAGCCCTTTCCCGTACGAACAGGAAAGGGCTGTCTCTTACTTCCAGGCCAGCAGGAGCTCGCCTTTGAAGTTTTCTTCGATGTATTGTCTGACTTCCGGAGACTGGAAGGCTTTGACAAATTTCTGATATGCCGGGTTGTCTTTGTCTTTGGCCCGGGCGGCGATGACGTTGACATAGGGGCTGGTATCGTCTTCGGTGGCGATACGGTCGCTGATGCGCAGGCCGGCGGTGATGGCGTATCCGGCGTTGATGATGGCGCCGTCGGCATCATCGATGGAACGGGGCAGCTGGCCGGCTTCCAGTTCTACGATGTCGATGTGCCTGGGATTGGAGGTGATGTCCTGGGTCGTCAGTTTGGTCTGATCGGCACCATCCCGGAGGGTGATCCAGCCCAGTTTGCTCAGGAGCAGCAGAGCCCGGCTGCCATTATTGGGGTCGTTGGGGATGGCGATGCGGGCGCCGTCCGGTACGTCTTTGATATCCGTATAGCGGTGGGAATAGAGGGCAATCGGTGCCAGGTAAGTATCGCCGATGGGGACGAGATCAGTACCATTTTTTTCATTGAACGTATTGAGGAACGGCACGTGCTGATAGGAGTTGAGGTCGATATCGCCATCGGCCAGGGCTTTATCGGGTGTGATGTAGTCCGAGAATACCTTGACTTTGACGGTCAGGCCGTCTTTGGCCGCGGCCTTGGCGACCTGTTCCATGATCTGTTCCCCCGATCCGGGGTTGACGCCTACGGTGATTTCTTTCTTTTCCGCACTGCCATTCTGAGTGCTGCCACAGCCTGCCAGGACGGCGGTCAGGGCCAGGGCGGTGAGAGTCAGGGTGATGATTTTTTTCCATTGAATATGCATGTCATATTCCTCCTTTTATTTGTATACAAAATCGGTATATTTTATATTTGCAAGGATACGGCAGTGCGCATCCCCGTATGCAGGGAATCAGCGGATGGCCGTATCGATGATTTTCTGTGCTTCTTCCGGCACGCCCCGGCCTTCTACGGCGTTGGCCGATCCGAAATCGCGGCAGTGTGCCGCCCCGTCTGCTGTGACGGAATGCATGCCATAGCGTTTGCGGTCGGCCCCTACGGGACAAACGGCAATACAGACGCCGCAGGGATAGCGGAATTCCGTCTTGAGTTTCTGATGATAGCCGGCACAGCGCGCTTTGGCCATATCGGCGATGAGCCGGTCGTTCCGGGGCGTAAAGGCATGGGTCGGACAGTTGAAGACGCAGCGCTTGCACTGGATGCACAAGTCTTTTTCCTGCATGGCGTCGGCCGGTACGTCAGCGTCGGTAATGACCGATACGAGGCGCACCCGCGGGCCGTATTCGGGCGTGATCAGGGTGTGATTGAGTCCCAGCGTCCCCAGGCCGGCGTATTTTCCGGCAAAGACGTGGGAAAAGGCTGCTTCCGGTTTTTTGACCAGGACGGAAATGTCGCCGTAGCAGTCGCGGGGAAACCAATGAGCCCGGTAACCCCACTGGTTGAGCTTGTTGGCCAGGCGGTATGCCGTGTCATCGAGGAGACGGTTCGTCGTATTGTAACATTCGGAATAGACGACCGATGGCGTCGTTTCAATCATGGGAAGGTAAATCTGTACGCCCAGGACGATGACCGTCCGGCTCCAGGGCCAGATGGACTGGGGCCAGTACGCTTCGGCCACTTCTCCCTGCTGCGGCCAGCGGTCTACGCTGGCAAATCCCACAATATTGGCCCCCAGACGCAGGGCCTGCCGTTTGATCCGTTGTTTCAGGGCACTTCGCTGCTGCCCTGTCTGTTTCTGCTGTTCCATCGTGTCACCTCATCATAAAAAAAAACTTCCATCCCCGCAAAGGGACGGAAGTACCGTGTTACCACCCAATTTCACCGGCTCTTCACAAAGCCGGCCTTCTCGAGTACGCAGGCCACAGGCCCTCAATACTCCAGCACAGTAACGGGTGCACCCGGGCGGTCTCACTATTCGACCTGCCGGCTCAGAGGCCATCTTCCAGAAGCTGTCTTGCATCTCCTCCCACCATGTGGAGACTCTCTGGGCCATTCCTGCTTCTGTACTCTTCTCTTCATTGCCTGTTGTTCAGTTGATGGTGTAAGTTTACCATAGGCACCGGGCTCTGTCAATACAATTTTAGAACTTTATTCTAATTTTATTTCTTCTGCCCGTATCTGAGTGAAGTCTCTTATTTTCTGTCATATTCTGTCTTCTATGGCAGGAAATAAAAAATCCATCATCCCCCGGATTTACAAGGAGATGATGGATGGAATGTAATTCTATTATTTATTGGCTTCCAGCCAGTCGAGGGCATACTGGGCAAAGATAGCGGCGCCGTTTCCCAACACGTCCTCATCGACGGTATAGCGGTTGCTGTGCTGGGGATACATGGCATTTTTTTCGGGATTGCGGATGCCGACGATGCCGTAGCAGCAGGGCTTCTTTTCCGTATAGAAGGCAAAATCTTCGCAGGCCATGGTGTGTTCCATGGGGACGACGTTGTCTTCGCCTACGACTTTGGCCGCCGCTTTGGCTCCCAGTCCGGCACAGGCTGCGTCATTGATAGTCGGCGGGGCGATGAGATCCATGTGGAAATCGGCGGTAGCACCGTATTGATGAGCCGTATCGTGGACCATATCGCTCAGCATCGTTTCCAGCAGTTTGCCCGTTTCCGGCAGGAAATAACGGCATGTCCCTTCCATATGGGCTTCGCCGGAGACGATATTAAAGGCCGTGCCACTCCGGACGGTGCCTATGGTCAGGGCAACCGAATCGAGGGGGCTGACCCGGCGGGATACGATGGTCTGGATATTGAGCATGATGGACGCCGCTACGACCGAGGCATCGATGCCCTGATGAGGCAGCGATCCGTGGCAGCCCGTGCCGTGAACGTCGATGTAGAAATGGGTGCCGGCGGCAAAGCGGGGGCCGGCCTGGATATTGACCTTGCCGGCAGGCATGTCGAACCAGACATGGGCCGCGTACATGGAGCCGATTTTATCATACCAGTCGCCGAAGCGCAGCATGTATTCCGCACCGGCGCAGAGTTCTTCTGCCGGCTGGAAAACAAAATAGACCGTGCCGCAGATCTGGTCCTGTACTTCGTGGAGGATGTACGCCGCCCCAAGGAGCATGGCGATGTGGTTGTCATGACCACAGGCATGCATTTTGCCTTCGTTTTCCGAAGCAAAGGGAAGGCCTGTCAGTTCTTTGACCGGCAGCCCGTCGATATCGGCGCGGAGTGCTACGGCCTTGCCAGGTTTTCCGCCTTTGAGGCAGGCGACGAGGCCCGTATTCTTTTCCGGGTTGATTTCATAGGGAATCCCCAGTTTGTCCAATTCGGCAGCAATCCGTGTCGTCGTTTCCACTTCCTGGAAACTCAGTTCCGGATGGCGGTGGAACTCCCGCCGCAACGATACGACCGTATCCTGATATTTCTTTGCCAGTTCCTGAATCTGATTCACAACAACCACCCTTTCTGCGCACCGCGGCGTCTGGCTTTTTTACTATGCCTCGTCAGCGTGCCCATCATCTGCCACGTCGTCGTCAGTCAGCGTAGCCCCGCTACGCCTCCTTCCATCCTCCTTGCATCTGACGGACCCGCCGACGATGCCTGACGTAAAACGCCAGTCGTCGCGGTGCTTAATCGCTAAGTTTTGTATAAAAATAGTCGGTTCGAAGCACTGTGTAGCATGGCGTCCCCGTGAGGGGAAGCTGGCGCCAACGGCGTCTAAAGGGGCCTTTTCATCAAACTTCAAACCTCAAACTATCTTTTCACTTCAATACGTCCAGTATATCCATGACGTTGTTTACGATGTGGTCGGCTCCTTCTGCTTCGAACATGGCCCGGGCGTTCTGGCCGTCGAGGCCGGTGAGGGTGCCAATCATGACGGCGCCCATGGATCTGGCACACCATACGTCGGCCAGGGAGTCGCCTACGACGTAATAGGTCCCCTGTTTGAACGTATCCGGATGATCTGCGTAATCAGCGTAGCGGTCCGGGTAATGGCCGAAGGCTCCCAGGTAATAGGCAAAGGGATTGGGTTTGTCCAGGGAGCGGTGGAGCAGGGCCGCCGCTTCGTCGACGTCGGTCGAAGTCGAGATGTAGAGCGGGTCGAATTCGTCGTACCAGCCGTAGTGGCGGAAGGGAATTTCCATTTCCCGGCGGCTGCGGCCGGTGGCGATGGCGATGTCATAGCCGCGGCGCTTCAGTTCCTGGAACAGGTGACGGATATCATCCGGATCGGCCAGGGGGGCTTCGTTGGTGAGAAAACCGCTCTTGCCAGGGTTATCCGGTTCCCTGCCGTACGTTTCCCGGTACAGGTCGTCGCCGAAATACCAGTTCTGGAAGCAGTCCACGTGGAGATGCCACAGAGAGGAGTCGAGGGATGCATAAGGTACGAGGGCCTGTCCGCCCTTCGATTCGCCGGCGGCTTTGCCCAGGTATTCAAAGACCTGGTCTTTGCTGGCGCCGTCGGGGACGGTATCCCTGAGGACATCCAGTACATCGCTGGCCGTAGGCATGTCGCAGTTTTTCAGGAAAATGCCTGCCAGGCGGACGCCGCGCAGGGTGTCAAAGGAGAGGCGGCGGATCTGTCCTGTCGTCGCCGCATACTGTTCCAGCATGAGCCAGAGTGTCACGAAAATATGAGCATGGACCATATCCCAGTTGTCGTTGACGCCATGGCCTTTGAGCCACTGCAGGATTTCATCGTCTTTCCAGTAACGGGCCCGCAGGTCCCGTATTTCCTCTTCTGTCAGATTGGCCCGGACCGGTTCCTGGGACAGCCCCATGTACAAAGGGCTGTTGTACCATTCCCAGAGAGTCAGGGCCGATACGTCAAAATAGCGTTTTTCGCTGAGAAGCACGCCATCGACATCAAAAATTACTTTCTTCATTTTATTTCACCTTGTAATCAAAATGTCTTGTCCTGATGGCCGACGGTTTTTTTATTGCCTTTGACATGGCTCCGCCCTTCGAGGATGGTCATGACATCGTTGACGGTCACGCCCGTATCTTCCCAGAGCACGGCCAGATGATACAGGAGGTCGGCCGATTCCTTGCACACTTCCAGGCGCAGATTGTCCGCTTCTTCGTTCTGTTCTCCTGCCACGGGATCGGCGTTTTTGGCGGCGATGATGACTTCTGCCCCTTCTTCGCCGATTTTCTTGCCGATTTTATCGATGCCCGTCTGCAGGAGATAGGCCGTATAGGATTTTTCCGTCGGATGGACCCGTTTTTCCTTTATTTCATCCTGCAGGTCGGCCATCATGGACAGGCTGCCCGCATAAGATGTTTCGTCTTTGCCGGCAAGGCCCCGGTAGAAGCACGATTTGTGCCCCGTATGGCAGGCGGCTCCCGTCTGATTGACGGTGATGAGCAGCGTATCGGCATCACAATCGACGGCGATAGCCTGCACGTCCTGGAAATGGCCCGATTCTTCGCCTTTGTTCCAGAGTTTCTGGCGGCTGCGGCTGTAGAACCAGGTCCGCCCCGTTTCCAGAGTCTTTTTCAGCGATTCTTCGTTCATGTAGGCCATCATCAGGACTTTTCCGCTCCGGCCTTCCTGTACGATAGCCGGCACGAGGCCTTTTTCATCAAATTTGATATTCTGTATATCTACATATTCCATTATTTTTCTGCCCCTCTCATGGGAATTCCTTCGCCCTGAAGATACGCTTTGAGGTCCGGGATGGCGATCTGGCCGAAGTGAAATACCGATGCAGCCAGAGCGGCATCGGCACCGGCGTCGAAGACGTCCTTAAAATCTTTCATCGTGCCGGCCCCGCCGGAGGCGATGATGGGCACGGGCAGTTCCGTGGACAGACGGTGGTTGAGGGCCAGGTCGAAGCCCGATTTTTCACCGTCCGAATCCATAGAATTGATGCAGATTTCCCCGGCTCCCAGAGCAACGCCCTGCTTGGCCCAGGCGATAGCATCGAGGCCGGTATTCTTGCGGCCGCCATCGACGTAGACCTGCCAGCTGCCCTGACCATCGCGCTTGGCATCGATGGACAGGACGACGCACTGGCTGCCGTAGCGTTCTGCCGCTTCACGGATGAGTTCCGGCCGCCGTACAGCTGCCGAATTGACAGAAACCTTGTCGGCACCGGCCCGCAGGACCTGATGGAAATCGTCGATACTGCTGATGCCGCCGCCGATGGTAAAGGGAATGTTGATTTCTTCCGCTACGGCCCGGACGACATCGATGAAGATATGACGTTTTTCGTATGAAGCGGTGATATCGTAGAAAACGAGTTCGTCCGCCATCTGATCGGAGTAGAATTTCCCCAGTTTCACCGGGTCATCTACGTCCTGTATATTCTTGAACTGTTTGCCTTTGACGACGCGTCCGTCGCGCACATCGAGGCATGGTACAATACGTTTTGCCAGCATTTACCGTCCCCCCAGACTTCGGATCTGTTCCATCGTAATCCGGCCTTCGTACAGGGCCTTGCCTGTAATAGCCCCGTAGACGCCCATATTCTGCAGCGTCTTCAGGTCTTCTATGCTGCTGATGCCGCCCGAGGCGATGAGGCGGATGTACGGCAGATGCTGCAGCTGTTCCATCATGTCCAGATTGGGGCCGGTGAGCATGCCATCGCGGCTGATATCCGTGTAGACGATGGTCCGGAGGCCAATGGAAATGAGGAAACTGGCAAAGGGCAGGACTTTCTTGTCGCTCCCTTCCACCCAGCCGCGGGTCGCGACCGTATCGCCCTTGGCATCAATGGAAACGACCAGCTCCGAGCCGTATTTCTTTGCCATTTCGCGGGTAAAGGCTTCGTCTTCGACGGCCTTGGAGCCGATGATGACCCGGGCCACTCCTTGTTCGAGATAGGTGTTGATGGCTTCTTCGCTGCGGATGCCGCCGCCCACTTCTACGGGGATATCGACGGCGTCGCAGATGCGGCCGATGACCGAAGCGTTGCAGCGGTCGCCCTTGAAGGCTCCGTCGAGATCGACGACGTGGAGAAACTGAGCTCCCCCGTCGGCCCATTTCCGGGCGGCTTCGACGGGATCATCAAAATAGGTCGTGCTGTCTGTCTCTACGCCCTGGCGCAGGCGGACGGCATGGCCGTTTTGTATATCTATAGCCGGAAGTACGATCATACTATCATCCCTTCTGTACGTAATCTAAGACATTCTGCAGGAGCTGTGCCCCGACGGGACCGCTCTTTTCCGGATGGAACTGCATGCCCAGGACGTTGTCCCTGCCGCAGATAGCCGGGACCGGTCCGTCGTAATCGGCGGTCGCGATGACGTCGGGCGTATCGGCCGGCGTCTTGTGGTAGGAGTGAACGAAGTAGACATAGGGATGGGCGGGAAGATTTTTCTGCAGCCAGTGGGGCTGATGAAATTCCAGTTCGTTCCATCCCATGTGGGGTACTTTGAGTTTCGTCTGAAATGGTACGACTTCACCGGGAAGGAAACCCAGGCAGTCGTATTTGCCGCCTTCATAATCGGTTTCAAAGAGTGCATGCATGCCCAGGCAGATGCCCATAAAGAACTTTCCCGCCTGTACCTGTCCGGTCAAAAGCGGAATGAGGTCGAATTTCTGCAGATTGGCCATGGCGTCGCGGATGGCGCCGACACCGGGCAGTTCCACCAGGGCCGCGTCGCGGATGACCTGGGGATCGCGGGTGATGACCGGATCCTGGCCGAGGCGGCGCCAGGCATTGTATACATTGGCCAGATTGCCGATTTCATAATCAATGATGGCTATTTTCATCTTATAACACCCCTTTGGTAGAAAGTACGCTGTCGGCATTGCCTTCGATGGCAACGGCCTGACGGAGTGCATGGCCCAGACCCTTGAATACCGATTCGACGATGTGATGAGCATTGGTGCCGTACAGATTGGTCACATGCAGGTTCATTTTGCCGTGGACAGCCAGGGCGTAGAGGAAATCCTGCAGCATTTCCGTTTCAAAGGTGCCAATCCGTTCGACCGCCAGTTTCACATCATAGACCAGATAGGGACGGCCGCTGAGGTCGATGACGACCCGCGTCAGGGCTTCATCCATGGGGCAGTAGAACATGCCATAGCGGTTGATGCCTTTCTTGTCGCCCAGGGCCTGCGTGAGGGCATCGCCCAGGACGATGGCCAGGTCTTCCAGTGTATGATGGGTGTCGACGTCGAGGTCGCCGTGGACGTGAAGCGACAGGTCCATGCCACTGTGGCAGGCCAGGAGATTGAGCATGTGGTCAAAAAAGCCGATGCCCGTCGAGCCGACAAAGGTCCCTTCCCCATCGAGTTCGAGCGAAACGGCAATCTGTGTCTCTGCCGTTTCCCTGTTGACAGACGCATTACGCACGGCCGGCCACCTCCTTGTAGAGGCTGCGGAACACGGCGAGGATCCGGTCGGCCACATCGCGGGTCGTCACGGTGAGGCGGATGCAGTTCTGCAGGTCTTTGGCGCTGTAGAAGCGGACGCATATATCGGCTTTTTTCATAGCAGCGATGAGGGCCGGACCGTCGGGGACGCGGACGAGGATGAAATTGGTCGCGCTGGGATAGACCGTGACGCCATCAAAGCCGCTCAGTTCCCGTTCCAGATAGTCCCTGTTTCCGATAGTCGGCGGGACGTTGTGCCCGAGGATTTCATCACAGTGTTTCATGGCCACGCAGCCCATGAGCTGGGTAACGCTGTTGAGGTGATAGCTCAGTTTGGTCAGCGACAGGGCGTCGATGACGTCTTCCCGGGCCACGCCGTAGCCCAGACGGAATCCGGCCAGGCCAAAGGCTTTGGACAGGGTGCGGATGACGATGAGGTTGTCGTACCGGTCCATGAGGGGAATGACGCTGTCCTGTCCGGAAAATTCCAGATAGGCTTCATCGACGACGACGATATTGTCTGCCGTCTGCAGCAGTTTTTCAATGACCGCAACGGGCCAGATGCTGCCCGTCGGGTTGTTGGGATTGCAGACGAAGGTCACTTTCGGCTGCATGTCGGCGATGGCCTGCTGCAGTTTTTCCGCATTGCGGCAGTATCCGTCATCGTCCGGTACGTGGACGACGCGGGCGCCCAGGACCGTGGCGTCGATGCCGTAGATGTCAAAGGTCGGCGTATGGACCAGCACGGTGTCACCGGGGTTGATAAACGTATTCAGGATGAGACTGATCGTTTCATCGCCGCCGTTGGTAGCCAGAATCTGGCCGGGACGGCAGTGGACGTACCCGGCGAGGGCCTTGCGCAGGTCTTCGGCGTAAGGGTCGGGATAGCGGTAACTTTTGATTTCATCCAGACCTTTCAGGAAATCGGCCCGGACCGACGGGAAGTCGAGGATATTATAGGGGCTTTCATTGGCATTAATAATCGTATGTTCTTGTATTTCCGGTACTTTATACGGTTCAAAATCGCGTATGGTCTGACGCAGCCATTCAGTTTTCATCGATTCTCCTCCTTACAGCCAGGCCGTGAGCCTGCAATCCTTCTACATTGGCGAAGCGGATGACTTTTTCTGCCACTTTGTCAAAGGCTTCTTTATTATACGACAGGAGACTGCTCCGTTTTACGAAATCATAGACTCCCAGGGGCGAGGAAAAGGCCGCCGTCCCCATGGTCGGGAGGGTATGATTCGGACCGGCAAAATAGTCGCCGATCGGTTCCGGCGTATAGGATCCGATGAAAATAGCGCCGGCGTTCTGGATCTGATCCACATACTGCTCAGCATCGGGGAAATCGATTTCCAGATGTTCCGGGGCGATGAGGTTCATGATATCGATGGCCTGCTGCCGGTCTTTGGTAATGAAGATTTTGCCGTGGTCGGCTACGGATGCAGCGGCAATATCCTTCCGGGGCAGCTCTGCCAGCTGTTTTTCCACTTCCCCTTCGACGGCCGATGCCAGAGTAGCACTCGGCGTAGCCAGGAAAACGGCGGCCCGGCGGTCGTGTTCGGCCTGGGCCAGAAGGTCTGCTGCCACCCATACGGGATTGGCGTTTTCATCGGCCAGGATGCCCACTTCGCTGGGACCGGCAATCATGTCGATGCCGACGGTGCCGAATACGAGGCGCTTGGCCATGGCGACGTAGGCATTGCCGGGGCCGACGATTTTAAAGACCGGCGGGATGCTTTCCGTGCCAAAGGCGGCAGCGGCGATGCTCTGGGCGCCGCCGACTTTATAGATTTCCGTAGCACCGGCTACGTGGGCGGCAGCCAGGATGTAGGGATTGACTGACCCGTCTTTGGCAGGCGGCGTAAAGACGGCGATGGATGGCACACCGGCCACTTCGGCCGGGATGACATCCATAAGGACCGTCGAGGGATAGGCTGCCGTACCGCCCGGCACGTATACGCCGACCCGCTGGATGGGCGTATAGCGGGCGCCGAGGCGCACACCGTCGCGGAAGGTATCCATCCACGATTCCTGTTTCTGCCGTTCGTGATAGGCCCGGATATTATCCCGCGCTTCCGTCAGGATATCCATGAATTCCGGCCCGACTTTGCGGGCGGCTTCCTCGATTTCCTCTGCCGTGACCAGGAAACTGTCGAGGCGCACACCATCGAATTTTTCTGTCAGCTCCCGCACGGCCCGGTCGCCTTCTTCCTGTACAGCCGTGAGGATATCTTCCACACTCTGGCGGATACCGGCGTTTTCTGCCTGGCTCCGTTTGGTGATATTCCGTATTTCCTGCAGCGTCAGCCCGTCATCGGGCACTTCTATCCATTCCATGTATATCTCCCCTTCTGGTAGCGGTCTTATCGGATTTCTTTCTTCTTGATGACATCGATCAGCGTATGTATTTCATCATATTTCATCTTAAAGGAAACGGGATTGCAGATCATGCGGGCACTGAAATCCATGAAATAATCCAGGACTTCCAGCCCGTTGGCCCGCAGGGTATTCCCCGTTTCGACGATATCGACAATGACATCGGACAGGCCGACCAGCGGTGCCAGTTCGACTGAGCCATTGAGTTTGATGATATCGACGCTGTGATGATTTTCTTCAAAATATTTCCGGGCGATGCGCGGGTATTTCGTCCCGACCGTGATGCGCCGGGACATATCCACTTTCTTTCCCTTGACGCCGGCTACGGCCATGTTGCAGCGGCCGATGCCGATATCGAGTACTTCGTAGACGTTGGCGCCGGCATTGTCTTCGATGAGGACATCTTCCCCGACGATGCCGATATCGGCAGCGCCCCGTTCGACGTAGACGGCCACATCGGGCGATTTGACCAGTGTCAGTTTCAGCGTATGGCCGGCATCTTCAAAGATGAGTTTGCGGCTGTCTTCCGAATAAGATGGAAATTCATAGCCGCTTTCCATCAGATATTTCATAACTACTTTGTGGATGCGCCCCTTGGCGAGCGCTATATGTATGGACATCTCAAAGCCCCCTCATCATGTCTTCCAGATCGTGTGCGCTCATTTCGCGGCCGTCTTTATAATAACTGTGATTGCGGTATACGGCGTGGATACTGTAATCACCGCTGTCGATAAAGGACGAGTCGGGATAGGCGGCGACGCGGAAGCCCCGCTGACGCCACTGCATGAGGTCGCGGATCAGCGTCTGGTCACTGTCCGTATAGGAGACGGCCAGCTGGAAACTGGGCTGGGCGTCTTCGAGAAGGCCGGCGTCACTCATGAATTCGTAGAGAAGGTTGATGTTCATGCCAAATCCGCAGGCCGGCCGGTCTACACCGAACTGGGCCGATAATTTGTCGTAGCGGCCGCCGTCGATGACATCGTACAGGGCGCCGTCCACGTAGACTTTGAACACCATATCCGTATAATATCCCAGGGTGCTGGTAAAGCCGAAATCGAGCTGTACCTTGTCGGCATAACCGGCATAGAGGATGTAGTCGTAAACTTTTTCCAGCCGCGTCAGGGCATTGCGCATACCGCTGTTGATGCAGTAGCCGCGGGCCTTGCTGAGCGTTTCCGCATAGGGACCGAAGAGGACCGGGATGGCTTCCAGGGCCTTGCGGGCTTCGCTATCGAGGGACAGACCCGAGAGGTACTTGCCAAAGGCGACGAGATTGCGCTCTGCCATATACTGGCGCAGTGTCTGCTTCTGAGCTTCTTCCAGGGGCAGTCCGTCGAACAGGGCCTGGGTATAGGCCGCCGTCCCCATGTCAATGCGGATATGTTCCACGCCGACGGCTTTGAGGATTTCCGCCGCCATGACGATGACTTCCCCATCGCATTCGGGACTGGGATCACCGAGGATTTCAATGCCGCCCTGAAGGAAATCCTTGCCATAGGTGGACCGGCCGAAATATTCCCGGAATACGGTGCTGACATAGCCGAATTTGAGGAGCTGGTTGGCCCGGGGAAATTCCCGCGCTGCCGTTTCGACGAGAGGTACGGTCACATCGGGCCGCAGGACCAGGACCCGGCCGTCCGTGTCGATGGTCTTGACCATCTGCTGGCGCAGCTGGGGAAAGTAATGCTGGTATACATCATAATCTTCAAAACTCGGCGTTTCGATGATTTTGCAGCCGTGATTCATGATGACCGACACGAGTTTCCCCTGGATGCGGTCATAATTCCGCATTTCATCGTGATGGAGCATCTTGACTCCATCCAGTGTATTACTGAGCATCTTTATGCACTCCTTGCATACTATGTATTTGCTTTATTTCTTTATCGCTTTACTGAGGTAAAGCAATGAAGAACGACTGATTAGAATTGTAGCACAAATCACAGCAAATAAAAAGCCCTTTTTCAAAAAATTTACCCATCTTGTTCCGGTGTGGCACGACGGATGATTTTCCTGACCGATTTTTCAAATTTCGGGCGCGGCACCATGACCCGGTGGCCACAGCCGCAGCAGCGGATGACAAAATCGACGCCGATGCGCAGCACTTCCCATTCATTGGAACCACAGGGGTGGGATTTTTTGAGCTGGACTACATCCCCGATCTGATAACGGACAAAATCTGCCATAACAAGTACCTCCTTTACTGCCTCGTGCAGTCTATGATACATTATGTTACTTCAAATACGGGCGGGATGCAAGCCAAAGGGAAAACGACTCTCCCGGCAGACAGGATGCCGGCCCCTTTCCACGGAATACTGGAAAGGAAGGCCGTTATGTGATAGTATAGTGTGAGCAGCGTACGCCATACAAGGAAAAATACGCTCATTTCTGATTATATTTCTGGGAGGTAGTCCTATCATGGCAGATTCACCCCGTCCCCGGACCCTGCGTGCAGCCTATCTCATGCTGTATACGCTGGGCGGCTGCTGTACCGCCGTCTGCGTGGCCCTTCTGGCCTGGGTCGCTTTTTGTATTGCAATGGAAAAAGAGCCGCTGGCAGCGATTTCTTTCCTGCCCCACGTCCCGGCCGCCGTCATTCTGCTCCTCATCCTGGCCATCATGGTCCTGGGAGTCGTCTGCTGGCAATGGGGCGCCCGGTTTCATCAGCGTTACGAAGAGTATGTGTTAAAACAGAGGTAAGGAATCCATGCGAAAGTCTGAATTTATGGACCTGTTGAAATACTATTTCCGCAAGGCCGATAAAGACGACCTGAAGGGCATCATCGAGGACTGTGAAGAACAGTTCCGCCTCGGTGCCAAAGAAGGGAAATCGGAAGAGGAAATATGTGTCAAACTCGGTTCACCAAAAAATATTTACCGTTATTACATCGGCAAGCCCATCATCCCCGAAGACAATCCCCGTCTTCCCGGCGATGATTACGATACGCCCCGGAGCCAGCGCCGCAATGCCGCGCCCTACGACTGGGAAAAGGATCCGGACCGGCTGCGCCGCCGTGCCCAGAGCCAGCAGTATTACCGCGATGGCAAGAGCTGGGACGATACCTTTTACGATAACGGAAATCCGCCGCAGAATCGCCGTTCTTATGATGATGACGGATATTACGACAGCCGCAGACCGCGGCGCCGGGGACGCAGCCGCAGACCGTCTACAGGGGAAGACTTTGAATGGGATAAGGACGATTCCCTCAGCCGCGCCGGAAAGGCCGCAGCCCGGCCGGTACTTGATATCATCGGGACGCTGTTCTCCGTCCTGAGCGGCATGATCTACGCCGTCCTCTTTCTGGCCATCATCGCCTGCCTGTTCCTCGTCGCCATGCCGTCGTACCTCTTTTTCGGCCTCGTCCCCATGCCGCCCATTTCCGGCAAGACGATGATCTTCCTTCTCCTGACAATCCTCTTTGCCGGCATGACAGCCAGCTCGGCCGCCTCGGCCCTGCACGCCGCCGCCAAAAGTCCGAAAGAAAGGAGGGCCTGAATCATGGCCAAAACCATTATCTGTCTGGTGCTGACGGCCGTCTTTGCTTTCCTCAGCCTCAGCTCCTATACCAGTACGGATGCCCCGCGCATGCGCCAGTGGCTGGCCTATTACGAAGAATACCAGGCACTGAAGACCCTGGGCGACCGTGGCGATGACGCCAAAATGACCCTCCTGAACAAACTGCGCACCATGTATCCGGAAAAGGCCAGCCTCTACGAAGCCAAATTCAAGGAAGAATTTGGCGACCTCGAGGCCAAGGCCGAAGCCGAAAAAGAAAAGGCCGCTGCCGACGAACGGGCCAGGGCGGAAGTCGAAACCCACCGCCGTGAACTAGCCCAGGAAAAAGCCCGCCTCGATAAAGAACGGGAACAACTGCGCCAGCAGCAGACCCGTCAGAGCAATCAGACCCAGAAAAACAGCAATACGAACGGGAATAGAAGATGATAGTTTGTAGTTTGAGGTTTGATGAAAAGAGCGGTTCGACGGATAGCGAATCTTTGCCGTCCCTGCGATAAGCAGAGGACGCCATGCTATACGGCACTTCAAACCGACATTCGTACCTAAAAACTAACACAAAGCGAACCCCCCTGGGAGCTGTCCAAAAGCAGACAGCTCCCAGGGGGTTCGCTTTTAACTATCTTTTTCTATGCTTTTTCTTCAAACTTCAAACATCAAACTATCTTTTCACTATCTCTTATTCAGTATGATGACCGATCCCAGGATGAGGGCCATGCCTATGAGTTTCAGCGGGCCGTGGGGTTCGGCAAAGAAGAAGATGCCCACAGCCGATCCTACGAAGGGTTCGATGGTCGCCATGATGGCGGCTTTTCCCGATTCCATATATTGGAGTCCAACCGTATAGAGAAAATATGGCAGGACGGAGCAGACGATGGCGATTCCCGCGACCCAGAGCCAGAGGGATGGGTCTCCCATCAGGACTTCAAAGATATAGCCGGGATGGCCCAGAGGAAGCATCGCTGCCGTAGCAAAGGTAAAGGTATAAAAGGTAACGGTCAGCGGGTCGTAGCGGTTCAGGGCAAAGCGGCCAAAAATGGAATACAGGGCGTAGAGAAATCCCGACGCCAGCCCCAGGGCCAGTGCTGGAAGCGGTACGGCCAGATGCCCCTGGAAGACGCCTGCCACGAGAACGCAGCCCGTAACGGTACACACCAGGGCCAGCCATTTCCGGCGCGTCATCCGTTCATGGAAGATCACCGCTGAAAGAAGGGTGACAAAAACAGGCGATGTATACAACAGCATGACCGCTACCGACACCTGGCTCATGGCGACAGCCATAAAATAGCACGTACTGAATAAGGCATAACTGATGACGCCCGTACCGATAAAGTACCAGCAGTCGCGCAGGCGGATGGAAAGCAGCTGCGGTGAGCGGATGGCCAGGAAGGCCCCGGTAATGAGCCACGCCAGCAGGGTACGGATCAGGCAGACCTGCAATGCCGATAACCCGGCTCCGTCGAGGTGGCGGATAAAAATACTGATCGTTCCCCACATGGCGCCGGCAGCCAGCACACAGGCGTTCGCTTTTCCCACCGTCATAAGCTTCACCCCTTTTCAGGAAATTTAATTTTCGAGACGGAAGCGGTAGCCATTGCCCCAGACGGTTTCAATGGCTGTAAATTCCGGTTCCACTATATTCATCTTGTCCCGGAGGCGGTTGACATGGACCGTGACCGTAGCCATTTCTCCCAGGGCGTCGAGATGCCATATTTTTTCAAACAGTTCTTTTTTTGAAAGAACCTGATTGGGATGCTGGGCCAGATATAACAGGAGATTGAATTCTTTCCCTGTCAGCGGGATTTCCGTCTGTCCCCGGAATACCTGCCGGCGGCGGATATAGATGCGCAAATCTCCGCTCTGGATGTCCGGCACGGCTTCATCTTTCGTCAGGTGTGCCCCGGCCAGCAGGTGTTCATGCATCACCATATGGGCCTTGATGCGGGCTACCATGACCGACGGATTGAACGGTTTGATGATATAGTCATCGGCACCCAGGGCCAGCCCTCTGATCTGGTCTTCGTCACTGCCGCTGGCTGTCACAAAAATGACGGGAATATCGTATTTTTCACGGATGGCACGGCACAGGTCAAAGCCGTTTATATCGGGCAGGTGGACGTCGAGGACGACGGCATCGATAGCCATCTGTTCCAGTGCCCGGAGTCCCGGCCGGCCTTCGCGGGCCACCGTGACTTCAAATCCATTGTTCTGCAGAAAATCCCGCTCCAGCGCGGCAATTAATTCATCATCTTCTATGACTAATATGCGTTTCATAGTCTTTCCCCCTCTCGTGCTAACGGTCAGCGACCTGTCTGGATGCGTCGGAAGCCATAGTCCAGGATGGCCGGCGCATCTTCCCAGCGATCGTCATCATTGAACAGGGCTACTACCAGCGTGTGTCCGTTGCGGGTCGCCGAGGCGACCAGGCAGTCTCCGGCCGCCTGGGTATATCCCGTCTTGACTCCGCTGGCTCCCTCATAGCCACTGGTCAGGAAATGATTGGTCGTCGTGACATATTTGGTGTGACCGTCTATATAATGCATCTGATACGACGGCAGAGCCACCGTATAGGCAAATTCAGGATAATGCTTGAGTCCATACGCGGCCATACGGGCCATATCGACGGCCGTCGTATGATGTCCCGCTGCGGTCAGCCCGTTGGGATTGACGAAGTGGGAATGGGTCGCCCCCATCTTGACGGCTTCGGCGTTCATCATGTCGGCAAATCCGGCGACAGAGCCGCCGACCGTTTCCGCTACGGCTACGGCCGCATCATTGCCGGAAACGACCATCATCCCCCGCATCGCTTCTTTCAGGGTAATCTGGTCTCCCGGGGCAATGCCCAGGCAGGATGGTTCCGTATTGGCTGCTCCCCAGGATATGTACAATGGCTTGTCGAGCTTGTCTTTCCCCTGATCGAGGGCAGTGATCATGGTCACGATTTTCGTCGTACTGGCCGGATGGACCCATTTATCGGGATTGACCCGGTACAGGATGCGTCCCGTATCGGCGTCGATCAGACAGGCCGCTTCGGCCGACGTAGGCGGTACATCAGCCTGAACGGATCCGGCCGTGCCGCCGACGGAAGCAAGCAGAATGACAAACAACGAGCATAGTAATTTTTTACAAGCAGAAAACATCCAATCTCTCCTTTTAGATCATTTTGTGTCTGATTGTATCCAGACTCTAACAAAACGATTTTTTCAATACCAGAAAGCATGCTGGTACAGTTTATATTTTTTATAATCTCTCACATATTATTATGCAAATCGGTAGGATTGTCAATAAAAAATATCTATTCTCTGTCACACCGTCCGATACTGCCACCGGTCAGTATTTTTGCGGATTGTTGCTCCAGCAACGCGCAATTCTATAAAGATGTGCTATAATAATAAGTATGTGCCATATTTTTATAAATCCATTATACACATGCACAGAAAGGACCTATCGTTCATGTACCCTATAAATCTCATCCTTGATGACAAGGAATGTCTCATCCTGGGCGGCGGCGCCGTAGCTGCCCAGAAAGTGCAGGGTCTGCTCGACGCCGGCGCGGCCGTCACCGTCCTGTCGCCGTCGCTCTGTCCGCCTCTTCAGGAACGGGCCGACCGGGGAGACATCACCTGGCTGAAGAAACTATACGAAGACGGCGACGAAAGCCCTTTTTATCTGATTATCTGCGCTTCCAACGACAGCGAAACCAACAGCGCCTGTGCCGCTGCAGCCCTTAGCCAGCACAAGCTGGTCAATGTCTGCGACGCCCCACAGGAAAGCAACTGGACGACGCCGTCCGTCGTCCGCCGCGGCGATATCCTCTGCAGCATATCGAGCAATGGGAAATCACCGGCCTTTACCCGCTGGATGCGTCATCATCTGGAACAGGAAATCACCCCCGACTGGTCCCGGTGGCTGGACCGTCTGGCCGTCATCCGTCAAGAAGTGCGCTCCCAGATTCCATCCGGCAAAGACCGGCAGGCCTTCTGGCGCTCGTCGCTTACAGACGAACTCATGGAACAAGCCCTCGGCGGCCAGATGGCCGAAGCCGAACAGGTACTCTGGCAGAAACTGGCCTTCTGGCTCATCGGGAAAGGAGGTCCCCATGCTTCCTGATTCTCTCGTCATCGGCACCCGCCGCAGCCGTCTGGCCCTGTGGCAGGCCGGTTACGTCCGCCAGCTCCTGCAAAAGGCCTGTCCCGGCCTTACCATTACCCTGCAATGTGTCACTACCCGCGGCGACCGCATCATCGACCGGCCCCTCAGCGCCATCGGCGGCAAGGGCCTGTTTACGGAAGAAATCGAGCGCGGTCTCTATGGCCACACGCTGGACCTGGCCGTACACAGTCTGAAAGATATGCCATCGGAACTGCCGGACGGACTGATTCTGGCAGCGGTCCCGGCCCGGGGAAATGAAAAGGACGCCTTCGTCTCCTGCCGCTATCAGAGTCTTTCTGACCTTCCCAGAGGCGCTGTCGTCGGTACATCCAGTCTGCGCCGAAAGGCCCAGCTGCTGCACCTGCGGCCGGACCTTACGGTCTCTGACCTCAGGGGCAACGTCGATACGCGCCTGTCCCGTCTCGATGACGGGGACTACGACGCCATCATCCTGGCCGCAGCCGGCCTCATCCGCCTGGGCCTTTCGGACCGTATCACCAGCCTGCTGCCGCCGGATCAGTTCCTGCCCGCCGCCGGACAGGGGGCTCTTGCCATCGAAGCCCGTTCGGATGACGAACCGGTCCTCCGGCTGCTGCAGGCCATCCACGACGAGCGGACGGCAGCAGCCGTCACGGCTGAACGGGCCTGCGCCGCAGCCATCGGCGGCAGCTGCCAGATTCCGGCCGGAGCCTTTGCCTCCTGGCAGGGAGGAGACCTCGTCCTGCGGGCCTTCATCGCCTCACCGGACGGCCGCACCTGCCTGAACCGGCAGGCCACAGCGCCGGCAGCCGATGCCCGGAAACTGGGCTATGAGCTCGGCAAAGACATGCTGGCCGGCGGTGGCGAAGCCCTGCTCCACTCACTTCGAACTACCATAAAAGGAGATACATTATGACAGGAACCGTCTATCTCGTCGGCGCCGGTCCCGGAGACTGGCGCCTGCTCACCCTCCGGGGAAAGGAATTGCTGGAACGGGCTGATACGGTCGTCACCGACCATCTGGCCGACGAACGGCTGCTGGACTTCGCTCCGCCCCAGGCCGAACGCATTTACGTCGGAAAGACCGCCGGTCATCATACGCTGCGTCAGGAAGAAATCAACGACCTGCTCATCGCCAAGGCCCGGGAAGGCCGTACGGTCGTGCGCCTCAAAGGGGGCGATCCCTTCGTCTTTGGCCGGGGCGGTGAAGAAGGAGCCGCTCTTTTCCATGCGGGCATTCCCTTTGAAGTCGTGCCGGGCATTTCCTCGGCCATCGCCGTACCGGCCTATGCCGGCATTCCCGTGACCGAACGGGGCATGGCTTCCTCCTTTTCCGTCATTACCGGCCATGAAGACCCGAAGAAAAACGGATCGGCCATCGACTGGGAAAAACTGGCGACCGGTACAGATACACTGGTCTTTGTCATGGGCGTCCGCAACCTGCCCGACATCACGGCACGGCTCATCTCCTGTGGCCGCAGCGCCGATACGCCGGCGGCCATCATCCGCTGGGGCACCCGCAGCGACCAGACGACTATCGTGACGACCCTGGGAAGCGCTGCCTATGAAGCCGCCCAACAGGGCATCACGCCGCCGGCTATCTTTCTTGTCGGCGACGTCGTCCGCTGCCGCGGCCGCCTGCGCTGGTTCGACAAACGGCCCCTCTTCGGTCTCACCGTCGGCATCACCCGTACACGCCGCCAGGCATCGGCCCTGTCGGCCCGGCTGGAAGAACTGGGCGCATCGTGCATCGAAATCCCTACCATCCGCCTGGAAGATCCGTCAGACCACTATGCAACCCTCGATCAGGCCATTTACCACCTGACCTCGTATGACTGGCTGCTCTTTACCAGCAGCAACGGCGTCCACCACTTCTTCCGCCGCCTCCGGGAATTTAAGGAAGACAGCCGCGCCCTGGGAGGCCTCCGGCTGGGTGTCATCGGCAGTGCCACGGCAGAAGCGCTCCGCTCGTATGGTCTGCGGGCCGACGTCGTGCCGCCTGAGTACCGGGCCGAATCGCTGGCCGACAGCCTCCTGCCCCATATTTCCCCGTCTTCCCGCGTTCTGCTCGTCCGGGCCGAACAAGCACGCAACGTCCTTCCGGACCACCTGCGCGGCGCCGGTGCCAGAGTGACCATCGCCCCGGCATACCGGACGGTACCCGCTTCAGAAAACAGAGAGCGCCTCGTATCGCTTCTCGAAGAACACGCCCTGGACCTCATCACCTGTACCAGTTCTTCGACAGTCACTTCTCTTCTGGACCTCCTGGGAGACCGCCGCGACCTGTTGGAACCGGTACCGCTGGCCTGTATCGGTCCCGTAACTGCCGCGGCCTGTACCCGCGAAGGACTCACACCGGCTCTCACGGCTTCGACCTATACCATAGAAGGCCTGACTCAGAATATACTCGATTGGAGACGACATCATCATGAAATATAACGCCTTACGCCCGCGCCGCCTGCGCATTTCCGCTCCCGTCCGCTCTATGGTTCGGGAAAACCACCTGTCCGTATCGGACCTGATTTACCCTATCTTCGTCGTTCCCGGCAGTCATGTAAAAGAAGAAATCCCCAGCCTGCCCGGCTGTTATCACCTGTCAGTCGATAAAGCCGTAGAAACGGCCCGCCTCGCCGTCTCCCTCGGCATCCCGGCCATTGAAGTATTCGGCCTGCCCGGATACAAGGATGAAACAGGCTCATCGGCATGGGACCCGAAGAGCCCGGTGCAGCGGGCCATGGAAGCCATCAAAAAAGAACTGCCCGGTCTGGTCATCGTCGGCGATGTCTGTCTCTGCCAGTACACCAGCCATGGTCATTGTGGCAAGCTCTGCGGCCATTACGTCGATAACGACGCTACCCTGCCGCTCCTGGCCCGGACGGCCGTCAGCCAGGCAGCAGCCGGTGCCGACATCATCGCCCCGTCAGACATGATGGACGGCCGCATCGCCGCCATCCGCACAGCCCTCGATGAAAAGGGTTTCCAGAACGTTTCCATTATGTCCTACGCCGTCAAATACGCCTCGGCCTTTTATGGCCCCTTCCGCGATGCGGCCAACTCGGCCCCGCAGTTCGGCAACCGCCGCCAGTATCAGATGGATCCGGCCAATTCCCGGGAAGCCATGAAGGAAATCAGCCTCGACCTCGATGAAGGGGCTGACATCATCATGATCAAGCCGGCCATGACCTATCTCGATATCGTCCGTCAGGCCCGGGACCGCATCGACCGCCCCATCGCCGTTTACAACGTCAGCGGCGAATACGCCATGGTCAAAGCGGCCGCCCAAAACGGCTGGATCGACGAAAAACGGATCGTCCTGGAATCGCTCCTGTCCATGAAACGGGCTGGTGCCGATATCATCATCACCTATCACGCTCTGGACGTCGCCCGCTGGCTCGGCGAAAAAGATCATCTGACGTTTGATGTCTGACGTTTAGTAAAAAACGGATTCTCCTGTGAAATCAGCTGTTTCATAGGAGAATCCGTTTTTTTTAGTCGTCCCGTCCCCGTTCGACGAGAATCGTGTAAGTCCCGTCTTCGTTGTCTGTCACGTCGAAGACGCGGTGTCCGTCATTTTTCAGACTCCGCGGGACGTTCTGCAGAGCGTCGCCGCTGTTGAGCCGGACGGACAGGACCTGTCCCGGTTCCATATCTTCCAGTTCGACCTTTACTTTGACATAGGTCACGGGACAGACGACATCCGTAATATCGATAGTGTTGTCTATGTTCATAATACCTCCCGGACGAGTCGTTCTACGGTGTCCCAGCCAATCCGTTCTACCGTTTTGGCAAAGCGTTCTCCCGGTTTGGCGTGATTTTCAAAAAAGTCGAGAACTACATCGATGACGCGATACAGTTCTTCTTCCGAGTGAAGGAGGGGCAGGAAATGCCTGCCAATAGTGATCTGCTTGCCATAGAGGCCTCCCAGGGATACGTTATAGCCGGCTGTTCCTACCCAGGCCGAAGACGGACAGGTAGTAACGCACTTGCCACAGAACAGGCACTGGTCCGCCGTAAAAGAAAGGGTCTTTTCTTTCTTATCCACTGTAATGGCCGAAGACGGGCAGACGGCCTGACAGAGGCCGCAGAAAATACAGTCATCATGATGCCATTGCGGTTCGATGCCGCCTTTGATGCCCAGGTCATTTTCTTCCGTCTTCAGACAGTTATTGGGACAGCCTGTGATGCCGATTTTGAATTTGGCTGGAAATTCCCGTCCGCCATAGCGGGCTTCACATTCCCTGGCTATGTGCTGGGTGTCGATCAGCCCCGACGGGCAGACGGCATTTCCCTGACAGGCCGTAATCGTGCGCAGCCGGGCGCCGCAGACGCCATTCTGTACGCCGCCTTTGGCCAGTTCTTTCTTTACCGTATCGATATCTTCCAGGGCGATAAAGGGGATTTCAATGCCCTGCCGGGATGTGAGATGGATATATCCGTGTCCATAGGTTTCGGCGACGTGACGGATCGTTTCCAGCTGTTCTATAGTCACCTGTCCGCCAATGGTTTTCAGCCTCATGGAGAAACGATCTTTCTGCTTCTGTTTCATGAAGCCGCCTTTTTTTAGTTCCTTGAAATTTGCATCTGCCAATGTGATTCCTCCTCTTCGATGTGTAGTGGCTCTGCTATCGCCTCGCCGCCGCGGATACGAAAACTGCGCAGGACCGGCCCGCTTTCCGCCAGCGACAGAATCAGATAGCGCAGCGACGGGTCGAAGGCCAGCCGTTTGTCTTCGTCGGACGGGCGGGACGGCGTTGCCGGGTGGCTGTGGAAATTGCCGATGAGGGCCAGATTACGCTGGCGTATATCCCGCATGACGGCAAACTGCTCTGCTGGATCCATAGAAAAATGTTCCGGACTGGCATCGGTATTGTTCAGATAATATACCTTCTCAACGAATGCGTCGCCACCACTTCGTTTTCCCGCCAGCAGGCCGCAGCATTCATTGGGCAGCTGTTCCCGGGCATAGGCCGTCATGGCCTCATAATCAGACCGTGTCAGATGTATCATAGCGACCCCTTTCCCACTTTGCTTTCACATACAGGCTGCTTATAATCGATGAGCTCGTGAATGGACGGGTCGTCGCCGCAGATTGCGCAATGAGGATTATGTCCAACGGGAATCTTGCGGAATCGCATGGTCAGAGCATCGTAGGTGAGAAGGGCACCGGTGAGCAGTTCACCCTGTCCCAGGAGGTACTTGATGGCTTCTGTGGCCTGTATGCAGCCGATGACGCCGCCAACGGCTCCCAGTATGCCCGCTTCTTTGCACGATGGCACCGCCCCGGCCGGCGGCATGGTGTCAAAGATACAGCGGTAGCATGGACCTTTGCCCGGCACATAGGTCAGGGTCTGACCGCCGAAGCGGATGATGCCGGCATGGGAAAAGGGATGGCCTCCCAGTACGCAGGCATCGTTGATGAGGAACTTGGCCGGGAAATTATCCGTCGCGTCGATGATGAAATCATAATGCTGGTCGTCGATAATCTGGGGCAGCGTCTGGGAATTGACCCATTCATTATAGGTGACGACGTGCACATCCGGATTAAGTCCTTCCAGGGTATGGCGGGCCGAATCGACCTTGCGCTGGCCCACCGATGCCGTGGAATGGATGATCTGGCGCTGCAGATTAGACAAATCGACCACATCGTAATCGACGATGCCGATAGTACCGACGCCGGCCGCTGCCAGGTACAGAGCCGCCGGTGCACCCAGTCCACCGGCACCGATGACCAGCACCTTGCCGGCCAGGAGTTTCTTCTGTCCCTTGCCGCCAAATAGGATGATGTTCCGCGAATACCGTTCCAGTTGTTCGTTCGTCAGTTTCACCGGGAACCGCCTCCCATATAGTACAGGAAATCGACGACATCGCCATCGCTGAGCACGGTCGTATCAAAATCGTCCCGGCGGATAAACTGCTGATTGAGCTGGACGGTCACATATTCCGGGGCTTCTACCCGGGCTTCTTTCAGAAGCGTTGTCACGCTGATCGGGATTTCTGTCTGAAATGGTTCCCCATTTACCTGAATGGTCATATTGATGCCTCCTATAATACTTTAAATATAATCACGAAAATAAAGAGCAGGATGATTCCCAGGCCGAACGTATAGGCGCAGAGTTTCTTTTCGATGGGCTGGAGGGGAAAATAGGCCCCGGCGTCCGCCCCTGTTTCTATTTCGTTATCCCTTGGGGTAATGTGATTGTTCGTCTGTTTATAATAGTATTCGTCAGCCTGTGGCAGCCGATGCGATGTCAGTTCACTTGCCATAGATGATCACACCTTTCATACGGTAACTATTCCTATTTATTGTACTTATATGTTATATGGCCGGCGGGACGATGCCCTGATAAAAGAGCCAGGAAATACCGAGGCCGACCCAGATGATGAATCCCAGGAGCGCTACGGCATAAACACCGGTCACGCGTCCCAGGCCGGCATGCCATAATTTGCGGACATTGGTCACTAGTCCGATGGAGAAAAAGCAGAGGCCGAAAAAGATTGTCCGGATGAGATTAGCCTGTCCGGCACCGGCTTTGAGTCCCGCAATCAGGTCGGGACGGACGAGTCCGGAGAAAAAGACCACCGCCAGGAGTCCGACGAAGCCGATGATGAATTTTGGGAACCGGTCCCAGATTTCTCGTTTGGAAACGCTGCCGGCAGGACGGCTCACGCCGTCGCGGCTGCTCAGGTGCCAGACCGACCATACGACGGCCAGGATAAAGGACCAGACGCCGATGAAGATATCGATGAAGACTTTGGCTGTCGTCGTCGCCATGAGAATCCACCCTTCCTGATAGGCTATCCCCGTCTGTTCCAGTACCTGACTGCGGATGAGCGAATCAGCGATGGCTCCCGATGCGACGGCACCGCCATCGCTCTTGACGACCAGTCCCAGCCAGGAGCCGGCTACCATCGGTTCACCGGAGAGAAAGAAGGCGGCGGCGAAGGGCAGGATCAGCAGTTCCACGGCGACGAATACGATAATGACCGAAGCCAGTATAGCCGGGATGATCTGCCGTGCCCGGATGGCACTGCCTGTGGCAATGGCAGCGGCGACGCCGCAGATGGAAATGCCGGAGGCCATGGGGGCCGCCCATTCCGGTGTGAAATGGAAGAACTTGCGGGCGATGATATAGACGACAGGCCAGTAAATGAGGTAGGCTTCGACGACGGCGCACAGGCCGCGGACGATGACCGTTCCGGCCAGGCTCATGGCACTGATGGCCTGAATGCCGATGTTGGCACCGAGGATGACAATGCCCGTCTTGATATACCATTCCGGTCTGGCTGCTACCGAGAGGAAGCGGGCCGCCGACGGAAAGAAATTTCCGATGATGAGTCCTGCCACAAGGGCAAAGACGAATCCCAGTTCACCCAGGCTCAGAGACCAGGTGATGTGAAAAGCCGCCCGTTTATCCGGCGTCGCTGCCAGATATGCATAGTTGCCGAGTATATTGGCTCCGATGGTGAGCCAGTACAGGATAGAAAAGCTGGCTATGAACCGTTTGATCCGTGCGCCCATGAACCAGGCGCCTATAGTCGTAAGAAGGAGGACAAAGAAATAGGCGGCGATGACAGTTCCGGCACCGCCGAGCCAGGAAAAGGCCGGGGAATTGGCCGCCACGGCTTTGACCGGATCCATCCAGACGCCGAATTTTGGAACCCATCCCAGAAGATCGACATCCCCGATGCGTCCGGCACCGAGGGCAAAAATGAATAATCCCAGCCACACGGCCCACCAGTCTTCACTGGCAAGAAAAGCCGAACGGCTCCGTGCAGGTATTGAAGTATCGGTCATACATATCACCTCTAACATAAAAAACATGAAATGATGGAACAAGAGACAGTCCCGTCACCAAGCGGACAGCTCCCTTTCGATCTCCCTCACCGTTTCGATGTCAGGAAATACGAGTACATAGAAGCATTGCAATGTTTACGCAAATAGTACACTTTTATATTTCGTCTGTCAAGAGATTACAGTCCTTTGAAATAAAAAATTTAGAATTAAATTCTAATTATTTGACATGGCGTAATCTCGGTATATAATAGGGATTATCCAAATCATTACCAAATTTATATATTTTAAAAGGAGAACGTAATACTATGAAAAAAGTGTACACTGGCATGACCGGCCTCGTCGGTCATACGCCCCTTCTGGAACCGGTCCGCTTCAACGACAGCCACCATCTGGCAGCCCGCCTTCTCGTTAAACTGGAATACCTGAATCCCGCCGGCAGCGTCAAAGACCGGGTCGCCCTGGCCATGATTGAAGACGCCGAACACCAGGGCATCCTCCAGGCGGACTCGGTCCTCATCGAACCGACCAGCGGCAATACGGGCATAGGCCTGGCTGCTGCCGCTGCCGCCAAGGGATACCGGGCCATCTTCGTCATGCCCGATACGATGAGCATCGAACGGCGGAACCTCATGGCCGCTTACGGTGCGGAAATCGTCCTGACCGAAGGGTATAAGGGCATGACCGGTTCGATTGAAAAAGCACAGGAACTGGCCCGGGAAATTCCCCACTCCTTCATTCCCGGCCAGTTCACCAATCCCGTCAATCCCAGGATCCACGAAGAAACGACGGGGCCGGAATTATACGATGACACGGACGGACAGATTGACCTGTTCCTCGCCGGCGTCGGCACGGGCGGTACTCTGAGCGGCATCGGTCATTATTTAAAACGCACCATCCCGTCGGTACGCATCGTCGCCATCGAACCGGCTGATTCGCCTCTGCTCTCGGAAGGTCATGCCGGTCCGCACATGCTCCAGGGTATCGGCGCCAATTTTATTCCCGACACGCTGGATACGCACGTATACGATGACGTAAAGACTATTACCACAGAAGAAGCTTTCACGGCTGCCCGGCAGTTCGCCCGCACGGAAGGCATCCTGACCGGTATTTCCGGCGGAGCCGCCCTGGCTGCCGCCGTTTCGTATGCCCGGCAGGAAGCATATCGCGGAAAAACTATCGTCACCCTCCTCCCCGACTCGGGAAACCGTTACCTGACTATCCCCGGATTTTTGCGCTAACCCAACATCAGACATCAAACAAAAAAAGGCGGCCCCATTAAGCAACTAACGCTTATCAGGGCCGCCTCATTTTCTATTTTCCTCTTGTATTGTTATAAAGAATTGACTACACTAATAACAAGAACAACTATAAGGAGATTATTATGGAATTATTCGTCTGGGGCCTGAATCACAAGACGGTCCCCGTTTCCGTACGTGAACAGTTCTCTGTGCCGCCGGAACGCATCCGCACGGCCTTGTCGCAGAGCGGACAGTATCAAACAATACATGAAGCGGTCATCCTCTCGACGTGCAACCGCAGTGAAATCTATGCTGTCTGTCCCGAAGGTACACCTTCCTGCGTACTGCAGGATTTCTTTCTTTCCCTGCTGAATGGTAAACCAGAAATCCGGCCGGACTATTTCTATACCTATACCGGGCGGGACTGCATCGCCCACCTGTTGCGCGTCGCTTCCAGCCTCGATTCCCAGATCATCGGCGAAGGCCAGATTCTCAGTCAGGTAAAGCAGGCCTATCTGCTGGCCCATGACTGCGGTGCCACGGGAATCGTCCTAAACCTCCTGTTCCATCAGGCCATCGCCACAGGCAAACGGGTCCGGACGGATACGCACATCGCCTACAACGCCGTTTCCGTAAGCTATGCTGCCGTCCAGCTGGCAGAACATCTCCTGGGAGACGTCACCGGAAAGACACTGCTCCTCTTCGGCGCCGGTCAGATGGCGGAACTGGCGGCCCGCAATTTTTTAGGCAAAGGTCTGAAAAAACTGTATATCGTCAACCGCCATATCGAACGGGCACAGAAGCTGGCCTCCCTTCTTTCCGGCACGGCCGTCCATTACCAGAAGGGCAATGAGGCTGCTGCCCGGGCCGATATCATCGTCACTTCTACGGGAGCGCCCCACTACGTCCTGACGGAAGAACGGCTGGCCGCCATCATGAAGGCCCGCAAGGGGCGTCCGCTGCTTCTCATCGATATCGCCGTTCCCCGGGATATCGAGCCGTCTGCCGCAGATCTTCCCGGCATTTCCCTGTATAATATCGACGACCTGACGACGACGGTGGCGGAAAATGAACAATCACGGCAGCGCGAAGCCGCCCTGGCCGGAACGATTGTCCAGGAAGAGACAGCGGAACTGCTGCAGCGCTTCCGCTACCTTCCCGTACGGCCGGCTCTCCTGCGCCTGTCGGAAAAAGCAGAACAGGCCCGGAAGCGGGAATTCCGCCGGGCCATGAACAAATTACCGGGCCTGACAGACGAACAGTACCGCATCATCGAAAATATGACCCACATGATCGTACGCAAACTCCTGCGCGATCCCATGATGCAGACCGTCGGCGCGGCCCGGACCGATAAAGAAGAAGAAACGGTCCGCTCTCTTTCCGATTTCTTCAAACTGTAACCGATCAAGGAGGATGTATCCATGCTCACACTGACTCATTCCCAAGCTGCATTTAAGGACGCCCAGTCCCTCATGCCCGGTGGCGTCAACAGCCCCGTCCGTTCGTACGGACGCGTCCGCTGCACACCGCCATTTATCGCCTCGGCCAAAGGATCTTCCATCACCGATATCGACGGCAACACCTATATCGATTACGTCGGTTCGTGGGGTCCCATGATCGCCGGCCACGCCCATCCCCGCGTCGTCAAGGCCCTGCAGGAAGCGGCGGCCCGCGGCACGAGCTATGGCGCGCCGACCCTGCTCGAATCGGAAATTGCCCGCCTCATCAAGAGCATCTATCCCTCTATCGAAAAGCTGCGCATGGTCAATTCCGGCACGGAAGCCACCATGAGCGCCCTGCGCGTCGCCCGCGGTTTTACGGGCCGCGATAAAATCATCAAATTCCAGGGATGTTATCACGGCCATGCCGACAGTCTCCTGGTCAGCGCCGGCAGCGGTGCCGCCACCTTCGGCCAGCCCGACAGCCCCGGTGTTCCCGCTGCGACGGCTGCCGACACCATTACCCTTCCCTATAACGACAGTAAATCCTTCAACCGCATCATGGACGGTTTCGGCAACGACATCGCCGCCGTCATCGTCGAACCCGTTGCCGGCAATATGGGGCTGGTCCTGCCGGAGGAATCGTTCCTGCAGGCCCTGCGCAGCCAGACCCAGGCCCACGGCTCGATTCTCATTTTCGATGAAGTCATGTGCGGATTCCGTACGGCCCTCCACGGTGCCCAGGCCTATTATGGCATTACGCCGGACATGACCTGCCTCGGCAAAATCATCGGCGGCGGCCTGCCGGCAGCGGCCTATGGCGGCAAAGCCTATCTCATGGACTGCGTCTCCCCGGCCGGCCCCATCTATCAGGCCGGGACCCTTTCGGGCAACCCCCTGGCCATGACAGCAGGCATCGAAACGCTGCGCATCATCACGGAAGATCCGTCTTACACGGTGCGGGTAACGGCCCATACGACGACCCTTACGGAAGGTCTGCGTCAGAAAGCGGCCGAAGCGGGCGTAGCCGTCTGCGTACACCAGTCCGGTTCCATGTTCAGCCTGTTTTTCACCGACAAAGATGTGAAGAATTTCGCCGACTCGTCTGCCGCCGACCAGGACGCCTTTGCCGTCTATTTCCAATCCATGCTGGAACAGGGTATCTACCTGCCGCCGTCCCAGTTTGAAACGTGTTTCGTCTCCGGCGCCCACACCGATGACGACATCAGACGGACCATTGAAGCCGCCGGCACGGCCTTTGCCGCTGTCGCATCGTATCGTCAAAGCAGGTGATCGCCATGCGTCCCGATTATGAAATGCTGTCCCACCTGTCTCTGTTTTCCGGAATCCACACAGACAACCTGCAGGCCATGCTGCAATGCATCGGCGGCCGCTTCCAGACACTGCATAAGGGAGAATTCCCCATTCTGGCCCGGGATGAAGTCCCCTATGTCGGCATCATCCTTAAAGGGCGGATCCATATGATCCACGAAGACGCCTGGGGCGATACGGCCATCCTGTCTGCCATGGGGCCGGGCGAGTTGTTTGGCGAAACCTTCGCCTGCGGGACCAACCTGCACTCGTCTGCCACCTTCCAGGCCGTCCGTGAAACCCGCATTCTGGCGCTGCCCTTCCGCAAGGTCATCCATACCTGCCAGAACTCCTGCCCGTTCCACTATCAGCTCATCGAAAATATGCTGCGCATGGTATCCGATAAAAATGCCCGGCTCATGGAAAAACTGGAAATCGTTTCCAAAAAAACGCTGCGCCGCAAAATCCTGACCTATCTGTCTTTTCAGGCAGAGCGCCAGGAAAGCCGTACCTTCGAACTGCCTCTGAGCCGCACCCAGCTGGCCGACTATCTCTGCGCCGACCGCACGGCGGTTGCCCGGGAGCTGGCCCGGATGAAACAGGAAGGCCGGATCGATTTCGAAAAAAATACATTTACTCTTTTATAACAAACAGAGGCTGCCCCACTGTGCAAAAAAGCACGATGGGACAGCCTCTGTTTGATGTTTGAAGTCTGACGTTTGGGTTTGATGTTTGAGGTCTGAGGTTTGGCGTTTTCAGTTTGTTTCCGGTGGATATTCCATCTGGCAGCGGCCGGCATCGGATATGGGCTCTTTCTCCTGGAACAGGTCCGCAAGCGCCTGTTCTGCCTGACCAGCCTTATTGCGGTTGAGAGAATAATACACCCATTTTCCTTCTTTGCGGCTCGTCACCAGATGAGTTTCGCACAATATCTTCATATGATGGGATAAGGTAGGCTGGGACAGATTCACATGTTCCAGCAGGACACAGGCACAGCGTTCGCCATGCTGCAGCATGGAAAGAATATACAGGCGGTTTTCATCACCCAATGCCTTGAATAATTTCGCTGTCTCTCCATACTCCATGTCATACTGCCTCCCGCTACACATAAATGATATTGATACTTATAACCTCTTTTATCTGTAGTGTACTATTGTTGAATACGTTTGTCAATATAGAGAAACATGGAGGAGCGTATCCCTGCTGTTAAAACACCGTATGGATACGCTCCTCTTCGTGCGACTGATGGCAAATATTCTGTCCCTTACATCCGGAACGCTTCCCGGTGCTGGAACAGCAGCTCTGCCAGATGGACCGCCCTGGCCCCTCCCAGAAGCAGCCCTTCCATACAATAATGACAATAGGATACAACTTCATTTCCCTGAAAGCGCTGGCAATAATCACTCATGGCCTGTTTCTGTTCATCCGGCGTATACGGGCGGAACTTGTCCTGGGCATTGGCATTGCGGGAAAAGCGCTGCGGTGCCAGTTTCAGGTTGCGCGGCGGTGCCGGGCGCAGAACGGAAACGCCGCAAAAATTTGTCTGTTCCCGGTTATCCGGCAATTCGGTTATCGAAACGCCCATGCGCTGCAACAGTGTCCGGACGGCATCCTGTTCCCCCATGCGGTCGAAGGCCCGCCAGCAGTCCTGAAGGATCATCGTCCGGCCCGTAAGTTCCGGCAAGGGAAACGATCCGTCCGCCGCGATGTATTCCCAGAGTGAAGTAACGATAACGCCGGGTTTCGATTCTTCCAGGATGGCCGAACAGTTGTGACAGAGGGAATACACCGTATCACCGGGCTGGAAATCTCCCGAGTCCGGCAGGGCCTGCCACTGTTCTTTGTACGAATCGGGCATGAGTCCCGTAAAATGGGGCAATTTGTATTTGGGCACACAGCAGCGCACGACCTGGATGCCATGGGCCGTCATATACTGCTGGATCATCTGGCTCAACTCCGGATAATGCCAGGTAAAGACACAACTGGCAATATAATATGTACTCATCATAAAACCTCCTTCAGACAGGAATACCGTCCGGCCATTGGCAGGCACGGCGTCTGTTCATATAAACAAACAGGACAGTACTGCACTGACAGTACTGCCCGTAGGAATTTATTTTTTCAGCGCCCCGATTCCATAGGGAATAGACAGGAACAGGACGGCGCCGACGATATTGCCCAGCGTAACGAAAAACAGGTTATAGGCATAGCCGCTGAGGCTGACGGCGGCATCGAAGGGAGCCAGCATGCCGACGGTGAGGACGGTCATATTGGCGATGCTGTGTTCAAACCCGCAGGTAAAGAAGGCGTAGAGACACCAGAATACCATGATGAGTTTGGCCACGTCATTTTTCGTGCGGAAGCCGCACCAGACAGCCAGACAGACGAGGACATTACAGAGGATGCCCCGGGCAAAGAGCACCAGTGGCGGCAGGCTCATCTTCATGGCAGCCGCCGCAGCCAGAGCCTTGCCCGTCGCCCCGACCGGACCAGCCGCCGCCAGAAAGAGCAGCGACAGGATGATGGCACCTGCCCAGTTTCCCAGGTAGCAGACGACCCACAACTTCAGCACGTCCCCGGCCGTCACGGTTTTAAGGCGAAGGCCGTTGAACATGACGAAGGCATTTCCCGTAAACAGTTCTGCCCCGGCAAGGACGACCAGACTCAGGGCGACGCCAAAAGACAGGCCCATGGCAATTTTCGTGAACGGCATAGCCCCCAGGGTGCCGCTTACCGTAAAGGATAAGAGGATACCAAAGCCGATATAGGCCCCGGCCAGTGCCGAGAGAAGGAAATATCCCAGAGGGTTCTTCCGGAGCATGCCGGCTTTCGCTGCCGCACCGGCAGCCGATGCAGCGTATTCGTCGTTGTACATGAGATTCTCCTTATTTGAGCGGCAACGGTTTCTGGAACACATCCAGATCGGCGGGGTTTACGTCCTTGCCTACATAGAACGGTTCCGATTTCAAGCCGACATAGCGGATACCGGACCAGTTGAGAGGACGGTAAATTTCTGCTTTCTTCGGCAGATGTACGTCCTGAAGGATGAATTTGATGAATTCTTCCGGACCGGTACGGTCTACCATGTAGCCGATATGTTCCTTGCCGCCGGGAGCCGTCGGATCGATATATTTCTTGGCAAAGGCATATACGTTGGAAACGATTTTTACGACGCTGTCCGCATCGGCCCATTTAATGAAATCGACGCCCATGCGCGGATTCTTTTTGCCGGAGCGGCCCAGGAGGGTAATGCGGAAATACTGTTCCTTGCTGCGCGTCCAGGCGCGGTTCGGGCAGGCCCAGACGCATACGCCGCAGCCGATGCATTTTTCCACATTGCGGACCGGACGGAAATTCTTCATATGCAGGGCTTCTACGGAAAGCTGTTTGCACTTGCGGACGCACATGCCGCAGCTGACACACCGCGTGGGGTCGAACTGGGGTTCAGTCATGCCCATGATGCCGAAGTCATGCATACGCACTTTATCACAATCGTTGGGACATCCCGTAAGAGCGACCTTGACGTGAAGATCGTTAGGGAAAATAGCCTTTTCGATGCGTTTTGCCAGTGCCGTCGTATCGTAGTTGCCAAAGGGGCAGACGCGATTGCCGATGCAGGCCATGACGTTCCGCGTACCGGACGCTTCAAAACCAGCGCCCCGTTCACTCTGATTGATGTCGAGTTCATCAATGATCGGTTGCAGTGCTTTCTTGACTTCTTCCACCTTGTCAAAGGGAATCCCCAGGATTTCAAAGCCCTGACGGATGGTCAGATGGACGTCGCCATTGCCATACGTTTCTGCAATATACTGAATCTGGCCCAATATCTTGGCATTCAGGGAGCCACCGGGGACACGTACACGGGCCGAAGCCACATCGCGATGCTTCGTTACCCGGAAAGCGTATTTCTTTAACTTACCACAATTCATATCCATGGCTATATCCCTCCTAGTCAATCATCGAACTGATTTTCGTATATTTGAACACCGGTCCGTCCTGGCAGATATAGATGTCGCCGATGCGGCAGTGACCGCATTTTCCCAGGCCGCAGCACATCTTGCGCGATTCGGACAGCCAGATATTTTCCACGTCGAAGCCGATTTTCTTCAACTCCAGGATGGAGAATTTAATCATCGGCGGTGGACCTACGACGACGGAGATGGCATTGGGCATGTCTTCAAAAGTCAGGTCAGGAATGTATTTGGTAACCATGCCGACGTGGCCCGTATAGCCTTCGGGAGCCCGGTCGACGGTAGTGATGAGGGAAATTCCTTTTTCAGCCCAACGTTTCTGATCTTCCTTAAAGAGAATGTCGTCCGGCGATTTAAAGCCGACAATGACTGTCAGCTTCTTGCATTCATCCATGTGGTCGGCAAAGTAATCGATGACGCCGTGGATAGGCGACAGGCCCGACCCGCCGGCGACGAGGATGATTTCCTTTCCCTTGAACATATTGACATCGAAGCCGTTGCCATAGGGTCCGCGCATGAAGAAATAATCGCCGACGTAGTTTTCGAAGATTTCGTCCGTCAGCGAGCCGACGCGGCGGATGGTGAAATCGAGGGAATGGTCCGTAATACCGCTGACGGAAATAGGCGCTTCCCCGTATTTCGGGATGGAAATTTCAAAAAACTGGCCCGGCTTGACCGGATGTTCGTCGCCGCGGTCATAGGACATGCGGAATGTATATTCCAGTTCGGCATGTTTGATGACTTCCAGAATTTCCGAACGGAAAGGCAGATATTCATTATTGACCATTTTCCAGTACCTCCTTCATGCCCTGGGGCAGCTTTTCATTAATGCAGTGAGTGAGCGAAATGTATTCCGGACAGATGGCATCACAGCGGCCGCAGCCTACGCACATCTGAAAACCGGCTCTCTTCTTGAAATCGAGGACTTTGTGCAGTACCTTGAAGCGCATCCGTTCGCCCGCTTTCTGCCGGAAACAGCCCCCGCCGGCGACGAGCGTATAGTCGTCGAACATGCAGCTCGTCTGTACACGGCGCCGTTCACCGGCCTTGCCGTTTTCCGTGTAGAAGATATCCTGCATAGACCAGCAGGTACAGGTCGGGCAGGCCAGGGTGCAGCGGCCGCATTTGATGCAGCGTTTGTCGTATTCATCCCAGATAGAACTCTTGGCGATGGCCGATGTCAGGTTGTCCGGGATATGGACTTCCACATCGTCTTTTTCCACGTGATCGGCTGTCACGTCGCAAGTTCCTTCGGCATGATTTTTCAGGGCAGCCGCCAGGATTTCATCAGGACAGTCCACATAATACATGCCATCTTTAAAATTGACAGCCGCATCATAATTGGTGCTCACGTTGGTACCCATAGACACGCAGAAGCAGCCGTCAAAGGTATGGTCACAGCCCATGACGACGAATTTCACCTTGTCCCGCAGAGTCTTATAGTAGTAATCTTCCGGCCCGTTCTGGAGGAACATATAATCGAGTCGTTTCACGGCATGCAGATCGCAGCTGCGCAGGAAAATGATGGCTCCTTTTTTGGGAAATTCCGATTCCTGCACGCTGTGTTCCGTAAAGTAGAACAATACCTGACATACAGGAATCAGGATTTCTTTAAAGGAATAATCAGACCGTGCGTCCCAGACGATATCGGCGGGATCGGTCACTTTGCCATAACGGATGACATCGGTTTCGGAAAACCGGCCCGTACCGGCAAATACGGTAGGAGCGTACACATCGTACGTCCCGGACCAGGATTTAAAGGCGTCGGCCAGAGCCCGTCTGCTCAATTGATACCCCATTCTGTTACCTTCTTTCTCTTGTATTCACAAGAAACCATAACAAAAAAACTGTAATTTATAACCAAAAGAAAAATTTCACATACTATGTCGTAATAGTACGGTATCGTATTGACAAGTGTATGCTATCAGAAAAAATGAGTTCCTTCTGTTGCTATGGCAACGAAAAGAGCTCATTTTGCTGTTTACCTATATCTATATTTCATTCTTAATCATTTTAATTTGCACATAGGTAATCTTTATTTCTTATTGATTTATCTGGCAGACATGTTACATTATTTTACGATTTATTTACAATCTGTGTGTTCCCGCAAATGGTGTCGATCCAGGCAAAGAGTTCGTCCAGATCATAGTCTCCGGCGTGGCCCCGTCCCCAGGGAACGGCAAAATCTACGTCATGGCCGGTCTGCTGCAGGCACAGGGCCAGAATAGCCGGTACGACCAGAGACGTGTCACGGTCTTTGCTGCCATGGCGGATCCGCCAGTGGGGAGCAGTGGTGACATCCCGTTTGCCGATGAAATAAAGCGGATTCAGGAGATGAATGAGTTTACTATCCGCCTGGTATGCTTTACCGGCTGTATTATATTTCTTCCCCCAGGGAGTGAAATGACGGGCATTGATGGTTGCACTACCGAATTCACTGTTTTCCCCTGATGAAAGGTCCAGCGAGTCGAAGGCAGGAGCTGCCTTGAGACGGGTTGCATACACGGCGTATTTTCCCAGATCCATATCGGTTACAACGCCATTGTGGATGGTCAGCCAGTCCATACCGGACAGGTCCGTTCCTGAATCTAGAGCCGTCTGGGCCGATTTCATGTATAATTTCTTGATATATTCCTTAAACGTCCCTTCGCCGTTCTTGTCCAGAGTCAGAGCTGTTCCGTCAGGAGCCGTAAGGTGCAGTCTGTTCACATAGGCAGGAAAGGCCTTGCGCAGGACGGCGGAAACGACTTTCTGCTGGTCGCTCATTTCCGTGCCTTTCTGTTCTTCTGCCGGTGCATCGGCAGGCCGGTCCAGGACGAGCATATTCTGATTGTTGCTGTCCGTACTGCCCGGGCTGGCAACGACCGGTCCCGGCCCCATGGGAATCGTCTGACCGCCGGCCTGGAGAAATGCAGGCATCGCCCCTATGGCATTATTCTGATGATAGTCCGTCACGTCTCCAAAGACCCATTCATAGGCCATATCGGCATGTTCCAGATCGGTAATAGGGCAATAATCACTGGAGGCAAAGATATCGTCCCGTTCCTCTGCTGCCCCCATGGCTTTGAGATACGGTTCGTACTCTTTGCTGTTCCCCGTCGCCCCGATGAGGGCCGAAAGGGCGCCGCCGGCACTGGTACCATTGGAAATGATTTTTTCTGTATCGCCGGGAAGGACCCCTTTATTGTGGCGCAGGTAGCGGATGGCAGCTTTCATATCGACCAGAAGCGCCGGGGCCTTGCCTGTATAGGTGCCATCGGCAGCCTGATTCGTCCTGCCTCTGGCACCGGGAGCCGCTACGACGCAGCCCCGTGCCAGGGCGGCCAGTATGGCGTTAGGACCGCCCTGCCGCTGATCGTATTCTGACGGCTGTCCTGCCTTGCCCGGCATATAACCGCCGACGGTATTGGGCAGGAATATGGGGGCCGTCTGCGCCGTATACCCATGGACGGATTTTCCTTCAAAGTATTCTTCCGGCACGTAGATATTCATGGACTGATATGTCGTATCGACGGGGTGTGCGACGTAGACTTTATTTTCATAGGCCCGGAACACGATGTGTTTCCCCTCGTACTGCATCGTATCGACAGCATAATCCGACACATCCAGATCCAGACTATAGGTCTGCTGCGATTGCTGCGTTGTCTGTTGTGTCTGCTGTAATTGCTGCCTTGTCTGCTGTGCCGGAACGGCAGTGGTCCCGGTCGTATCGGCTGCATATACGGCCCCGGTGCACAACATCGCTGCCACCACGGCTGTCGTGAGCTGCTTCTTCATACCTATCCCTCCGGATATTTTATATATTGAGAATTATATTTAATTCGTTCCATGATGTAGTATACCATAGAAAAAAGACAGATTTGTCACAATTTTTAGTAATCTTTTCCATACAGCCTGTTCTGTCTTTTTTACTGCTTTTTTCTATGATATACTTAATAAAACATACAGTACCCCACGTATGTTTCCGTTATATTGTAACTCATTCCTATTTTCAAAAGGTGATCCCATGAAGCTGAATAAAAAAATCACAGCCGCCATCGCTGTCATTATCATTGCCGCCTGTGCCGGCGGCGGCTGGTATTACTACCAGACACAACAGAAGGCCCAGCAGGCATCCGCCGTCGAAACGGCCCAGGTAGAACGCATGAATCTCACATCCAAAGTCTCTGCGACCGGTACGATCCGCCCTGTCGATTCTGTCGAAGTCTCACCGAAAATCACAGCCCGTATCAGTCAGGTCCTGGTCAAAGAAAACGATCAGGTCACAGCCGGCCAGACCGTAGCCACACTGGATGGCAAGGATTATCAGGCCAAATACGATCAGGCCCAGTATAAAGTCACCAATACGCGCCTCGACTACGAACGGTATAAGATGCTCTATGACCAGGGTGCCGGTACCAAACAGACACTGGATAATGCCGAATATGAATACAAAACGGCCCTTTCCAATCTGAGCGCCGCCGAATCGGATCTGGCAGAAACGACGATCACCGCCCCCATGAGCGGCGTCGTCGTCGGGGAACCCAAGCCAGCCGGTACCATGGCCGTACAGGGAAACAGCAACCCGACGGTCATCATGCGCATCGCCGATACGAGCAAAAAGCAGATCATGGCTAAAATAGATGAAACGGATATCGGCAATATCAAAGTCGGCCAGGATGCCACCTTCACCGTCGATACCTATACCAATCAGACTTTTACGGCTCACGTGTCCAAGATTTCCCAGACTGATACGAGCAATACGTGGGATACGAATGGCACGAGTACCTCATCCAGTTCGTCTTCTTCATCGGCCAGCGTCATTTATTACTATGTCACCCTCGACGTGGATGACCCCGATGACGTACTGCGCCTCGGCATGACCGCCCGGGTAGAAATCAACACGGCCGAAAAAGAGGATGCTCTGGTCGTCCCCATCGCCGCCCTCAAGACCAACGACAACGGATCCTACGTATTGCGCGTCAATACCAGCGGCCAGACCGAACAGGTTCCGGTCACGACGGGGATCTACAGCGATGAATACGTGGAAATCCTGTCGGGCCTTTCTGAGGGAGACAACGTTTCCGTTTCCTATAATGCCCCATCCAAATCTTCTTCCCAGTCATCCAATTCCAACAGACGACAGGGACCGCCGCCCATGTAATCAGGAGGCATCACCATGAATCATGTCATTGAATTAACCGACATCAAAAAGATTTATCACATCGGCGGGGAAGATTTTGCCGCCCTGGCCGGCATTACCCTGAATATCGAAGAGGGGGAATTTGCCGCCCTCATGGGACCGTCGGGTTCCGGTAAATCGACACTCATGAATATCCTCGGCTGTCTCGACAGGCCGACGTCCGGCTCGTACCGGCTGGGCGGCAAAGAAGTAGCCAACCTGAGCGACGACGAACTGGCCTCCGTCCGCAACCAGCATATCGGCTTTGTCTTCCAGAATTTCAATCTCCTCTCCCGCATCTCCGCTCTCGACAACGTGGCCCTGCCCCTGGTCTATGCCGGCGTAGGCCACAAAGAACGGACCCAGCGGGCCATGGAAAAGTTAAAAGCAGTCGGCCTGGAAACCTGGGCCCATCATAAACCCAACGAACTCTCCGGCGGCCAGCGTCAGCGCGTCGCCATTGCCAGAGCACTGGTGAACAATCCCCATATCATCATGGCCGACGAACCGACAGGCAACCTCGATACGAAATCGACACGGGACATCATGGGTCTTTTCGAAGCCCTTCATGAAGAACACAAGACCATCATCCTGGTCACGCACGAACCGGAAATCGCCGCCTGTGCCAACCGGCAGCTCCTCTTGTGTGATGGCATGATTACCAAAGATGCCGGAAAGGGGGTCGTCATGGATGTTGTTTAGTGAAAGCGTACAGATTGCCGTTACGGCACTCTTGTCCAATAAACTGCGCTCCATCCTGACCATGCTGGGCATCATCATCGGTGTCGGCGCCGTCATCGCCATGATTTCCATCGGCATGGGCGTGCGCCAGAACGTCACCAATTCCATTGCCAGCCTGGGCAGCAATATGCTCATCGTCACACCGGGCTCGACCAATAAGGGGGGCGTCCGATCGGCCGCCGGTTCCGGCCAGAAACTGAAATACGACGACGCCGAAGCCATCAAAAAGAAAATCAAAAATATCGACTATGTTTCGCCGACCGTCAACAGTTCCTATCAGGTCGTAAACGGCAATCAGAACTGGAACACCTCCGTATACGGCGTGACACCGGAATACCTCCACATCCGCTCTCTCAACGTCCAGAGCGGTTCCTTTATCACCAACAATGATTTGAAATCGCGCAACCGCGTTGCCGTCATCGGGACGACGGTCGCATCCAATCTGTTCGATACATCCAATCCCGTCGGCAAGACAATCCGCATCAACAACCAGCCTTACCGTATCATCGGCGTACTGGAAAGCAAGGGCCAGTCTTCCATGGGCCAGGACCAGGACGACATGGTCATCGTGCCTCTCACGACTGCTCAGGAACGTCTTCTGGGCATCACCTACGTGCGTTCCATCAATATCCAGGTCTCCCGCTCTGATAAAATCGAACAGGTGCAAAGTGAAGTGGAAACACTGCTGCGCCAGCGCCACCACATCACAGGGGACAAGGAAGATGACTTCACCGTCCGCAACCTGACCAGCCTCATGGAAACCATGACCAGCACGACGACTATGCTGACCCTGTTTCTGGGAAGCATTGCCGCTATCTCCCTTATCGTCGGTGGCATCGGCATCATGAACATCATGATGGTATCGGTCACAGAACGGACGCGGGAAATCGGCATCCGCAAGGCCCTGGGCGCCACCTTCCAGAATATCATGATGCAGTTCCTCATCGAATCGGTCGTCATCGGTGTCATCGGCGGCCTGCTGGGCATCGCCTGCGGCGTCGGCATCGCCCTTACCATTGCAAAAGCCGGACTCTTCCAGACGGTCATCACGGCGGCACCGATCATCATTTCCTTCAGCTTCTCCGTCGGCATCGGCCTGTTCTTCGGCATCTATCCGGCGCGGAAAGCGGCCCGCCTCGATCCCATCGAAGCCCTGCGCTACGAATAGTGAAGGAGAGTACGACGGCCCCGGCCTTAACCACGACGAACGCCAAGCAGCAAAGAGCGCTGCCACACGAAACAGAGATTTCTTTGTGTGGCAGCGTTTTTCATTGAACACTGAGACAAATTACAGTGATTTTAATTTCTCATCATCCGGAAGTACCCTCTGTCCTTTTCAAGCGATGGCGAATGTAGTACAATGAATAGTGTTGTATAGCCAATATATACTCATTATCGCATATAAAAGGAGGTCATTTTATGGCTCACGTAAATGAAAATTACTTAAAACTTCCTGGCAATTATCTCTTTGCTACCATTGCCAAAAAAGTTGCAGCCTATTCCAAGGCCCATCCCGACGCGGACATCATCCGTCTCGGTATCGGCGACGTAACCCGCCCGCTGGCTCCGGCCATTATCGAAGCGATGCATAAAGCTGTCGATGAAATGGGAAAAGCCGAAACGTTCCGCGGCTATGGTCCCGAACAAGGCTATGATTTTCTCCGTCAGGCCATCATTGACGGAGATTATAAAACGCGCGGCATCGACCTGGAACTGGACGAAGTCTTCGTCGGTGACGGTTCCAAGACCGACGTTGCCTGCATCCAGGAAATCTTTGGCAGCGACCTGACCTTTGCCGTAGCCGATCCGGTCTACCCCGTATACCTTGACTCCAACGTCATGTGCGGTCACACCGGTGTATACCATGCCGAAACAGGCAGATACGATGGCGTCGTCTATCTGCCCTGCACGCCGGAAAACGGCTTCAAAGCCCAGCCGCCGAAAGAAAAGGTCGATATTGTCTACCTCTGCAACCCGTCCAACCCGACCGGTACAGCCATGAGCAAAGCAGAACTGGAAAACTGGGTCCGGGCTGCTAAGGAAAACAATTTTGTCATCATCTACGATTCGGCCTATGAAACGTATATCACCGAACCGGACGTTCCCCACAGCATTTTCGAAGTGGAAGGCGCCAAAGACGTAGCCATCGAACTGCGCTCCTACTCCAAATGCGCCGGCTTCACCGGTACGCGCTGCTCCTATGTCGTCGTTCCCCATGCCTGCAAAGCCTATAAAGCCGATGGTTCCGCTGTCGAACTGAATCCACTCTGGAATCGCCGCCAGTGCACCTTCTTCAACGGCACACCGTACGTCGTACAGCGCGCAGCCGAAGCATACTACAGCCCGGAAGGCCAGAAACAGTGCCTGGCTGATGTCGATTACTACATGGAAAACGCCCATATCATCCGCGACGGCCTGACCGAAGCCGGCTACACCGTATATGGCGCGACCAACTCCCCTTATGCCTGGGTACAGACACCTAACGGCATGAAGAGCTGGGATTTCTTCGACCTCCTGCTGGAAAAAGCCCACGTCGTCACCACGCCGGGTTCCGGATTCGGTCCCCACGGTGAAGGCTACCTCCGCCTTACGGCATTCGGCACACGGGAAAACACTATCGCTGCCGTAAAACGCATTGCCGATCTGCACATCATAAAATAAGAAATAGAGAAAGGACTGCTCACTCATGAGTACCAATCTGGAAATAGGCATTGTCGGACTGCCGAACGTAGGCAAGAGCACCTTGTTCAATGCCATTACCAAAGCCGGCGCAGAAGCGGCTAATTATCCATTCTGCACGATTGAACCGAACGTCGGCGTCGTCGAAGTCCCGGATAACCGCATCCAGGTTCTGACCGACATGTACCATCCCAAACGCACCATTCCGGCCGTCACCCGTTTCGTCGATATTGCCGGCCTCGTCGCCGGGGCATCCAAAGGTGAAGGTCTGGGGAACAAATTCCTCAGCCACATCCGCGAAACCGATGCCATTGCCGAAGTTGTCCGCTGCTTTGAAGACAGCAATATCACCCACGTATCGGGTTCCATTGATCCTGTACGCGACGTCGATGTCATCAACACGGAACTGTGCCTGGCCGATATCGAAACGACACAGAAACGGGCCGACCGCATCGCCAAAGTCGCCCAGTGCGGCGATAAAACGGCCAAAGCCGAATACGACGTACTGAAAAAAGTACTGGCCTGCCTGGAAAATGGCGAACCGGCCCGTAAGGCAGGACTCACCAAGGATGAACTGCCACAGGTCCACGATCTCAACCTGCTGACGCTCAAGCCGATTCTCTATATCGCCAACGTGGCCGAAGACGAAGCATCGGATCCCGATTCCAATCCCCACGTACAGGCACTGCGGGCTTTTGCCGAAAAAGAAGGGTCGGAAGTCGTCGCCGTCTCTGCTAAAATCGAAGCGGAAATCGCCGAACTGCCCGATGATGAAGCCCAGGTCTTCCTGGAAGAACTGGGACTTCCCGAAGCCGGTCTCGATAAACTAATCAAAGCAAGCTACGCCATGCTGGGCCTTATCAATTTCTTTACGGCCGGTGCCGACGAAGTCCGCGCCTGGACCATCGTCAACGGCACGAAAGCCCAGAAAGCAGCCGGTAAGATCCATACCGATATCGAACGGGGCTTTATCCGCGCTGAAATCGTTTCCTACGATGACCTCATTGCCTGCGGCAGTGAACAGGCCGCCAAGGAAAAAGGCCTCGTCCGCCTGGAAGGCAAGGACTACGTCATGCAGGATGGCGATGTCACCTACTTCCGGTTTAACGTCTGATAGGTCATCCCTGCCTGCTCCGGCAGGCAGAATATTCCTGTCCTGCGTCAACACCAACAGCAAGGGACTTACGCATGAAGGTTTCTACTATCATACGTAAGTCCCTTTTACTGTATAGTTTGTAGTTTATAGAAAATGATTTAACCTAATCCGCCTTCATCCTCCACCTCTTAGGTGGGGGAT
>NZ_DGXL01000021.1:0-96649 GCF_002395615.1 Megasphaera sp. UBA4233 | reverse complement strand
GCACAACCGACGGCCATGCTGAAAAAAGCCATCGAAAAGATACTGGCTGAGGAAACGTCAGCGGCAACATCATTAGATGGCATGGTCTGCGGGGCGGATGGCTGCCATTTTGCGCAGTAAGGCGGGGGAGCATCATGATTTTATCGTTGCCCGTGACAGGCGTTTTTAACACCAATGCCTACTTTTATATTGATGATGCCACAGGACACGGCTTTTTGCTCGACCCCGGCGCAGAAGCAGATACTCTTTTAGCCGTTATTCGACAAAGAGGATTCGTCATCGAGAAAATTCTGCTCACCCATGGACATTTCGACCACATGGGTGCCGCAGCGCAAATCCAGGATGCACTGTCCATCCCTATCTGTATGCACGAGAGAGGGCGGGAATATACAGAGAATCCTCGTTGGAATCTCTCGGAAGGTTGCGGGCTATATATCAAACTGGATGATGTGAGCTATTTGCCGGACGGGAGCAGGATTGCCCTCGAAAGGAATCCTGTATTTTCTTTGACCATGCACTACGTTCCCGGTCATACTACGGACAGCGTATTCTATTATAGCGCCAAGGACAATGTGGCCTTCGTGGGTGATTCCATTTTCAAGAACAGTTTCGGGCTGACACATTTTCCCGGTGGGGATGAGCAAACATTGATGCAGAGTATCACACAGCGTATACTGAAACTGCCGCAGGAAACCGTCTTGCTGTCCGGACATACGGAACCGACTACGGTGGGGGCAGAACGGGAACGCTCGTGGTATGCGCCATTTTTGAACTGATTTAGGGGAGAAAGACAGAGTGGAAGAAAAATACGAGCTGGCAATGAAACCTATGACCATAGGGAATTTGACATTAAAAAACCGTATCGTTATACCGCCCATCGCAACCTATCAAAGTACAGAGGACGGAAAAGTAACGAGCAAAATGCTGGAGTACTACGGAATGCGGGCAACAGGCAGCAATCTCGCCATGATAATCACGGAACACAGCTACATTGATATTCGCGGCAAGGCGCGAAAGAACCAACTCTCCATCTCCTCCGATGAGGATATTGAGGGATTGAAGCGGCTGGTGGATACCATCCATCAAGGCGGTGCAAAAGCAATGGCGCAACTGAATCATGCCGGCAGTGCCGCACCCTCTGATGTTACAGGAGAAAGGGCAGTAGCTCCGAGCAGCGTGATCCTCCCCGTCTCGCCGATGGTGGGTGACGGAACTGCACCGGAAGAATTGACCGTATCGCAGATTGCTGAAATTGTGGAGCAATTCGCCTGCGCTGCTAAGAGAGCAAAGGCGGCGGGATATGATGGTGTTGAAATCCACTCTGCTCATGCTTATTTGCTGAACCAGTTTTATTCGCCGCTCACCAATCATCGAGAGGATGACTACGGCGGTGACATAGAAAGGAGGCTGCGGATTCATCGGGAGATCATTCAATCTGTTCGTAGTGCCGTCGGCAAAGAATTTATGCTTTCCCTTCGTTTAGGTGGCTGTGACTACGCTGAAGGCGGCAACACGATTGAAGACAGTGTATATGCCAGCAAGGCATTGGCCGATGCCGGAGTGGATATGCTTAACATCACCGGAGGAATGTGTCGCTACACACGGCAAGGGCATAACGAGCCGGGTTATTTTCAGGATATGTCGAGTGCTATAAAAAAAGCTGTCTCCATTCCCGTCATGCTGACGGGGGGAGTTAAGACCTTAGAAGATGCAGAAACTCTCCTAAAAAATAATGCTGCGGACTTGATTGGGGTTGGCAGAGAGATTTTGAAGAATCCGTACTGGCTAATGGAACAAATGGAAAAGTGACAGAACTTGTCCAATTTAGGGGGTGCAAAATCCCCACCGAGGGGGTGCAAATGCACCCCCTTCTCTTTTCCTCAAAGCCTTGTCTCGTGCGGCTTCCGAGGAATACTTGCTTAACGATAGGCAGGGGGGCAGGGGGGTGCAAGGGGGTTCATCGTTATTTTGTATCACTTTGATTGGTAAAGGGGAACTCCTCATCACTATCATGAGCAGCCTGGCACAGGAAGAAAGCCGGAGTATTTCGGAAAACGTCACCTGGGGTCATCGGAAGCGGTTCGCTGACGGCAAGGATCTACCGATGCAACGATAAGTTCAAGAGCCATTGCAAGACACCGCATCTGACAGAGGATGATATCAAGGAAGCCTTCGTCCGGGCCTCCAACCGGCTCATCGAAAACAAAGCGGACGTACTTGACAGCATCACCCTGCTGAAGGAACGGCTCACTGACACAGAAGCCTTGGAAGAGGAGCGGGACAGGCTCAGCACAGATTTGAACCTGCTGGCCGATAAGGTACAGCAACTCATAGCCGAGAATGCGCGGGTGGCACAGAACCAGGATGATTACGACCGGAACTACAACGAACTGGTCAGCCGGTATGAAGCGGTGAAGACGCAGTACGACAAGACCTGTGAAGCTATCCAGTATCGCAAGGCCCGGAGCCGCCAGATGGACAGCTTCATCAAGGAGCTTCGGGAGCAGGAACTCATCAAGGGGTTCGATGCCCGGCTGTGGGGCAGCCTGGTGGACTTCATCACGGTATACAGCAAAGACGATATTCGGGTGACCTTCAAGGACGGGACGGAAATCAGAGCATAAAAAAGTCAGGGCAGTTTGCCAACTGAATGGCAGCTGCCCTGACTTTTTTATATTGCTTTTAACTGGGCGCGCAGTCTGGCTTCCGCTTTGTGATAAATGGTATCCAGAATATCCGCGTCATCTAAGCCCATGATATCAGCTCCTTGTTGTAGATTCCTTTTGTTCCAGTATACCATGATGGCGCAGATTTGTAAGGAAAAGAGTGAACCTGCCTATGCACACGGGGGTGTTCAAAATCCCTGCTATCGTTCGATTGTATCAAATACAGACACCTTTGAGATACAGCGCGCAGCCTGGGGAGGACGAAAGTGGCAGGAAAACGATGCGGAGAGGGAGTGCGTGGAGTATAAAAGGAGTATAAAAGGAGTATGTTTTATCCGATGTACTCCTAAAATACTACTATAAATACGCCGCGTGATGCATATATTTTTTTGCCTTTTACCGATATAATTAAGATAACAAAAAGACAATTGACAATTCCGGAAAAGTCATACAGCCAGTTGATTTCTGTACTTAGGGAAGGAGATTATATCATGTCAAGAGGAACGGCTACGACGTATATGCATACGGGGACAGGAGAAATGTGCTATGAAATGAACAAGGCACTGACCGTACCGGAAACTTTTCCTATTTATTTGTCATCGGCCTATATATTTGATTCTATTGAACCGATGGATAAAATCTGTGATGAAGGGGCACCGGGCTACGCCTATTTCCGTCTGGGAAACCCTAATTCTGATGCGGCATCGCGTATTCTGGCAGCGGGCGATGGAACGGAAACGGGCCTGGTCTTTTCTTCCGGCATGGCGGCTATCACCACATCGCTTCTGGCCGTGCTCAGACCGGGAGACCATGTACTGGCTTCTCCTGTGCTGTACGGGGAAACGTTCTATTTCTTAAAACATGAACTTTCCAAGTGGGGCGTCGAAACGACGTTCATCGATTTCGATACACAGAAACCGGAAGACTACATCAAGCCCAATACGAAAGTTATTTACGGGGAAACCATTGCCAATCCGCTCATGTCCGTCCCGGATCTGGGGCATCTGGCAGACGTGGCCCATGACAACGGCGCCTTGCTCTTTATCGACAACACTTTTGCTACGTCCATCGTGGCCAAGCCGGCAAAATTCGGCGCCGACCTCGTTTTGTACAGCGCGACGAAATACCTGGGCGGCCATGACGATATCGTAGGCGGCGCGGCGCTGGGATCGAAAAAACTGATCGATACGATCCGCTTCTATCTCGGCCTGTACGGCGGCAATCTGGGTGCGACGGAATCGTGGCTCCTGGCACGCAGTCTGCGGACACTGCCGCTGCGCGTCCAGAAGATGAGCCAGAACGGCCTGGCTCTGGCAAAGTTCTTTGAACACCATCCGAAAGTAGAAAAAGTCTATTATCCGGGCCTGGATTCGTCTCCCAGCAAGGCTTTGGCAGACAAGCAGTTTGAAGGCAATGGATACGGCGGCATGCTCAGCGTCAATTTCAAAGGCGGAATGGAACTGATCGACAAACTCATTGCCAATCTGAAATTGGTCCATTTCGTACCGACTCTGGCCGGTACGTGCACGACTCTGACCTATCCGCCGAAAGCATCCCACCGTGACCTTTCGGCCGATGAACTGGCGGCAATTGGCATCACGTACGGCCAGATCCGCCTGTCTTCCGGACTGGAAGACACAAACGATTTGCTGAACGATTTCGATCAGGCTCTGGAAAAATTATAAGTTCTGTTTTGTGGTACGGCATCCGGCCCGGACGGGCTGCGGGACTGAAGGGCCGGGTGCGGCTTATAAGGAGGTATGTATGATGAGTGGCAATTCTTCTCCCGGTAATGGCAGTATCAAGATTCTCGATATTTTTATCCTCGGTTTTGCTTTCTTCGCTACCTACTTTGGGGCAGGCAACCTGATTTTCCCGCCCCAGCTGGGCCTCAATAGCGGGTCTGCCGTATTTGCCGGCCTGTCGGGCCTGACGCTTTCCGGTATTTTTCTTCCTATTTTTACGTTGGTTGTCATTGGTCTGAACGGCGATGTCCATGCTATCACCGATCACGTCGGCAAGTATACGTACAATGTCCTGCTGGCGGCGCTGATGTTTGTGTGCACCTTCGTTTCCATTCCCCGGACCTGTGCTACGGCTATCCAGCTCGGCGTACAGGGCAATGTGCCGGGGGCGCCATTCATTCCACTGGTCATCATATATTTCATTATATGCTTCTTCTTTGTCAAAGATAAGAATAACGTCATGGACCGCATGGGCCGGTATCTGACGCCGCTTCTGGCACTCATCCTGGTCGTCGTTTCCATCATGGGTATCGTCCATCCTCTGGGAACGCCGATTGAACCACAGGTAGCCAAACCGTTCGTCAATGCCTTCCTGGGCGGATATAATACAGGCGATGTCCTGGTCAGCTTTATCATGGCAGCCGTATTCATCAGCTCTATCAAGGGCAAAGGCTACACGACCATTGCCCAGCGCAATAAAGTCCTCATCTATTGTGGCATCGTCGCCTTCGTCCTGCTTCTCATCATTTACGGGTCGCTGTTGTATATGGGCGCCTGTGTCAGTGGTGACTACCCGCAGTCTATCGGCCGGGCGGAACTGCTCGTCGCCATCATCCAGCGCGTTGGCACGTGGGTCATGGTACCCATGGGCATCGCTGTCGTACTGGCCTGTCTGACTACGGCAATCGGCCAGGTAGCGGCGGTTGCGGAATTTACCAGCACCATGACCGGCAAAGTCAGTTATAAGAAAGTTGCTATCGTATGCAGCATCCTTTCGGCTCTTACGGCTCTCCTTGGCGTCGATGGCATCGTCACCTACGTCGGCTGGATTTTCGGCGTATGCTATCCGCCGTGCCTGGCACTGCTTGTCCTGGGCGTATTGGTCAAAGTCGTGCCGAATGACGGGGCCTACAAGGGATCGGTATATCTGGTTACTATTTATGCGCTGATAGAATCACTGCCGGGCCTGTCCGGTCTTGGCTTTGCTAAAGCTATCGTGGCAGCAACGCCGCTTTCGACCTTTGGCTTCGGTTGGATTACGCCGTTTATCATCGGCTTTGTCGCAGGATCTTTGATTTATAAAGCGACGGGACATGGTAAAGCCGCTGTAAGGACAGTGGGAGAATAAGTAATATGAAGAGGGGGATATGAACATGAGTTTAAGTGTATTGCGCCATCCTGATTTTGACAGGACAAAATACGGACCGTCTACGGTCAACATTCATGCTGGTGAACCGCGGGATGCCTACGGTGCCTTAGTGCCACCGATTTATCAGACTTCGACCTTTTATTTCGACTCGACAGATGATGCGGTCAAAGCCTGTGACGATTATGCCGAAAGTTTTGCCTACAGCCGTATTACCAATCCCAGCAACGATTATTTTGAAAAAAAGATAGCCGCTGCCGAACATGGACTCGGTGCCGTGTCATATGCATCGGGGATGGGTGCCGTGGCAGGGGCCATCTTCATGAGTGTACGCGCCGGTGACCATGCGCTGTTCTGCAAGGCCAAGTATTCCGGTACAGAAGATATTACCCGTGATTTCCTGCCCCGGTTCGGCGTCGAAGTGGGGGACTTTGATCCGCAGAATCTGGAAACGCTGAAGGATGGCATCAAAGACAATACGAAACTCATTTACGTCGAATCGCCGGCAAACCCGACCATGGTCATGGCTGACATTGCGGCTATTTCGGCCATCGCTCATGAACACGGCATCAAAGTCGGTGTTGATAACACCTTTGCCACGCCGTACAACACGAATCCTCTCGACCTGGGCGCCGACTGGGTCGTACAGAGCGTGACCAAGTACATCGGCGGGCACGGCGATCTTCTGGGAGGAGCCGTCATCTCCAATGATGAAGGATTCCTGCGCGACTGCCGCCTCGGTACGCTCATGCACTTTGGTGCCGTCATGGCACCGCAAATCGCCTTTCTGGCCACGCGGGGACTCAAGACGCTGGCCGTGCGTATGAAACAATATAATACCAATGCACTTCAGATTGCACAGTATCTGGAACAGCACCCGAAAATTGACATCGTCCGCTATCCCTTCCTGCCATCTAATCCGCAGTATGAACTGGCGAAACGGCAGATGCGCGGTGGTGGAGGCATGCTGAGTTTCGATGTCAAAGGCGGACTGGAAGCGGGCAAGACGTTCATCAACCATCTTAAATTGTGTACGCTGGCCGTCAGCCTGGGGGATACGGAAACACTGGTAGAACAGGCTGCAGCCATGACCCATACCATGATTCCCAGAGAAGTACGGGAAGCGGCCGGCATTACGGACGGCATGATACGCATGTCAGTCGGTCTGGAAGACCCGGAAGACATCATCGCCGATCTGGACCAGGCCCTGGCTGTGGTCTGACCGGGACGGATATCGGCGGGATTACATTATTTTATCCAGGCGTACATGAGGCTGCAACAACAGGACTTATCCGGTTCATGCTGTTGCAGCCTCTTTAGTATATTTTCTATTACCTTTATTTAATTTATTCTTAAAATATATAAAGCCAACGGATATTTACTGAGAGAAGCATAGGAAAACATGCAAAAAAGGATTGCCGCACCATGATGTGTGACAATCCTTTTTTGCTGTCCTGCCAGGTGGATAGGGCTGGCAGGGCCATTGGATATGTTTAGTATATGGCAAAACGCCGGCCGGATATTCCGGCGTCTGCAAACGGTGTTATAAGTAAATGTATTCGCTCGTAATCGGCTGGAGCCCCATGCCTTTAATGGCGGCGTACATTTCATCGAAGGGACGGTTATCCGTGATTTCAAACTGTTCATCGCCTTTTTCACTGCCGTCATCTTCCAGATGGCCGCCAATGCCGACACAGACGCTGGCCGATACTTTGGTAGCAGCGATTTTCATGATGGCGTTGCGGTATTTGGCGCTTTCCCGGCTGGAAACGACGATGGAAGCGTAAGGCAGAAACAGGCGGTAGGCACAGATAATCTGGGTCAGTTTCCGTTCGTCTACGTCCTTCGGGTTGATTTTATCGTTGTTGATAATCGGGCACAGGCGCGGGCAGGAAAGGGAAATTTCCGCATGGGGATATTTCCGTTGCATCAGATAGGCGTGCATGCCCGTTGCCACAGCGTCTTTCTGGTAGTCATCGAGACCTAAGAGAGCGGCGAAGCCGACGCCGCGCATGCCGCCGAGGATAGCCCGTTCCTGGGAATAGAAACGGTATGGGAAAATACGCTTGTTGCCTGCCAGGTGCAGTGTTTCGTACTTATCGGAATTGTACGTTTCCTGGAAGACCGTGACGTAATCGGCGCCGCATTCGTGGAGGTATTTGTAATCATCGGAATTGACCGGGTAGATTTCCATGTTGATGGCACGGAAATACTGACGGGCGATTTTCACGGCATTGCCGATGTATTTGATGTCGCTCATCTTGGGGCTTTCTCCAGTGAGCATGATGACTTCTTCAATGCCGGCATCGGCGATGTTTTTGCATTCCCGGTGCAGTTCTTCGTCAGACAGGCGGGCCCGCTTGATTTTGTTATGGGAATTGAAGCCGCAGTAGATACAGTAGTTGTCGCAGTAGTTGGCAAAATAAATCGGCGTGATGACAGAAATGTTATTGCCAAAATGGCGGCGCGTGACGATATGGGCTTTCTGGGCCATTTCTTCCAGGTAGGGAGCAGCGGCCGTAGAGAGAAGTGCCATGAAATCATGCGGATCGAGGCGCATCTTGCTGAGGGCCAGTTCGACGTCTTTGCCGGTAAAATCTTCATTGCGGAAGGCATCGTGGTATTTTAAGACCTGGCTGAGCATGTCCGAATCGAGCACTTCCATGCCGGGCAGATATTTCATATGATCAATACGTTTCTGTTCCATGAAAAAGCCCCCTTAGTCGCCTAAAAATCCTGTGAGCGGATCAGAAGCCGAAGCCGTTTCCCGTACACGGCCCATACCAGCCAGATAAGCGGCACGACCGGCTTCGATGGCTTTGCGGAATGCCTGGGCCATGAGCGGCAGGTTGCCGGCTGTGGCGATAGCCGTATTGGCCATGATGGCGGCAGCGCCCATTTCCATGGCTTCGCAGGCCTGGGACGGACGGCCGATACCGGCATCGACGATGATGGGCAGGTCGATTTCATCGATGAGTATCTGGATGAAATCGCGGGTGCTCAGGCCTTTGTTGGTACCGATAGGAGAGGCCAGGGGCATGATGGCAGCGGCGCCGGCATCGACGAGCGCCCGGGCGGCGTACAGGTCGGGATACATATAGGGCAGGACGATAAACCCTTCTTTGGCGAGTATTTCCGTCGCTTTAATCGTTTCGGCATTATCAGGAAGCAGGTATTTGGAATCGCGCATGACTTCGATTTTAATGAAATCACCGCAGCCGATTTCACGGGAAAGGCGGGCGATGCGGACGGCTTCTTCGGCCGTGCGGGCGCTCGACGTATTCGGCAGGAGGGTTACGCCTTTGGGAATAAAATCGAGGATATTGTCTTTCTGTCCGGCTTCTACACGGCGCAGGGCCATGGTGACGATTTGGGCGCCTGCCTGATCGACGGCGGCTTTGATCAGATCGACTGAAAATTTACCGGAACCTAAGATAAAGCGGGATGTGAATTCATGACCGCCAAGTACGAGTTTGTCATCATTTTCCATGGGAATCACTCCTTGATTCATAATATAAGATAAGAACGCCGTATGCTGTCTGTATCAGCCGCCTCCTACGAAATGGACGATTTCCATGGAATCGCCATCGTGGAGGGTTACGGCGGCATACGTCTTGCGCGGTACGATAGCACCGTTTAGTTCAATGGCGATGCGGTCGCAGCGATAACCTTCCTGTTCGAGGAAGGCCTGCAAATTCTGCCCGGCCGCGGCTACATCATTGCCGTTTATCCTGACCATGCTGAGTCTCCTTTCCGCGTGGGGAATAGAAAAATAAAGAGACCGCACGAAGAATTACACCCAAGGTGGTGTACCCCTTCGTGCGGCCTCTTCCGGTCTCACTCTACGTCCCATTATAGTGAAATATGAAAAAATGTCAATGTGTAATTTGTCACATATAACAGCTGTTACAAAAATTTTACGTAAAAATTTTATCGTCATCTCCTGTTGTAGTATAATATTTATAACGATAGCGAAACAGACAGGGGGACTGTACATGGGCCGGAAAGCAAGTGGCAACTGGATGAATATTGCGCAGCATTTTTATTGGAGTGATGAACAGCTGCAGTATTTTGCAGCGTCCTTCCGGCAGCAGCTGGAAGCGGCAGAAGCAGGTGATCCATCGTCTCTTTCAGCGTTGCCGTCCTATATGGATCTGCCAGATGGCAGCGAGAAGGGTACGTATCTGGCCCTGGATTTCGGCGGGACCAATGTGCGCGCTTCCCGTATCCGTCTTTTGGGCGGGCACTGCTTTATTATTGATAAAATTGTCTCTCATCCTTTGCGGAAAGAAGGAGAATACGATTATACGACGAAGGAGACGCGGGCAGAGGAGCTTTTTGATTTTATCGCGGCTACTGTAGAGGAAGCGGCCGGAGGCAATGTGGACTGTGCCCTGGGACATACCTTTTCCTATGAAGTCAGCCAGTCCGACTGTCACGACGCGCGCCTGGTACAGTGGTCTAAGGAAATGGCCGTTGCCGGCGTGGAAGGAAATTGGATCAACCAATTGCTGAAAGAGGCGCTCCGGCGCCGCGGTCTCGACCGGATCCGTCCGGCAGCGCTGATTAATGATACGACAGCCGTGCTCATGGCTGCAGCTTATCAATACCGCCATACCCATATTGGCGTCATTTGCGGGACGGGGTTTAATATTTGTTATTACGAACCAGAGAAGTCCATGGTCATCAACCTGGAAGCGGGTGATTTCGATGGGATGCCGCGAAATCAATGGGATGAACGGGTAGACGAAGCGACGCGCTTTCCCGGTCACCACATGCTGGAAAAAATGGTCAGTGGCGCCTATCTCGGTTCTATCTATAGAGAGACATTGAAGACGTATTTTGATACGGACGATATCCCGCCGTGCACGACACCGGAAATGAACCGCATTGTAACGGCTGGCAATCCCGATGATGCCCGCCTGCGCCTGAGCCGCCTGCTGAACCGCATCGTCGCTCCCGCTGATGTAGAGCCGCTGCGCAATCTGGCCGGGACGATTCTCGTGCGGACGGCACAGCTTTCCGGCGCTGCCTGCTATGGAATCCTGCAGCATCTGTATCCTAAAGGCCATATTTCCCGCCAGTCCATTGCCATTGAGGGGGGGCTCCTGAGTCATATCCGCGGAGGGCTCCTCATGTTTGACGATGCCCTGTATGGCTGTGCGGCCCGGCGGGGTCATTCCCGGCAGCAGGGGATTCCCGTGGAAGCGGCACTGGTCTATGATGGCCCGTCGGTCGGGGCAGCCATTGCAGCGGCCGTAGCTGACAGCTGATGCCATACGGTCCGGTTTGTCGGCATTTCTCCTATAAATGTGCCTGTCAGCTCTTTTCACCAGAACTGTTTTTCGATACAATAAAGGGTAGGCTTATCGTAAATTTGCCTTGATTATTACCGGGGGACCTATGCTGCAAATCGACACTCTTAGCAAAATACCGTACTATGTACAAATATATGCCTATTACCGCGATGAAATTACGGCCCGCCGGATGCCGGCAGGGATGAAGATGGCTTCAGTGCGCGAACTATCCCAACGGGCCGGCGTCAGCAAGATGACCGTCGAAAAGGCCTATTACCAGCTTGCCAGTGAAGGATACATCATCCGCCGGACCAAGGCGCGGTATGAAGTAGCCGATATTGCCTTTCCGCAGAAAAAAGAACGGCCCGTGTACCGTCAGCCGGAAAAGCAGGAAATACAGCCGCCGGTCGTCTATGATTTTGGCAGCGGGGACATGGATATGGAACGCTTTCCTATGATGGTCTGGCGCAAGCTGATGAACCGCGTCCTGAGTGAGCCGGCATATCTTCTGGCCAATCAGGATGAACAGGGAGCACCTGTCCTGCGGCAGGCGCTGAGTGAATATGTCTACCAGAGCCGCGGCGTCCATGCCGATCCGGAGGCGATACTGATCGGTTCGGGAACCATTCCGCTTCTGGCCGTCCTTGCCAGTCTGCTCCGGCCCGATTATGAGTGTATCGCCGTGGAAGAGCCGGGATTCCGCCTGGGAAGGGAACTATTCCGCAGCCGCGGATTTTCGCTGCAGCCCGTACCGGTGCGGGACGGGCTGTTGTCTATGGATATATTGGAACGGAGCGGGGCGCGTCTGGTATATGTCAGTCCGTCCCACCAGTTCCCTACGGGAACAGTCATGCCGGCCGGTATGCGCTACGACCTGCTTCACTGGGCAGGCGACCACGATGGCATGATCGTCGAAGATGATTATGACAGTGAACTGCGCTATTACGGCCGTCCCGTGCCTGCCTTGCAGGGAATGGACAAGGCAGGCCGCGTCATCTACATGGGGGCACTGTCCAAAGTGCTGCCGCCATTTGTGCGTCTTAGTTACATGGTCCTTCCGCCACCGCTTCTTGGCAGGTATCGGCAGAGCCGCGCCCTGTTCCGCCAGGGCGCTTCTGTGCTGGAACAGTGTGTCCTTGCCGAATATATCCGCAGCGGAGAACTGGCCCGGCAGGTGCGGCGCCTGCGCAAAGACTATCAGGAAAAAGGGGAGATCATGGAGCGTTTCCTCGTGAAAGCCTTTGGGGACCGCATCCGCGTCAGCCGTATCGTATCGGGCGTCTATTGTCACATTACCCTGAAAAGCCCCGATACGGAAGACATATTATTGAAAAAGGCAGCGAAAAAAGGCTGCCGCGTCTTATCGGTGCAATCCTTTTATGAAAACCGGAATCTGGAGACGGAAAAAGAATTTCTTCTGAGCTTTTCCAAAATTCCCGGCTGTCAGCTGAAAGACGCTGTGGAGGCACTAAAAACAGCCTGGTCAGAGAAAGAGGGAGACTAATGGCCAAAAGTTTACGTTTTATACATTGCGGGGACCTGCATCTGGGCAGTCCCTTTCATGATATCGCCATGGTCGATGAACGCTGGCAGCGTATCGTCGGCAAGGCACCGGTCCGGGCGTTTCAGAAAATCGTCCAGACGGCGATTGATAAAGAAGTCGATGCCGTCCTTATTGCCGGCGACGTCTATACCAGCAGCAGCCACAACCTGACGGCGCAGCTCGATTATGTACGCCTCCTGCACAAGCTGGCCCAGCACCATATACAGGTCTTTGCCGTACTGGGCAATCACGACCCGCTGGATGCCTGGAAGGCACGGATTCCCTTTCCGCCCAACGTACATGTTTTTGGCACGGAAAAGGTCGAACGGATCCCCCTCATCGTAGACGGGGAAGAAATAGCCGCTGTCTACGGGCAGAGCTATGCCAAGAGCGAGCAGCGGGACAATCTGGCCTGGAATTTCCGCCGGACTGCGGCTGACCGTTATGCCATCGGCCTGCTGCACACTCAGGTCGGCAGTGCCCAGTCGCCGTATGCCCCGTGCAGCATGACGGACCTGCAGGAAAGCGGCATGGATTACTGGGCTCTGGGCCACGTGCACAAGCACCAGGTCCTGTCAGAGAAGCCTTATGTCGTATATGCCGGCAATCCCCAGGGACTCGATTGTACAGAAACGGGGCCGCGGGGCTGTTATTACGTGGAAGTAGGCCCGTACGGGACGGTACATATGGAATTCATCGATACGAGCATCGTCCGCTGGGAAACGGCCGACGTGCCCATCGATAACGCCGAGTCGGTTTCGGAGCTGCGCGATGCCGTGCGCTTTACCAAAGAAAAAGTGCGCCGGGAATGTGGCAAGCCCACTTTCCTGACGATAAATTTTACCGGGTCGGGCAGTATGTACCAGGTCATCAATAACCCGGAAGCGACACAGTACTGGATCGATGCCTGGCGGGAAGAAGAAGCCGGCAAATACGCCTTCGTCATGGTACAGCGCCTGCGCAACATGGCCCGTCCCAAAATCAATGCCGGCGAACGGAGCAAACTGCCCGATACGGTAGGGGACTACCTCAACGTATCGGACAAGCTCGATGCACTGCCGCAGGATGAAAAAATGAAAGTCCTGCGCGATATCTTGTCACAGCGGCCGGAATTTGAACGCCTGGGAGCGTATGGCCGGAGCATTTCCGACGAACGGCTCCTGGAAGCGTTTGAAAAAGCCAAATGGCTGGGCATGCAGAAGCTGCTGGAAGATAGAAGAGGATAAGATATGAAGATTATACAGATGAATTTAGATGATTTCGGTATTTACCATAATGTTTCCTGGGTGCCGCCGGAAAAAGGCCTGATCGTCATGCATGGTCAGAACGAAAGCGGCAAGACGACGCTGATGAAATACGTGCGCTCCATGTTTTTCGGCTATCCACGGGGAGAATGGAAAGGGTACTTCGGCCACATGGATATCCGCCGGGAAGACGGCCATGAATACCGGATTTACCGCAATGAAAAAGAATCGTATATCGCCGATGGCGACGAAGTAATCCATGAAGAACCGTCCGCACTCTGGTGGCACAGCCTGGAACGGGGTACGTATGATAAGATTTTTGCCATGGGACTCGAGGACCTGCAGGGATTCAAGATTCTCTCCAACGAGGAAGTACGGAGTCATTTCTTCAGCATCGAAAGCGGCGTTCGCATGGGAGCGGTCCGCCGTGATTTTATGCGGCAGATGGGAGAACTGCTCGTAGCATCCCATCAGGGCAAGAAGCCCATCAATAACCTGTTGCAGGAACAGCGCGAATTCGACCGTAAAATCCATGAATTGTCCTACGATGAAGAAGAATTTGCATCCTTGCAGGAAAAGGAACAACAGACCCATGAAATTGAGAAACGGCTGCGCCTGAGCATAGAAGAAACGAAGCAGCAGATCGAAAAGGTAGCTATGCCGCTGGCTGCCTGGGACGTGTATAAGCGGGGGCAGGATGCCATGAAGCACATGCAGGAACTGGCCGACGTATCGCAGTTCCCTGCCGATGGTGCCCAGCGCTGGGAAGAGCTGGAACAGAAAATCCGGGACATCAATGAAAAAATAAAAGAACTGGAAGCGGCCAGCCGCAAGGGACCGGCCTTCAAGCAGGAATGGAACCGCTGGGTCATCTGCGGCTCCCAGATTGATGAGCTGTATCACAATATGCCCCAGTGGCAGCAGGGGCAGGAAGAACTGGCAGACCATGAGGATAAGGAAATGGACTGGCAGTACGATGAAAATAAGTACAGTCAGACTCTGGCCGGCTGGACGGAAGGAACACTTCCAGAACAGGCCGACTGGAACCGGGCCCTGACTCTGGCCCGCAATCTGGAAACGTACACCAGGGAAGAAGAAAAGTGGCAGGCAGCCCGTCCTAAAGATGTCAGTGCCTCTCTGGATACGGGCAATGCCGACGGGCCGCAGCGGACGCCGGAAGAATGGAAGGAACTGGGAAAATCAGTCGTCACCATTCAGGATACGCTCATAGAACGGGAAAAGACTCAGGAACTGCTGCGGCTGCTGAAGGAAGACCCGGCAGAAACGAGCCATGGATTCCTGGCGCTGGGCCTGCTCTTTCTGCTGGCTGCGGCGGGACTTGCGGCTTCGGTCGTCCTGTATGATTTTGATCTCATGATGGCCGGCGGCGCGGCTGTCCTGTGTGTACTGCTGGCTCTTGCCGCTTTTGCCAAACAGCGTTCGGACGGGCGGCGCGTGCCCCGGCGCATCGGCGAACTGGAGGGTCAGCTGGCTACCTTACAGACCCGCCTTTCAGCCATGGCCGATGATGCGGGCCTGGAAATTTCTACGGACGAAGACAATGCGGCCTGGAATCAGATGCTCGACGGCGTCCGCAAGGAATACATGGACTGGAAGACGAGAGAGTCCCAGGATGCCTGGAAAAAGGAACAGCAGGTCATGTACGACGCCATTTACCAGAAATGGGAACAGGAAGGAAAAGGCTGGGAAGATAAACTGGGAAACTGCCGCAGTGCCTGGAAAACCTGGCAGCAGACGACGGGATTTACTAAACTGGAAACGGGCGATGTCCAGGCTGCCAAAGAAGCCTGGGATGCATACCAGCATGCCCGCACGTCCCTGAAGGACTGGAAGAAGCGCAAAGAAGATATCCTGACCCGTATCAGCCGTCTGAAGGATAGTGCTGAACAGATTTTCCGCGAAGTCGGCGTCAGTGAAGACGTATCGCCAGAAGGCATCGAGCGGGTTTATCAGATGTGGCAGAAAATCCGCGTCCAGGCAGAAGTGGCCCGCGAACAGGACCGGCAGCAGGAAGAAAAGAAGAAAGAACTGGCAAAATGTCAGAAGGAACGGGATATACGCCGCCATCAGGAAGCAGAAATCCTGAAGGAAACGGGCTCCCAGACGGCAGGAGAATTTCGCAGCAAAATCTTGAAATTCCGTCAGTTCCACCAGTATAAAGAAGTATACGAACAATCGGAAGCCCACATCAAGCTCATCGCCAAGACGCCGAAGAACCTGGCCCAGCTCCGCCATGAATTAAAGATACACGACTGCCAGACCTGGAAAGACGAAAAGGCATACTATGAACGTAAGATAGCCGATACGGAAAAGAAACTGGCCGCAGTGGCCGAAAAGAGAGGCAGCATCGTCGAACGGCTCAGCCAGATGGCAAAGAGCGAAGAAGCGGGACGGCTGCTGCAGGAAAAGCAGAACAGGAAAACGGAACTCGACAGGAAGACCGATGACTGGCTGACCTTCTTATATGCCCAGTATATGCTCGGCGAAGCCCAGAATTATTACGAACGGGTTCGCCAGCCTCTGGTAATCCGCCAGGCCGGCGATTATCTCCACCTCATGACCCAGGGCCGGTATACGCTCCAGGCCAGTTTTGACGGGCGGCAGCTCTATGCCGTCGACGGGACGGGCCGGCGCATTCCCGAAAAGGAATGGAGCAGCGGCACGGGCGACCAGGTATATCTGGCCATCCGCATGAGTCTGGCCATGGCCTTTTCCAAACAGATCGAACCGATGCCGATCATTCTCGACGATATCCTCGTCCGCTTCGATGAACAACGGCAGAAAGAAGCCATCCGCTTCCTGGCCGATCTGGGCAGGAAAGAACAGATATTCCTCTTCACCTGTTCCATGGAAACGAGGAAACTGGCAGAAGAAGTGCAGAAACTGCTGGCAGGAGAAACGGATACGATTCATCTGTTTGAAATTGAACAGGGGACAATTGCGTCAGCGTAATGGACAAAAAACAGAAAAATTAGTTTGTGCTTACGAACAGGGAGAAATTTGTATTTATGCAAATTTCTCCTTTTTTCATGAGATTAAATTTTACTATGCGAAAACAATAAAGCTTATTTTACCATATGGTAGAGAATTACCGTTACTTAAACGTTTAATTTAATGGAAGAATTTTTTTGAAAAAATTTATTGACAAGACATAACTATACATTTATAATTTTCGTATAAGGAAAATAGAATGCAGAATGAGGCAAGGGGGCCGTACAAATCGAGGAAGGGTTTGGAGGCCTTTTTTTGTCCAGGAACGCAAATTTTGGGAGGGATGTCATATGAAGTTCAGTTCACTCAAGAAAGTATTGGCCGTTGGTCTGGCCGCTGTCGTAGTCGTAGGGGCGCTTGCCGGTTGTGGGGATAATAAAGCCGGTGCCCAGAAGAAATTCCTGAATATTGGTACCGGTGGCACGGCCGGCACGTATTATCCGATTGGCGGTGCTATGGCAGAAATTTTGAACAAGAATATTGAAGGCATGAATGCCACGGCCCAGAGCACAGGCGCTTCCGTTGCCAATATCAATATGCTGAAAGATGGATCTATCGATCTGGCCATTATCCAGAACGATATTACCTACTATGCAGCTAATGGCACGGAAATGTTCAAGGATAAAAAAGTTGACAATCTCCGCGGTATTGCCGCCCTCTATCCGGAAACATGCCAGGCCGTCACCCTTGAATCGTCTGGTATCAAGACCATTGCCGACCTGAAAGGCAAACGCGTTTCCGTCGGTGCTGCCGGAAGCGGTGTAGAAGCCAATGCCCGCCAGATCCTGGCTGCTTATGGACTGACTTATGATGACATCCAGGTTCAGTACCTGTCCTTCGGTGAAAGCTCCAGCGCCCTGAAGGACGGCAACGTCGATGCAGCATTCCTGACGGCTGGTTTCCCGACGGCGGCTGTACAGGATTTGGCTTCCCAGAATAAGATCCGCATCCTCGCTGTCGATCCCGATAAAGCCGACCAGCTCATTTCCCAGTATCCGTTCTACACCAAGACGGTCATCCCGGCTGGTACTTATGCCGGCTTTGATGAAGACGTACCGACCGTTTCCGTCATGGCTATGCTCGTAGCATCGGATAAAGTCGATGATCAGATGGGCTATGATATTGCCAAGGCCCTCTTTACCAACCTGGACCGTCTGAAAGAAGCTCATTCTGTCGGCAAACTCATCACCAAGGAAGGCGCCCTGAAAGGCATGCCGATTCCGATGAATGCCGGCGCTGAAAAATTCTTTAAAGAATAATTCTTCATGCGCGTCCGTGTTTTAACGGGAGGATATCTGCTGTGCCTGCTCCTCTTCGTCCTGTCACCGGTACTGCTTCAGCCGTGGCTCTTCCTCTATGGGGGAGGACGCCATATGCTGGATGTGCCGGTACGGGCGGGCACGGCAGTGACCATCCGTTTTATTCATTCTGTGCAGAAAACACCCGTCTGGGAATACCTCAGCGTCAACGACCGGGCGGACGGCTTCTGCCTTCATAAAACAAAATACCAGTCTTTCGGCGTCGGACTGCCGTTTATGGAAAGCGATGGGTCATTCCGCCATGAAGGCGATTATTTCATCATGGACCATATGGAACGGCCTTTCCCGCAGCTTCATCTGCGGACAGGCGTCGGCACACAACTGACCGTTGCCATAGCGGATACGGTCTGCCCTTTGTATCAGTACCTGCCAGATGGCAGTGCCGTAGATATCAGGGTAGCGCCGTTATATCAGTATATACGGGATATGGTCAGATAAGGGAGAGAGAAGTATGAGTGAAAAATCGACGGAACAACTCGCCGATGAGGTGTTAAAAAAGTACGATAATGAATCCAATACGATAAATTACAAGGGATTTATGGCCAAAGTTGTTTCGGCCATTGCCATCACGTTTTCTATATTTCAGTTGTATACCGGCGCGTTCGGCGTACTTGATGCCCAGCTGCAGCGTGCGGTACACCTGGGCTTTGGCATGGCGTTGATATTTCTTCTCTATCCGACACGGAAGAAATGGCTGAAGAGCGGGAAAATCCATCCTCTGGATATCCTGCTGGCAATCCTGGGAGCAGCGTCCCCGGCCTATATCGTCCTGGAATATCAGCAGCTCGTGTTGCGTTCCGGCACGGTGACGACGACGGATTACATCGTAGGCGGCATAGGCATCCTGCTGATTCTGGAAGCGACACGGCGGGCCGTAGGGAAGCCGATGCTCTGCGTGGTGCTGGCTTTTCTGGCCTATGCCTTTGCCGGTCCCTATATGCCGGGCGTTCTGGCTCATAGAGGTCTGACACCGGAACAGCTGGTAGGGCACCTGTATTTTACGACCGAAGGCGTATTTGGCATTCCGCTGGGCGTATCGTCTACCTTTATTTTCCTGTTCATTTTATTCGGCGCCTATCTGGAAGCGACGGGCCTGGGAAAATTCTTCATTGACCTGGCCAATGCCATCGCCGGCTGGTCCAGTGGCGGGCCTGCCAAAGTAGCCGTCATTTCCAGTGCTCTCATGGGAACCGTTTCCGGCAGCTCCGTAGCCAACGTCGTCGGGACGGGCAGTTTCACCATCCCCATGATGAAGAAATTAGGTTATCACAAGAATTTCGCCGGTGCCGTAGAAGCGGCATCGTCTACAGGCGGACAGCTCATGCCGCCGGTCATGGGGGCTGCGGCTTTCCTCATGGCAGAATTTGTCGGCGTTCCCTATATTGATATCGTCAAGGCAGCCGTTATTCCGGCTTTATTATATTTTACAGGTATCTGTCTTGGCGTTCATTTCGAAGCAAAACGCAACAATCTGAAAGGCGTTCCCCGCTCTCAGCTGCCTAAGATCTGGACGATTTTGAAAGAACGGGGTCATCTGGCCCTGCCTCTCATCGCAATCGTCTATCTGCTGGTTGCAGGCTATTCGCCCATGCGGGCGGCACTGGTAGCCATCGTCATGTCCATCGCAGCATCGTTTGTCCGCAAGGCTACGCGCATGAAACCCATTCAGATCATCCAGGGGCTGGAAAAAGGCGCCAAAGGCGTCCTGGGCGTACTCATAGCCTGTGCTGCAGCCGGCATCATCATCGGCGTCGTTACCAAGACCGGCGTGGGATTAAAACTGGCATCGGCCCTGATCGACCTTTCGGGAGGTATGCTGCTGCCGACCATGTTCTTTACCATGATTACGGCGCTTATACTGGGCATGGGCGTGCCGACCACGGCAAACTACGTCATCACGGCGACTATTGCCGCTCCGGCCCTGATAAAACTGGGCGTCCCCGTCCTTGCGGCGCATATGTTTGTCTTCTATTTCGGAATCATCGCCGATATTACACCGCCGGTAGCACTGGCGGCCTATGCCGGTGCCGGCATCAGCGGCGGCAATCCCCTCATGACCGGGGTCAATGCGTCCAAACTGGCCATAGCGGCCTTCATCATTCCCTATATCTTTGTCGTATCGCCAGTCCTTCTCATGGTACAGGCGACGCCGCTGGAAATGATTATGGCGACCATTACGGCTGTACTGGGCATGATCGGCCTCAGTTCGTCCATGATCGGGTATCTGGCCGATCACTGCAACGTCCCCGTACGGGTCCTGTTGTTTGTGGCAGGCCTGCTCATGATTGTGCCGGGCGTCATGACCGACGGCATCGGTATCGTCATTTTTGGCAGCATCCTCTTCTGGCAGATGCGGCTGAAAAAGAAAAAAGCAGCCATTGCCGGCTGAAACTGAATAGAACGAAAACAGGAGCTGTCTTCTCAATCAGGGGAAGACAGCTCCTGTTTTATTTGTGGCAGACCGGGGTCCGCCATATTGTAAAATATCAGATGATGGTATAAACCCGTTCCAGCTGGTCCAGATAGGCGTCGATACGCTGCAATTCGTGAGGCTCTGTGACGGCCTTTCCCGAATAATAATATTCGACGGTCTGAGGCAGATATTCCAGACCTTTGCGGTAATCGAGCTGGCGGATGAGTTCGCGGATTGTTCCTTCGTTGCCGTCGACAAAGCGGACATGGTCTGGCAGGATGCGTCGCAGCGTTTCTTTAAAATAATTGAAATGGGTGCAACCCAGGACGAGATTGGCATACTTGCTGAAATCATACGGGGCAAACTGCCGGCGGATATAGTCTTCTACGGCCGGCGAGGAAAAATCCATGTGTTCGGCAAATTCCACAAGATCCGGCATGGCCAGCAGGTCTACCAGACTTTCTGTATCGTATTTTTCGATAAGCTCTTTGATTTTATGTCCCCGCACGGTAATCGGCGTGGCAATGACCAGGACGCGGTTGCGCTCTGTATCCATATCGAGTGCTTTTTTGGCAGCCGGTTCCATCCCGATGATGGGAATCTTGTATTGGTGGCGCAGTTCCCGCACGGCCACGCTGGTAGCGGTATTGCAGGCGACAACGATAGCCTTGACATCTTTGGTCATGAGAAAAGAAAAGGCGTCGCTGACGTACTGGAATACCTGTTCCGTCGTCTTCGTCCCATAGGGTACATTATCTTCATCGGCGAAAAAAATAAATTGTTCATGAGGGAGTACTTTCATGGCATGATGGAGGACGCTGAGCCCGCCGATGCCGGAGTCGAAAAAAGCAATTTTCATATAAAAGACCTCGGATTTCATGGAAATTATACTGTATCAGCGTATATATTATAGCACGGGCCGGGGCCGGGAGAAATAATTTTACTTGCAAATTTCGCATATCCTAGTCTTTATTTTCATAGGTAAAAACTGGCGGTGGGAAGATTTTTCCTGATATAATGGAACTAGGAAGGCCGTATGATAAATGGCAGTTCACATATATTTAGAAAAAGAGAGGTACTACCATGTTTAGAAAAAGTACGATTCACGACCTTCAAGGCGTTTATGAGCTCATCTGCCAGCTCGTCCGGCGGGAACTGGACAGGGACATGTTTGCCCGGGTTTATGCAGAACAGATGGAAAATGATGATTATTACTGCCTCGTTGCAGAAAAGGACGGGAAACTGTATGCCGTATTGAATCTGCGGTTTGACAGGCAATTGCATCACTGCGGAAACTGTGCGGAAATCGTGGAATTTTTTGTCAGTGAAGACGCGCGCAGTCAGGGCACCGGCGCCCAGATGGTGCGTCTGGCCGAAGAAGAAGCAGTAAAGCGGCAGTGCGTTCTCATAGAGGTGACCAGCAATAAGGCCCGCGTTCATGCCCACCGCTTTTATATGCGCGAAGGGATGGAGCAAACTCACGCAAAATTTGTCCGGGAATTTTAAATACGAAAAAAGAAGCAGCAGATGCAGGGAGAGTTTCCCCATATCTGCTGCTTTTTTGTTGCTATACAATGGTTGAGACATTTATGCCAGTACCTTCCGGGCGGCAGCGGCGATATCGTCTGCGGTGAGGCCGTATTTTTTCAGCAGGTCTTCAGAAGAACCGGATTCACCAAATGTATCCTGTACGCCGATGAATTCCTGACGGACGGGATAGCGGCGGACGAGTGTTTCTGCCACGGCGGAACCGAGACCACCGAGTACGGTGCCTTCTTCTGCCGTGACCATGTGTCTGGTCTTACGGGCGGCATATTCGATGAGATCGGCATCAATAGGCTTGATGGTCGGCATATTGATGACCATGGCTTCCAATCCCTCCTGACGCAGCTGATCGGCGGCGGCAAGAGCAGCTGCTGTCATGCGCCCTGTCCCTATGAGGGCCACGTCAATGCCGTCCCGGAGAATCTGTCCCTTGCCCCATTGGAAGGTGCTTCCGGCCGGATGGATATCGGGGACGGTATCTTTGCCGAGGCGGATGTATACCGGGCCTTTATAGGCGACGGCGGCCTTGACGGCTTCTTCCGTTTCCCAGCCGTCCGATGGGACGATGACCGAAAGATTGGGCAGGCTGCGCATGAGAGCGATGTCTTCGATGGCCTGATGGGTGGCACCGTCACTGCCGATGGTCAGGCCGCCGTGACTGACGATGATTTTTACATTGAGATTGGGCAGGCAGATGGAATTGCGGGTGATTTCCAGTCCCCGTTCGGTAAACAGTGCATACGATCCGGCCAGGGGGATTTTTCCGACGGCAGCCAGACCGGCGGCGGTACCCATCAGGTCCTGTTCGGAAATACCGACATTGAAGAACCGTTCCGGAGCCTTGTTCTTAAATTTTTCTGACCGCGTCGAAGAGGCGATATCCGCATCAACGACGACGACATCGGGATTTTTATAGATTTCCGTTTCCAGGACATGACCGTAGGCGTCCCGTGTAGACATAGCCATTATGATTCACCTTCCAATTCTTCCAGTGCCTTTTTCGTTTCGGCGGCATCGAGTGTTTTATTGTGCCAGGCGGCCTTGTTTTCCATGAAATCGACGCCTTTGCCCTTGATGGTTTCGGCGATGATGGCCGTCGGCATGCCTTTCGTTTCTTCCGCTTCTTTCAGGGCTGCCCGGATTTCGTCAAAGTTATGACCGTTGATAGTAATCGTATGCCAGTGGAAATCGCGGAATTTATCGGCAATAGGCATGATATTCATGACCTCTTCCGACGCACCGCTGAGCTGCAATTTATTGTGGTCGATGATGAGCGTCAGGTTGTCCAGCTTAAAATGGGCACTGGTCATGGCCGCTTCCCAGATGATGCCTTCTTCGATTTCCCCGTCGCCGCAGATGACGTACGTGCGCCAGTCTGCGTGGTCAAGACGGGCTCCCAGAGCCATGCCGTTGCCGGCGGACAGGCCCTGACCCAGTGAGCCGGTAGACATATCAATGCCCGGCGTGCGGTTCATATCGGGCACGCCCTGGAGCATGGCTCCACATTTCCGGAGATTCCACAATTCGTCTTCGGGAAAGAAACCGTGCATCATGAGCGTCGCATAGAGAGCCGGTGCAGCATGGCCTTTGGACAGGATGAGCCGGTCACGGCCGGGCCAGTGAGGTTCTCCGGGCCGCACATGCATATATTCCCCATACAACACCTGCAGGATTTCCACAATGGAAAGAGAGCCGCCGGGATGGCCTGCGCCGGCAGCAGCCAGCATCTTGACGACATATTCACGCACAGCCGTAGACCGCCGTGCGAGTTCTTCATTTGTCATAGAATCATCTCCAGTCAACAATAGTATCACCTATATGTACAGCATAGTACTTTTTGCCATAGGCGTAAAGGGTGGAAGATAGTTTGTTTCTTTTGTTAACGCGAATAGTTTGTGTGATGGTGATATTACACTCTAAAAAACTCCCTTTCAGGCAGTTCAGGATGTTCGTATTTCCTGTCTGCTTGAAAGGGAGTTTGTGTTTGTCTGGCGTTACCGTTTCTTGCCGGTTCCTGCGGGAGTTTCCGCCTATTCAACTGTTCCAGTCCCTGGGCCGGGGACTGATTCCGCACGCCTTCCCAGACGGCCATCAGATCATCCCGTTCCTCTCCGAAGAGGATATAGCTGCTGCTCCTCTTCCTCCTTCCGGCTGTAGATCATCTTTCGATTCATCGCCCCTGGGAACGTGCTGATTATGACCCCGAAGGGCAGCATCATCAACAGGAATATGGACTTGAAATCTCAGAAATCCGTACGTATTCTATCCTTATTATCATCTTACTAAATACAAAGAATAAATACACTGTAATAAATTACAGGTATAGGTCATAGAATCAGAATTTTTCCAACAAATGCAGGAGCTTTTTGGCTGTCATGACAGACAAACCATTAAATCATATCATCTGTCATGACAGATTCATAAAAGTTTATACAACCGTCTAAAACGCTTTTGTAATTGCAAAATACACATGAATATACTGTAACAAATTACAGTGTGTTTCCTTTTTGCTTTTGATATAATGAAAACAAAAAGACAGCTAAAAAATATAGTTTAAGAATAAAGGAGGCGTACATTATGAAGAGACGTCATCATTGTAAAACATCCCATGCCAAACTGACATTGGCTGTATTGGCCCTGTGTAGCATGACGGCTTTCTGGGGCGGTGCTGCCTGGGCCGCTGATGCTGGGCAGACTCCGGATCCCGTCCAGGACGGCATCCATTATTTCAGTGTTAACCCTGAGAATGGTAACCGCGACAAAAATTACAATAATGACGGTGCGGTAGGGAAGGACTCTCTGGCTATCGGGGCTGGGGCCCATGCTGAAGGAACTATGGGGGCTACGGCTCTGGGCAACGATGCCGTAGCTGACGGTGAACGGGCACTGGCTGTAGGAAATGGCTCGAAAGCTACCGGTTTGGACGCTATTGCCATTGGTACCGGGTCCCAGGGGGAAGCCACTGGAACGAATGCCATCGCTATTGGCGAACAGAGTCATGCTAAGGGTATGTATACGACAGCGGTGGGCAGTTATTCTGAAGCCACTGCCAAAGGGGCCGTGGCCCTGGGACAGCAGGCCAAGAGCAAAGGAGAGGACAGCACCAGCATCGGCATCATGGCTAATGGCATGGGCAAAGCCGGAACGGCCGGGGATCATTCCACCGCCGTAGGGGCCTATTCCGAATCTTCCGGACTGGCTTCTACAGCTTTGGGTGGCTTCAGCAAAGCCACCGATGACTTCGCAACGGCTTTGGGCTATGGCAGTGGAGCCGTCCTCCGGGGCACAGCCGTAGGCGCTGCCAGCCAGGTTACGGGAGAAGGCGGCACGACGATAGGCCTGCTGAGCATTTCTTCTGCCCCGGGAGCCGTGGCGCTGGGCATGAGTTCCGTAGCCGACCGGGAAGCGGGCTGGCAGGGATACCATCCGGTGTACGGCCAGATGCAGGACGTTTCTCCTGCCTGGCAGTCCACCTGGGGTGCTGTTTCCGTCGGGGCCGGGCCTTCCCAGGATGAAAATGGCCGGTTGATTCCCCAGCGGACCCGGCAGATTATCAACCTGGCAGCCGGGACGGAAGATACGGACGCCGTGAACGTGGCCCAGCTGAAGGAAGCCATGAGCGATGCCCGGATTTCCATTCATGCCGGGGAAGGCATCGTCGTGGAGAAACAGGGATCGGAATATACCATCAAAGCCAATCTGAATGGCTTGGGCAATACCCATGGGGAAGTCCAGATTCTGTCTGATCCGGAGGAATTTCCAGAGAACCCGGATCAAAGGGAAGTATCTCCCAATCAGCCTAGACAGGCACCGGGGCTGCAGCTGGCTCGTGCCGTAGCGGAACCGGAAAAGGAAACCGATGACGGCGGACCACTCCATGTGGGCTATGTGGCTAATCCCGTTTCCTTTGTCACGGAAGACGGCAATGCCGCTACTCTCAATGACGGAGGTACGATCAACGTTTTGGGCGGAGACAATATCCGGACGGCATCTACCACTACTACCGATGCTAATGGCGGCAAGGTCGATACTATCCATATCAATTTGGAACGGGATATCAATGTCGATAGTGTCCAAATCGCCCAGGGCGGGCCACTGTTGAACGGAGACGGCCTGGATATGAGCAATCAGTCCATTACCCAGCTGGCACCGGGTGAAGTATCGGCGACGTCTACGGACGCCATCAACGGCAGCCAGCTCTACGCCACCAACCAGATGGTACAGGAAAACCGGCAGAACATTACCCAGCTGGGAAATTCCCTGAACAAACTGGATAACCGCATCAATCGTGTTGGTGCAGGTGCGGCAGCTTTGGCAGCACTTCATCCGCTCGACTTTGATCCGGACAGCAAGTGGGATTTCGCTGCTGGTTATGGCAACTATCGTGATGCCAATGCAGCGGCTGTCGGACTCTACTATCGTCCTAATGAAGACACCATGTTCAGTGTCGGTGGCAGCTTCGGTGGCGGTGAAAACATGATCAATGCCGGCGTCAGCCTGAAAATCGGCCGCGGCAACCATGTTTCCAACTCCCGTGTAGCCATGGCTAAAGAAATTCGCGATATGCGTAAAGCTATGGCTGAACAGGCAGCTGAAATTGCAGAGCTCAAAGCGATGCATCATCTGGCTATCGATTCCAATAAGAGCATGCTCTTCCCCGATGTAGCCGATAACCACTGGGCTTACGAATATGTCACGAAACTGGCGGGCAATGGCATTATCGAAGGCTACCCGGATGGACTCTTTAAAGGCAATCAGGTGATGACCCGCTACGAATTTGCAGCCATCGTCTACCGTCTGATGGAAAAAGGACTCGGCCATACCGATCCGGAAATGAACCGCCTGGCCCGCGAATTCAGCAATGAACTTTCGTATATCCGCATCGATACGGTACATCAGGATAAAGACGGTACGCCGACCGTACAGCGTGTCCGCGTAAAGAAATAGTGACAGGACAACGACCATATCGGCCTGTCGGGATGATGTGATTACGTCTGATGATTCCGTCGATCAGGATAAATAACCAGAGGCATAGGTAGAGCGAGAGGCTTTGCCTATGCCTCTTGCCGGTTCTAAAAAACGTCGGGCAAGTGCCTGGATGGCGGACCTGTAAAAAAATAAGGGGCTGTAACAAAATGAGCTTTTTTGCTCATTTTGTTACAGCCCCTTTCTTTGGAGCCACTTATCGGATTCGAACCAACGACCCTCTCATTACGAATGAGATGCTCTACCAGCTGAGCTAAAGTGGCATATGATTGTACCTGAACGGTACTTTACTAGTATATCCATTTCGTGGCGTTTTGTCAAGAGGTAAAAAATTGAAAAAAATCGATATATTTGTTTCTTCGTTATATTTACAACGTACAATCGAAGCAGCGCAGGTTATACTATACGTGTAAAGAGGAAACGGTGATGAACCGGAATACGATAATCCTCCATATGATATATGTATCGCGAAAGGAGCGATGACTTATGAAATTCAAAGTAAATGATTCTTGTATCTCTTGTGGTATGTGCGCAGGTTCCTGTCCGGAAGTATTCCACATGGCTGATTCCGGTATGGCTGAAGCGATTCCTGACGATGTAGCACCGGAAGTTGAAGAATCCGCTATTGACGCAATGAACAACTGCCCGGCAGGCGCCATCGAAGAAGCCTGAGAAAGAAATACACAGGGCGTACGGCATCGGCAGGGTGCTGATATCGTGCAGATATAAAGTGAGACTCCCGTAATACAAAGCAGAGGCTGCAATGAAATGGCTTTAAAAGTTCGTTTCGTTGCAGCCTCTGTTTTATCTTTCGCTACAAGTCATAGATTATTTGGTTTAAACAAAATCTTATTTTTTTTCGTAGTAGTATCGTGTCCACATGGTAACTTCTGAAAGGGACGGGTGGGGCGTCATGGTTTCACTCAGGGTATAGACACTGCGCGGATCCAGCGTGCGCGTAAGGGGGAGATCGCGCAGATACTGTGCGTCGGCTGAGGCAATATCCGGGCGGAGAGGTTGTACTGTGTGAGTACCGCACATGAGAAGGTTGACAAAGGGTTGGATGAGGATGGACGCTTCGTGGCCTACGATGTGGGCGCCAAGAATCTGTTTGCTCATTTTGTCGATGATGAGTTTGATAAATCCGTCATCAGAAGCTCCCGGTTCGTATCCCAGTGCATAGCCTTTGGCTGAGGCAGAGTAGTGGTTGACTGCCGTTTCCACATCATATCCCTGCTTTCGGGCTCCTTCTTCCGTAAGTCCTGTATGGGCCGTTTCCGGATAGGTATAGGTTACGGCCGGTACGGCATCGTATTGTGCCCAGCGCCAGTTTTCGCGGGGCATATGGGAAAAGAGATTGTGGGCTATGATTTCGGCTTCGTAATTGGCTTTATGGCGGAATGGCGCCCTGCCATTGACATCGCCCAGGGCCCAGATGCCATCTGCGCTGGTTTCGAGAAACTCATTGGTCTCGATATAGCCGCGGCTGTCGAGACGGACATCCGTATGTTCCAGCTGCAGCAGTTCTGTCATAGGGCGGATGCCGGGGGCCACGAGGATTTCTTCGGCCCGTACTTCTGCCGTCGTCCCGTCTGTACGGTTGCGGATAGTCAGGACTTTTTCATCGCCTTCGCGCCGCACGGATATCGTGTCCTGGTTCAGGCGGACATCGATATGACGGTTCTGGAACTGGCGCAGCATGAACGCTGAGATTTCTGGCTCTTCTTTTGGCAGAAGGCGGACGTTGTGCTGGACGATGGTGACCTGGGTGCCGGCCGCTTCAAAGACATGAGAAAATTCACAGCCTATGGGGCCGCCGCCGATGACAATCAGGCTCTTATACGGTTTTCCCGGGAATTTGGGACCAAAGAATGTTTCTGACGTAATGTAACCGCATTCTTCCAGACCGGGGAGTACGGGGATATTCGTCCGGCCACCAGTACCGATAAAAATCTGCCGGCCTTCCAGTTCTTCTGCTGTACCGTCGGCTTTTGTCACGGCAATCGTCTTTTTGCCGGTAAACGAGGCCGTGCCGTTATAGGTATCGACGTTGGGGAATTGGTCATAATACGCCTGAATGGCCGGACTTTCGTCTATTTTCTGCCACAGCCTCCGGGCCAGCGTATCCCAGTCCAGCGTGGCGTTTTCCGCTGTGACACCGATACGGGCTCCTTCCCGTATTTCACAGAGCAGATTGGCTGCTGTCACCATGACTTTTGTCGGGATGCAGCCCCGGTTCAGGCAGGTACCGCCGAAACGGCCCCGCTCGATGATAGCAACTTGTTTATGCTGTCGTATAGCGGCATCAGCAATGATGTTGGCTGCTCCCGTGCCGATGATAATGACATCGTATTGTTTCATGGAAATCCTCCTTGTATATGGAAATCTTGTATATAATAAGTGTACGGAAAAAAACGTCTTCCTGTCAATGAGGCAGGAAGACGTTTTTGGTAATTAGTGTGTTTCCGGCAGGCTCTGGGAGAATATCCATTCCAGTGCCGGCTTCATCGTGTATGCATACAGCCATGTGTACCGATGGCTGCCGCCTTTGTAAATCGTAAGATAGTGGCTGCAGTCTGGTTCAATCAGAGAGGCGGCTTCGGCCTGCAGCTGTACGGTTGGTACATTGGCATCCAGTGTCTGGCGATCGACTTTGGTACCGGATTTTTTCAGATTCCCCAATATTTCCGTCATGCTCGGGTAGGCACCGGCATCGCCTTCACAGATGACCGTCCAGAGCGGCTGGCTGGCAAGAGGAGCCGTAACGGCGGCATTCCATTTGCAGGCGATGAGATACGATGCGGCAAAGAAGTGAGGATATTTAACATCCATGGCAATCGATGTCATGCCGCCCATGGACTGGCCTGTGTTGTATATGCGCCGCGTATCGATGGAGTAAGTCTGGCAGAGAGACTGGATGAGGTGAATCGTACGATCCAGTTCTGGCCCGTAGTCGTAATTGTCATCGACGATAACCGTGTCGTACTGGGGCGCCAGAACGAAGCAGGGATGACTGGCCTGCCATCCGGGCGATGCGAAGGTGACGGCTCCCAGCCCCTGGACGAGCGTTGCTTTGACGTCCGGTGAGACGACGCCGGCATCATGCATGAAAAGGACGAGGGGGTATTTCTTTTGTGGATCGTAGTTCTTCGGAACATAGAGATTATACTTTAATACAGCATTCTGCTGCTGGCTGTCCGTAAAGGTCCCCTGGATAAAATCTTCGACAATCAGATCCCTGGATTTGGAAGTTTCTATCCCTTCTTCCGGCCCATAGAGAGCGCCTGATACCGTTTTTACAAAACCCGTCTGGCTGACGTTCGCCTTCATGACGGGAAGTGGACTGGGATTACCGTGGCTTCCCAACTGGGGTCCGCCGCCATGGCCTTTTTTCTGACGGTCTTTGACGGGGCCGTCTTCCGGATGAGGATCGACAGAGGAATCGACGAGGGGCAGGGCCTGGAGCTGGAGTACGACATAGTTCCCTGATTCCGTATGGACAGTTGTTTTTTCTGCCGCCGTGTTTGTATAGACTTTTTCAATCGTCCGGCCATCGACGGTATAGTCGGAAGGGGAAAGGGAAGATGAAAGAACCGGCGCATCGTACTGGACGATGACATGAGAGACGTGCTCGCCATCTCCTGTAACTTCCCCGATGGCTTCAGCCCCTGTAATATGATTGGCAGCAAAAGACGTGCTGCCCAGGGAGAGACACAGCATGATAGCGGCGCCCAGCCGGCGCCAGGATTTCCATTTCATTTGCATATGACCTTCTTTTCTGATGACAGGTAAAACTAATAATATATATCAATTGACCTTAGTATACACAGAAAAGATGGCGGTTTCGTCACAATACAGACACAGTTCATCGCGGACTGCCTGACGAAACGGGCTATCAGCTGATTTTGCTGCCGTTGGCTTTCATCTTGAAACGCAGGCCCAGGACTTTTAGTAGTTTGCCTGCCGTCATAGCGACTTTGGCTGTATGCTTGCTGGAATGATCGGTGTAACCCAGGGCTCCCAGTACGCGGTTTCCCTGTTCCAGATATATGTTCAATTCTTTCGCGTGAGTGATATTTTCATAGGTAAATTTCTTCATGTATCATTTATTGACAGGACTGATTCGTTCAGCCCTTCTCCTTTTTGTATTAAGAAAGCCGCAGTATGGCATCGAGGGCCAGTTCCGACCGTTCACATTCTCCCGGCAGCATGGTGACCTGCCAGCAGAGAGGACTTTCTTTCATTTTTTCTGCCGCATACATGAGGCCGTTGGTCCGCTCATCGAGAAATGGCCGGTCAATCTGGTTGGGGTCGCCGAGAAGAATGATTTTGGTTCCTTTTCCGGCGCGGGTAATAATGCCTTTGACCTGGTTGGGTGTCATGTTCTGGGCTTCATCGATGATCAGGTAGGTTTTTTCAAGAGACCGGCCACGGATAAAATTGAGGGCTTCTGCCTGGATGATCTGCCGGTCAAAGATTTCGTCGATTCGCTCAGCCAGCTCCTGTTCGTTTTCATAGCGCAGGTCTTCATTGCCATCGACGAGCTGTTCCAGATTGTCGCGGATAGGGCGCAGCAGGGGTGCTATTTTTTCCTGTTCATCACCGGGCAGGAATCCAATGTCCGTATCGAATTGGGCGTTGGGACAGCAAATGAGGATGCGGCGATATTCCCTGGTTGGATGATTGACGATTTTTTCCAGCCCCACGGCAAGGGAATAAAATGTTTTGGCAGTACCGGCCTGGCCTTTGACGATGACCAGAGGTGCTTCATCGGCGGGGCGCATGAGTGCTTCCTGCAGGAAATACTGGCCGGCATTGCGCGGACGGACGCCGTAGGGCGCAGCATCGGCATATAAAAGCGGCACAGCCCGGCCATGGCGGACGCAGCCCAGGTGGGTCTTATTCTGTGAGGCATCGGCCCGCAGGAGAAGAAATTCGTTTTCGTACAAGGACGGATGACGGGGATGACCGTCGGGGCCGAGCTGATAAAGTGCGGCCGGATCGATGCCGTCGGCACGGAACGAGGCAAATGCATCTTCTGCCACGTACCAGTCGCTGCGGCCCAGATAAGGCTGCTGGCGGACGTTGATTTGTTCCGTACTGAAATCCTGGGCTTCGATACCGAGAACCTGTGCTTTCAGGCGTAGTAGCAGATCTTTGGTTACCAGTATAGGTTCCAGACTGCGCAGGTGGCAGCATACTTTCAGGATGCGGTTGTCGGACCGGTCGTCGGGAAGCGAGTCGGGAAGCTCTTCATGGATACAGTTGGTCTCGATGCGGAGTGTACCGCCGTTGGGAAGAGATACTCCCGTGAGCAGATTGCCGGACAGCCGCAGCCGTTCCAGAATGCGGATTGCCTGCCGGGCATTGTAACCCCGCTCGCCCTCTGCTTTTTTCAGTCCGTCCAGTTCTTCCAGGACGACTAAGGGCAGTACGAGATGATTTTCTTCGAAACATTGTAATGCATACGGTGCCTGAATCAGGACATTCGTGTCCAGTACATACGTCTTTGCCATGAAAATCCCCACCTTTGCCTGTGATTTGTTTACCTTTCCATCATAGGTGGTGAACATACAGAGACGATAAAGGTTGTGTAAAGAATTGGTAAGGCTCTGGCTACTTTGCCCTGTTACGGTAAATAACGGACTGTATACGGCTAATAAATTGCATGCTATAGCTTGAATTGTAAAATGCGACTAGGGCGGCCTGTTTTGCGCTGATACTTTTTTCCTACTTCAAAACAATACCCTTTTTCCAATAGTTTATTAATCATGCGGGCTGCCGACCGGGGCGTGATTTTCAGGAAATCTGCAATTTCTGCTGTTGTGAATTCATTTTTCCCGGCTTGAAGGATGAACGAATGAAGATGACTGATTGTCAGTGCGCCAATGCCGGTCCGTTGGCTGATTTCCAGAAATTCGTTGGAAATATTAGGGTGTGGTTCCGGCTGCCGATCAATAGGGGTGTATATGTGATGCAGATCATAGACGAGATAAATACGGTTACCGCCGCCGTGACGTGCCCGGTTCAATCCGGTACGGGCATGATATTGTGCTTCTATGGCCGTTTTGCCAAAGCCAATACTGACACTGATAGTGCTGGCCGTATTTTCCCGGATAGTTTCGAACATGGAAAAATCTTCCAATCCCCTTGTTCGCCGTTCGATGATGTCCCGGGAGGTAAAAAACATAAATAACTGTTCCGTAACGTGGAAAACAGGAGATTCAATTTCTACGGATAAATCGTAAATGTGTTTGATAACGTTGACATTTTCCAGCATACCCTGATATTCATTACGTTCTGTATAAGGCAGTCTGTCGTTTTTGAAATCATCAATGCCGACGTAGATGATGACAAACTGACTTTCCCGGCTGACCGTAAACAAATACGTCGTATATACTTTCTGAAGACTGTTGTAAATATCTAATAAAGTAGGGACGACGCAGGCTACGGGATAGCCCAGTTTTTTTAACGGTTCGTATACTTTGGCAAATTTGGTCAGACAGGCAATATCTTTATTAAACCGATATTGGTTTTTGAAAAATTGGAGCGTCTCTTCAATATAGGCTTCATTAAAATCATATACAGGAGCAAAGATGATGTGAGTCTGGTCGAGGGGAATGCCCAGCTCTTCATAAATGTCGAAGACGAGCTGGTGATCCTGTATATCGGTTACCAGATGATATATATTATGCCCCTGCAGGGTAAGCTGAAACAAATAATTCAGACATCCTGCGTGGGAATGTTCGACAAATTCCCAAGGAATACTGGGAGTGACCTTGGCCTGCGTATAGAGTTTGGCTGTTTCTCCCAAAAATAAAAGCTGATCGAATTCCTGCTGTCGCCCTTCAATGCAGAAAGGAATGTCAAAAATGGCATCGTAGATAATCGGTGTAATTTCTATCTGGGAAAATTGTCCGACAAGTTTGGTTAAAAGACGGACATGGGTTTGTGGCACAATAAAACCAAGTTTCAATGTCATTCCTCCTTATAAATAGAGAAAAATTATGGAAGATACAAAGAAATTTAAGTTTTGGTCATAATAATAGCCTATTAAAGACACTTGAAAAGAATTATGATATGAGCATAAAATAGAGAATAATATAAAGAATAAAAATAAGAAAACAATAAAATATAAAACATGTTTACTGGTATACGAAACTGTCCTTATATATGTATTGTAAACTAAGTTGCAGAAAGCGTAAATACAGAATATGTAATTTGATAAAAAGATAGTTATGCCGTATATTCCGGAGTATGGCTTTTCATCATTTCTCATAGTACATATCAATATGATTTAAAACGAGGCGATGATTGTACACGATAGCGCTGCCGGCAGGATATCTTTTGCACTTTTTATGACAAAATGTATTAGAGAAAGGACGTGACGATATGGAAAAGGCGAAGACGAGTTGGACGAAATATGTTATTCCCGGTTTTGTTTTTCAACAAGTAGTCATTGGCGGCGGATATGGTACAGGTGCTGAGATTGCGCAATTTTTTGGGACGCAGGGACTATTGGGCGGTTTTTTGGCACAGATGATCACGATGGTTGTCTGGACGCTGATGTGTGTGATTACTTTTGAATTCGTTCGTATCTTCAAGACCTATGATTATGGTTCTCTCATGAAACGACTTCTCGGCCGGGGGGCTATCCTGTATGAAGTATGTTACTGGGCCATGATGGTCATCATTATGGGCGTCGTCTGTGCCAGTGCCGGCAGTATGCTCAACAGTCTTACCGGGCTTTCCAAATGGTTTGGCATCGGCATTCTTTCGGCCGGTATGGTGATTTTGGTCTTGAAAGGAACGGCAACGATTGAAAAGGCGCTTACCGTGTGGGGATATATCCTGTATGCCGTATACATCCTCTTTATGGCTGTTGTTTTCTATAAATTCGGAGGAGCTATTGCCAATGAATTCGCCCGGGCAGAAATCGGGGGCGACTGGTGGTTCAACGGCCTGCGGTATTCCTTCTATAATCTTGTCGTTGTCGCCGTGGTATTATACACGGTGCGGGATTTAAAAACCCGCAAAGAAGCGGTCCTGTGTGGGATTATTTCCGGAATCTTTGGCATTATTCCGGCGGTATTGCTTCTCCTGGTGATGGGCTGTAATTTTACGGCAGCTATCCAGGCAGAAATACCTGTCGCTGTCGTCTTTGAAGAATTGAACATGCTGTGGCTCTATATCCTCTTTGAAAGTGTGCTCCTGGGTACACTCATCGCGACCGGCACAGGTTTTATTAAAGCTGTAGATGACCGTGTGGAAATTGCATATAAACGGGCGAAAGGCTATGTACCCCGCTGGGTACGCCCTGCTATTGCGGTGGGTCTTACTGCTCTGGGAGTCGTTGTGTCTACCTTTGGGCTGATTCCGCTTATTGCTCAGGGCTATGGCATTATATGCTGGGGGTTCTTCCTCTTCTTTGCCTTGCCCATGCTCACCATAGGATTGTATAAAATTAACAGTCATGATCCTGATGCTGAAATTGAAGTGGAAATATATAACGAGAATTAACGTACCGGATTTTGGAGGAGAAGGAGCTGAAAGAGTATGAAACAAATGGCGTGTCAGGAATGGGTAAACCGGGATGCAGAAGTTGTTGCAACTTGCCAGCATCTTTCGTATTTTCCTCTTGTAGTAGAATCTGCACAAGGGGATATTGTGACCGATAAAGATGGCAACCGTTTTATTGACTTCCTTACGAGTGCATCATCGCTGAATCTGGGAAGCTGCCATCCGGAAATCATGTCTGCCGTACAAGAGCAATTTCAGAAATGCACGCAGTATACTCCGGCATATACATACAATGAAGCGACGATTACCTACGCGGAAAATCTGGTTTCCGTCTACCCGGGAGGGGTGAAGGCTAAGATTGCCTTTGGAAACTGTGGGTCCGATGCCAACGATTGCGCTGTAAAATTTGCCAGGGCTTATACGGGACGAAAAAAAATTATTACCTTTTTGAACTCGTATCATGGAAATACTTACGGTTCGTGCAGTATGACTGCCTGTACACCGAGAATGCGGGAAAAGATGGGGCCATTCCTTCCGGAAATTTATCATTTTCCTTATTTTGGCATCAATCTTCCGGATGAACAGGTAGAGCGGGACTGTCTGCAAGCTATAGAAAATGCCTTTTCTATGTATCTATCACCGGAAGAAGTGGCAGCTGTTGTCATCGAGCCGATACAAGGAGATGGTGGTATATTGCCGGCTCATCCGATATTCATTCGGAAACTATATGATTTATGTCAAAAATACCATATCTTATTTATTTCTGAAGAAGTACAGCAGGGATTTTACCGGACAGGGAAGTTTTTTGCTATCGAACATTATGGTGTCATCCCTGATGGTATTATCATGGGAAAATCCATCGGCGGTGGTTTCCCTCTGGGAGCTTTTATGGCACGGGCTGATATTATGGATTCTCTTCCGGCTCCGGCACATCTGTTTACATTGGGAGGCAACCAGGTATCCTGTGCGGCAGGAAATGCACTCTTTACTATCTTGCAGAGAAGAGCTTTTCAAGAACAACTTGCCCGGACCATTAAGCTCCTTTGGGAAGAAGCCGGACAGTTGCAGCGGAAGCATCCTGATGTAGTAGGCTTCGTACGGGGAATCGGTATGTCTATGGGTATTGGTATCGTAAAAAAAACAGATACCGGTGAATACAGAGCCGATCCGGAGGGCACCTATAAAATTTTATACCGGGCATACGAAAATCATTTGCTGATCATCAATGTAGGTGCCAACGTCCTGCGGGTGCAGCCGCCACTGAATATATCGGACGACCATTTGAGAAAAGGATTTGCTATTTTGGATCAGGCAATGACGGATTTTGAAAAAGGAGACATTCCCGATGCCGTTCTGGCCGGTAAAAAAGGCTGGTAAATATAAAATAAATTTAGATTTTAGTTATTGCGATGATGGTTCCCGGCATTCTAAATTCTATTGACACAAGGCCGGTGTATTTGGTATACTAATTGCACAACCACATATAGTAGTAAAAGGGAGTAACCTTTTAGCTGGCGTCAACATGCATGCCCATTGGGCTGGTGCCAGCGTTGTAACCATTTTACAATAGGTGAGACTTTTCCATACTGTCCGTCAGACGGCATGGGAAAGTCTCATTTTTTTATCGTATGTTCATGTAAAGGAGAATGCATCATGGAATGGACCTTGGTTTCCTGGGATTTTATAACAGCCCTCGCATCCATTATTATGCTGGATATTCTGCTCGGCGGTGATAATGCCGTCGTCATCGCCATGGCGGCCAATAAACTGCCGTCGGATTTGCGAAAAAAAGCCATACTCATCGGCACTGGTGGGGCTGTCATCATCCGCCTCGTTATGACACTGATTGCCGTATGGCTCCTGTCGATTCCTTATCTGCAGGTCCTGGGCGGGCTGATTTTGCTGCCTATTGCTATCAAGTTACTGCTGCCGGCAGAGCATGATGAGAAAATTAACGCTTCGGACACGCTGATGGGTGCCATCCGGACTATTATCATTGCCGACGCGGCTATGGGTGTCGATAATGTACTGGCTATTGCCGGGGCATCTCATGGAAGCTTTATCCTCGTCGCCTGCGGGTTTCTCATCAGTATCCCGATTATCGTCGGGGGCAGCACGGTTATTGGCAGGATTATGGACCGCTTCCCAGTCGTACTCTATGGCGGTGCAGGCCTTCTGGGCTGGACGGCCGGTTCCATGATCATGCATGACGCTGTAGTGGGGAGACTGATTATGAGGATTGTCGGCAGCTGGACAGAATTTGCCGTTCCGGCGGTATTGACAATTTTCGTCTGCAGTACGGGTTATATCTTTTCGAGACATAAAAAAAGCACTTCTTTAAATCTTGAGAAGTTGTCGTAAACATGGCTCAATCTGGATTCCTTCCCGGGCGTCTGAACCGGCCTGGCGGGTATAGTCGAGGGCATAGGACAGAAAATCGAGGGACAGGCGCATGGCCATGTGAATAGAGTGATTCCGGAGCAGTGCGCCTGTAAGGACGCTGGCAAATAAATCGCTCAGACCATCCACTTGTTTCCGTACGCGGTAAATCTGGCATTCGTCATAGGTATGGGTAGTACCGTCAAAACTGACATTTTTTATCTTTATATCTGATGCGGGAATTCGGGTAATCACGACATACCGTGGGCCTAATGACGAAAGCTGGTGGCAGAGCTGGAGGACATCTTTTAAGGAAGGAAAAGATGGGACAACTGGTGTCCCGGTCAGCATACAGGCCTCTATCAGTGTCGGCGTAATGACCGTGGCCTTTCGTATGAGAGTGCGCATTTTTTCTATCATATCCTGACTATAGACGGGAAGAGGGCGGCCGGCAAATGACATGACCGGATCGATTACGACAAGGGTATTTTCGTCAGAAAAGCGGCGGATAGCTTCCCAGACAATTTGCATCTGTTGGAAATCTGATAAAAATCCATTGTAAATAGCCTGATAGGAACAGCCGATTTCTTCCCATTTTTCCATGAATAAACGTGTATCAGACAATACATCCGAACTATAACATGTCTGATATGTGATATTATTACTGGACAAGGTTGTCGGCAGGGGACAGACTTGAAACCCCATAGCAGAAATAACCGGTACGACAGCAGTCAGCGAGCAGCGGCCAAAAGAGCATAAATCATGAATGGCCAGTACACGCTTGGTAAACATGATTATCACCTCTTGGAATAATATATTATATCCATTGTATATGATATGTTGTATGAATACAAGCTGTATTTAGTTCTTTATGCGTATTATATATAGCCGGAAGACCGATAGGAAAAAAGGGGTGTCTATAGTATACTAAAAGAAAAAGCATGGGAGGCATTGACATGAAAATTATTGATGGAACGCAGCGGCTGCCTGAACTAAAGGAACTGATTGTGGAATATACCGATTCTCTGCACATGGATCTAAGTTTTCAGAATCTGTCAGATGAACTGGCTCATCTGGAACAACGTTATGTACCGCCTTACGGCCGCATCTATGCAGCCGTGGCCGATGACGGAGCGGTTATTGGCTGTATTGCCTATCACCGCCACGATGACCGGCGCTGTGAAATGAAGCGGTTATATGTCAAACCGGCATACCGTCATCTTCATGCCGGGCGTATGCTCGTAGAGAAGATTGTCAATCAGGCCTGTGCAGATGGATATAAGGAAATGGTGTTGGATTCGTTTACCGATACGATGAAAAGCGCCATTCATACGTATGAACGATTCGGATTTACCGAAATCCCGGCGTATTATCATAATCCCATGCCCAATGTGATTTATCTGAAAAAAGATTTGTAAAGACGAAAGCCGCAACAAAATGAGCAGCTGCCCGTTTGTTGCGGCTTTACGTGTACGTGAGTTGTTTTATGAGATGACTGAACAATTATCTATAAGATTTTTAGATAGTTCTCTTGCTTTCACGCATCGAGTTTATTTTTATGGAGCATGATCTGCAGGATTTCCTTATCGGTCTGTTCCATACCTTTTTTGGCCAGTTCGCCAATATTGCGGATGGATTCATCGGGATTGTTGCTGACCAGGCCTTCACTACCGGTTACGCGGATATTGTGCAGGCTGAGCATGACTGCCCGGCAGGCGGCGTCGCAGGCTGTGGCAACTTTCAGGGTGCAGCTGTTGCCGGCGCCATCACATACCATACCGATATGGTCACCGGTCATGTTAGAAATGGTATCCTGCACGTCCTGGAATTTGCCTCCCAGGAGCCAGACCATGCCAGTAGCAGCTCCCATAGCGGCCGTGCCGCAGGCGCAGAGCGCGGAGAGTTTGGGAAGGAAGCTGTGAATGTAAATGGCCGTCATATGAGACATGGTAAGGGCCCGGATGAGCTGTTCCTTGGATGCCTTTACTTTCTGTGCCGTTACGACGACGGGAATGGTAGCCGTGATTCCCTGGTTGCCAGAACCGGAATTGGTCATGGCCGGAAGCGGGGCCCCTCCCATGCGGGCATCAGAAGCTCCGGCTGTCTTCATGATAATCATGTCCTGCAGGGCGTTACTAAGGAATCCCGTATGGATTTCTGATTTCATCGTATAACCGATGCAGTGGCCGTATTTTTCTGAAAGACCGACTTTGGATAATTCTTCATTTAATTTAGCGGCTTCTTCCATGAAGCGGATATCGTCAATGGGACATTCGGTTGCAAATTGATAGACATCCTTTAATGTCAGGTTGTTCAGGAACTGTTCTTCCGGAGAGATTTCGTCCCGGCTCATCGGCGGTGCTTCAAAGAGGACGGCATCGTCTTTTTCGATGCGCACGACATTGGTGTGATCGTCGGCAATGCAGACCCGTGCCGTATGGCCGCCACCATAGACTTTGGCTTCGGAATACAGTACATTGGGAACGTCGGCGATATCGACCGATACGAGCTTGTCAGCGACCATCTTTTTGCCCTTCCGTACGACGTCGGGAGACAAGCGTTTCAGTACTTGCAGACCGCCTTTGGGGTCACCGCCCAGTGCACCGACGGCTGCCGCGATGTACAGCCCCGGTGTTTCCGTTCCCGGCACGATGACGGCCATCCCGTTTTTCATCATGTTAGCCGATACCCTTGCTTCAATTTTTTCTACGGGCTGCCCCAGCTTTTCCGCAGCTACAGCCGATGCGTAGGCAAGCGATATCGGCTCCGTACACCCCGTGGCGGGTTTTACTTCTTTGTGCAGACAATCGACCATCTTTTCCCACATTTCTTCTAATTCCATGCAAATCGTCTCCTTTATAAAAACAAAATTTTAAGATAGACGTATCCTAATAAAATTATAAGGCAATCGGGAGACAATGTAAATGTTTAAAGTATTTAGAATCATATTCAATAAATATCACCATGCAATGGCTTGCAGGGAGTTCGTACGATGTATCGGTATATCTTGACAACCATTTCAAATAGCGTTAAGATATAGCTAAATTTCATAGGACGTGCGGCAAAGGCGCTGTTGGACATAGATCCGGCAGCGCCTTTTACTGTACCAGTTCCCATGAAATATGGATTTGTAAATTTTCATTAATTTCTTTATCACAAACATTGCATACTGTATACAACAGTGCGTGGCCAGGAGGGGTATCATGAGAACAGAACATGATTTTTTGGGAGAAATGAATGTGCCAGATGATGTATATTATGGCGTACAGACCATGCGTGCTTTGGAAAATTTCCATATTACAGGCAATCATCTCGACCCGGATTTCATTCATGCCATGGCGCTGGTCAAAAAAGCAGCCGCGCTGGCAAATATGAAGACAGGCCGTCTGCCGAAGAAAATCGGTACGGCTCTGGTACAGGCAGCCGATGAAATCCTGTCTGGGAAATGGCTTGACCAGTTCCCGGTCGATCCAATCCAGGGTGGTGCCGGTACATCGGTCAATATGAATATGAACGAAGTACTCTGCAACCGCGCACTGGAAATCCTGGGGCAGCCCAAAGGACGGTATGATATCGTATCACCGAATAATCATGCAAATATGGCCCAGTCCACGAACGATGTATTTCCTACGAGTATGAAGGTCTGCCTCATCCTCAAAGGAAAGAAACTGAACGAAGCATTGCGGGCTTTGGAAGCGGCTCTTCTCGATAAAGAAGAAGACTTTAAAGATGTCATCAAGATGGGGCGGACCCACCTGCAGGATGCCGTACCGGTGACACTGGGACAGGAAATGGGGGCCTATGCATCGGCTGTACACCGGGGTCGCAAACGGATCAAGCGGTCTCTTGAAGGTGTACATACTATCAATATGGGCGGTACTGCCGTCGGCACAGGTCTTAATGCCGAACCTCAGTACATCCGGGGCGTTGCCAAAGAATTGTCCGGGCTTACGGGAGAACTGTTTACGACGGCCAGCAATCTCATTGACATGACTAATAATACGGACGGCTTTGCTGAAGTATCGTCAGCCATGAAATGCACGGCTCTGGTGCTGATTAAAATGGCAAACGATTTCCGTCTCATGGCATCGGGCCCGCGCTGTGGCCTCAATGAACTGAAACTGCCGGCCCGTCAGCCCGGTTCATCTATCATGCCGGGTAAAGTCAATCCCGTCATGGCAGAAGTACTCGACCAGGCCTGCTATCAGGTCATTGGCAACGACCTGGCCGTCACCTTTGCTTCGGAAAACGGCCAGTTCGAACTCAATGTCATGGAGCCGGTCATGGCGTATAATCTTTTTAGTGCCATGCAGTGCCTGACGAATGCGATTTATGCGTTCATCGATAAACTGCTGAAGGGACTGGAAGCCAATCGCAGTCAATGCCAGTACTGGGTTGATCACAGTGTCGGCATCATTACGGCACTGCTGCCGCATATCGGCTATGAAAAGGCTTCCTTCCTGGCACGGGAAGCGTATGCAACCAAACGGCCCGTACGGGATATTATCCGGGAACATCATATCCTGACGGAGGAACAGATGGAACACATCCTGTCTCCCTGGGAAATGACGACTCCGGGCATTGCCGGTGCGGCCTGGATGGAAGCTTCACAGCGTAAAATCAGCGGCTGATTACCGTTCAATGTCCGTCGGGATGCGTTTATATGGCAATTTTTCCAGAATCTGGTCCATGGCCCGTCCCAGAATTTCATTGGGATCATTGAGGATAGAGGCTTCATCCCGTTCTGAGCCGCGGGAACTATAACTCTTCAGTGTCTGATCTTTGACATTGTAGGCATATACCCGCAGGTCATACCAGCATTCTGTGAAAAATTCGTCGTCATCATACCAGCCGCGGTATGCGTGATACTGCCGCCAGATCCAGGTCCGTACGACCGGTACGAGGACGATATCGGCTTTGTAGGATGCGGCCAGTTTTTGCATCGTATCTTCTGTTATGTCTTCCGGGGGAATCGTTTCCGCTGCATACTGGCGGTCCCAGTATGGAAGGCGGAAGGGCTGGCGCAGACGCTGTTCCATGAAATGGGCAGGATAACCGCCCTGGGTCGTACGGACCAGAAGGATGGTCCGTTCGTTGTCGAACCGTGCGGTATCATCTGCCGGCTGGCTGGCCGTGACGGGCGGAGTAGTGGCAGGGGATGATCCGGTCGTGTCTGCAGCAAAGGATGCACTGGCTATAGTAACGAGCAGTATGAGGAAGAGACATATCTTTTTCATAAGGCAGAACCTCCTTGGTTTACGGGATTTTTCTACATTATACTACAAATTTCAACAAAAGTAAGACAAAATGAAATTTGAAATAACGAGAAAGAATGTACTTCAATTCTAAAATTCTATAGATAGATCGCGTTAATTATTAATGAGAATGCCTGGAAAATCAATGTTAATAATTTTAAGTTTAACGTTTTAATGCGTGCTTTTTTTAAGATGCGAAGAAAAAAACTTCTTGACTTTCTCATACACCGTGCGTATAATAAGCATCAACAAATCCACAGACACCGTGTTGACTGGGAGTAGTAAGGGCAATCCCCCATGACAGAGAACCGTTGCAGGCTGAGAGACGGGATGGGCAGATACCGTGAAGTCACCCATGAGCAGCTGCCCGAACGCTTTGCAAGTAGACGCAGCCGGAAGACCACCGTTAGCGGGTCAGGCATTGCAAGGAACGGGGGTTCCGGAGATGCACAGAGGGGTCGTTACGACAATAAGAGTGGTACCGCAGAGCTGAACGCTTTGTCTCTTTTAAAAGAGACAAAGCGTTTTTTTACACAAAAAGCGGGATAGTCATCAGGATTTGTTACTGGGGTATATTTTATTTATATTTATTAATTCGTACACGCATCATCGGGGGGATTCATATGATGGATTTAATCGGGAAATTAAGTGGTTTTGTCGGAAAGAACCTGACGTACATCGTATTTCTTGTCGTTATCTGGGCATACTTTATGCCGGGCGCATTTTTATGGGCCGTACCGCATACGGTATTGCTTCTGGGGGTCATCATGTTTGGTATGGGGATGACGCTGCATGCCAAAGACTTCAGACTCATCCTGCAGCGGCCAAAAGAAGTCCTCATCGGCTGCACGGCTCACTACACGATTATGCCGCTCCTGGCCTATGGACTGGTACTGGCTTTTCAGATGCCACCGGAAATGGCTGTCGGCATGATTCTGCTGGGGTCCTGTCCGAGCGGCACAGCATCCAACGTCATGGGCTTCCTGGCGAAAGCCGATGTACCGCTGTCCGTATCCATTACGACCTGTTCGACTCTGCTGGCACCCATCATGATGCCCTTCATCGTCTGGGGACTGGCTGGCCAGTGGGTTGAAGTTTCTTTCTTTGCCATGGCCATGACGGTTATGAAAGTTATTCTGGTTCCTTTGGTTCTGGGACTCATCGTTCATCGCATCATGGGTGAAAAGCACGTCGCTTCTTTGTCGAAAGTACTGGTACTCGTTTCTGCTTTTGGCGTATTGGTCATCGTCGGTGGCGTTATTGCTATCAATGGTGTCAAAATCCTGGAAATGGGATTCTTCATTATCCTCATGGTACTCATCCATAATCTGGGCGGTTTCCTCATTGGCTACTTCGTTACAGGTAAATTAGGACTGGGTAAGAAACAGCAGCATTCCGTCACGCTGGAAGTTGGCATGCAGAACGATGCCCTGGCTATTTCCCTTGTTTCCGTCTTCTTCGCTCCGGCTGTAGCCATTCCGGCCGCTGTCGGTGCTGCTATCCATCAGGTCACCGGGTCCATCCTGGCCGGGATTTTTGCCCGCAACATGGATAAGATAGAAGCCCGGGATGCAGAAAAACAGCGCGAAACCATCACCGTTCCGGCGCAGCATTAAAAAGAGAATACAATAAAGTAAAACAGAGGATGCGCAGAATGGCTTTAAAAGCCTGTAGTGCAGCATCCTCTGTTTTTTTAGTTTTAGAAATGAGTTACGTCGCCCAGAATGGGTGTCGTATCGTCCATATGGGGCATCATCTGCTCTAATGCCCGGAGCATGGCTTCTTTGTCTTTGGGCAGTGTGCCGCCTACGGGATAGAGATTGGAAACGTGATTGCTGCGGAAAATGCAGGGCTCTGTCATTTCCGTATGGCGCAGGAGCTCGTCCAGTTCCCGGATAAATCCCCGGGCCGTCAGAGGTGTAAAGGTGCCGTCTTGTACTTCCTTGTACAGGGGAACGAATTCGGGAATGATCAGGGACAGGGCGCTGAGCATGGTGGGATTGATGGCAGACACGACTTCCGCCGTGTGCAGGGCGTGTTCATGGGTCCGTTCCTGACCACCCAGGCCGAGAAGAATCATGGCAGATAATTTAAACCCCGCAGCCAGCGCTTTCTGGCCGGCCCGCACGGTGAGTTCCGCCGTCGTACCCTTATGGACCCGGGTGAGGACCGCATCGTCGCCGCTTTCGATTCCCGTATAGAGAATTCCAAGACCTGCTTCGTGAAGTGCAGTCAGTTCTTCCGGTGTCTTGCGGTCGATGTCAGCCGGAGTCGCATAGGCGCCGACGCGGGTCAGGCGGGGGAACAGGTCATAGCATTTTTTTATGATGTGCAGCAGGTCTTTGGTTTTCAGGACCAGGGCGTCGCCGTCAGCGATAAAGACACGGCGCACATAGGGGTAAGCGGCGGCACCGCGTTCAATGATACCGTCGATTTCTTCCAGGGGACGGATCCGGAACCGCGATTCCTTATACATCGGGCAGAATGTGCACGTATTGTGGGAACAGCCGATGGTGGCACGCAATATGAAACTATAGGCTTCGCTGGGGGGACGAAATACCATGCCTTCAGCGTCATCAATATACATATCTATCATCCTTTCATGGGAGAATGGTACTATTATACTATACTTTATATCTTATAGTAAAAAGATTTGTGCAACCGGCAGGTGATTCTGGATAGATTAACCGTTCATATTGGCAAATATCAATGTGAATAGTATTCTTATCACATAGATGAAAATCAAAGTATTAGGAAGCGGATGCAGCAAATGCGAAGCCCTGCTGGCAGCGACGAAAGAAGCCGTCCAGCACCTCGGTATTGATGCCAGGATTGAGTACGTAACGGATTTTGCCCAGATTGCCCGGTATGGCGTCATGAGCACACCGGCCCTTGTCGTAGACGAAAAAGTGGTATCGGCAGGCAGAGTACTCAAAGCCGGTCAGATAGAATCACTCCTGAAATAGGGCCCAGAAAAAAACGGCAGCAGCTGTGCAGCGAAAACTGCGCGGCTGCTGCCGTTTTTTTTGCCGGTGTGACTATTATTTTCCGTGTTTTGTCTGGAATGCAATCATATGGGCTTCTTTATCGGTATAGCCTTCGGCCTTTGCCTTTTCGATGAGAGCCAGCATCTCTTCATAAGCTGTCGGAATGATGCGGGTAATCCGGCCCTGTGTGTCTTCCCAGTTTTCCAGGAGCCGGCAGCCCAGTTCGCTGCCGGTGTACTGGACATGGCGGGCGAGCATTGCTTTGACGATGGCGATTTCGCCTTCATCGGTAAGATCTTCCAGATGTACCAGGTCCTGGTTGCAGTTCGTCGGTTCCAGGTCATAGACATAGGCAATGCCGCCAGACATGCCGGCTGCGAAATTCCGGCCCGTACGTCCCAGCACGAGGACGCGGCCACCGGTCATGTATTCACAGCCGTGATTGCCTACGCCTTCGACGACAGCCGTAATGCCGCTGTTGCGGACGCAGAACCGTTCACCGGCGATGCCGTTGATATAGGCTTCGCCACTGGTCGCGCCATAGAAGGCTACGTTGCCGATGATGATGTTGTCTTCTGCCGGGAATACTGATTCTACCGGTGGATGGACGATAATCTTGCCGCCCGACAACCCTTTACCGAGATAGTCATTGGCGTCACCTTCCAGTTCCAGTGTCAGTCCTTTGGGGATGAAGGCTCCGAAACTCTGACCGGCCGAGCCGACGAAGCAGAGCTTGATCGTATCTTCGGCCAGACCTTCTTCTCCGTAGCGCCGTGTAATTTCACTGCCCAGGAGAGTACCTGTCACGCGGTCCGTGTTTTTGATGCGCAGGCGGGCACGGATGTGTTTTTTCTGTTCCAGGGCCGGACGGCACATGCGCACCAGTTTCGACATGTCCAGTGTCTTGGAAATTTCATGGTCCTGGGGTGTCGTGAAGTGATGGCCGATGCGGATATCTGTGTATGGACGATAGAGGAGTTGCTTCAGATTGACTGTGGAAGCCTTCCAGTTCGGTGCCGTGTCTTTCTGCTTCAACAGATCATAACGGCCCACCATGTCGTCGATTTTGTGGAATCCCAGACGGGCCATGATTTCCCGCAGGTCCCGGGCGATGAAGTGCATGAAATTGATGATATATTCCGGCTTGCCTTTGAAATTCTTCCGCAGCTTTTCATTCTGTGTGCACACACCGTACGGGCAGGTGTTGAGGTGACATACGCGGAGCATATGGCAGCCGATAGCCATAAGGGGCGCCGTGCCGAATCCAAAGAGTTCAGCGCCGAACAGAGCGGCAATGGCTACGTCGCGGCCCGTGAGCAGTTTGCCATCTACCTCGACGCGTACCCGGTCGCGGAGCTGATTGAGGAGCAGTGTCTGCTGTACTTCCGAAAGGCCGATTTCCCATGGAAGGCCGGCATGGCGCAGACTGGTCCGTGGAGATGCCCCGGTACCGCCATCGAAGCCGCTGATGGTTAGTTCATCAGCTTTGGCTTTGACGACGCCGGCGGCAATGGTACCGATGCCGGCACCACTGGTCAGTTTGACGCCGATGCGGGCGTTGCGGTTGGCATTCTTCAGGTCGAAAATGAGTTCTGCCAGATCTTCTATGGAATACACATCGTGATGCGGTGGCGGTGAAATGAGGGCGACGCCAGTCGTGGCATGGCGGGTTTTGGCGATGTCGGGATAGACCTTGCTGCCGGGCAGATGGCCGCCTTCGCCGGGCTTGGCACCCTGGGCGCATTTAATCTGTAATTCTGCTGCGTGGACCAGGTAGTTGCTGGTTACGCCGAAACGGGCCGAAGCGACCTGTTTGATTTTATCATTGGTATCGGTATCAAACCGGGCTGCGTCTTCGCCGCCTTCGCCAGTATTGCTCATGCCGCCGAGACGGTTCATGGCCCGGGCCACACATTCGTGGGCTTCCTTGCTGAGGGCGCCGTAACTCATGGCACCGGTACGGAACCGTTTGACGATATTATCTTCCGATTCGACTTCTTCGATGGGGATGCTGCAACCGGCAGGATAGACGAAGTCCAGCAAATCGCGCAGGCGGTACGTGGACGACGTATTGACTCGGTCGGCATATTCACGGTATAGGTCATAATCGTTCGTACGGCAGGCTTTTTGCAGGAGCTGGACTGCCTGGGGATCGATGATATGAGCCTGTCCGCCTTTGCGGTACTGATAGATGTCTCCCTTCGGCAGGGTATCGCTGCCAGAAAAAGCAGCTTCATGACGCAGGGCGTTTTCTTTGGCTATTTCTTTCAGGCCGATGCCACCGATGGGGCTGGGCGTATTGACAAAATACTTCTGGATCAGGTCGCGGCTGATACCAACAGCTTCAAAAATCTGGGCGCCGTGGTAGCTGTGGATGGTGGAAATACCCATTTTGGACATGACAGCCAGCATGCCGTTGACCGAGGCCCGGATATAGTTTTCCCGAGCTTCCTCGCAGGAGATTTTGCCCAGTTTCTTCTTTGCAGCCAGTTCTTTGATGGATTCCAGTGCTACATACGGATTGACGGCGGTGATGCCATAGCCGACGAGGGTGCAGAAGTGATGGATTTCCCGTGGTTCCCCTGATTCCAGGATGAGACCGACATCAGAACGGACGGTCTTGCGGATGAGGAAATGATGGAGTGCAGCCGTAGCCAGCAGGGCCGGGATGGCAGCCATGCGGGAATTGATGCCCCGGTCGGACAGAATCAGGATATTGGCACCGTTGCGGATAGCTTTCAGCGCGTCGATACAGAGTGATTCGATAGCCGTTTCCATAGCGTCGGGGCCGCCGCCTACGGGATACAGCATAGAAATGACCGATGTGTGGAGCTTATCTGTCATGAGTGATTTGATGACCGCCATTTCTTCATTGGTGAGAATAGGTCGTTTTAGGTAGAGAGCGGCCGTGTTTTCGTCATCGGGATCCATGATATTGGCGACGTTCCCTGCCATGACGAGTGAACTCATGACGATGTTTTCCCGTACGCCGTCGATGGGCGGATTGGTGACCTGGGCGAAGTTTTCCTGAAAGTAATCATACAGCAGCTGGGGACGGTCCGACAGAACGGGCAGGGATACGTCCATCCCCATCGAGTCAATGGGCTGCTTGCCATCGCGGGCCATTGGCAGGATGATTTTATCCATGTCTTCCTGCGTATAGCCAAAGACCATTTCCTGTTCTTTCAAATCGTATGGTATCGTCTTGTCACTGCCGATGAGATTCTGGCGGGACATGAGATCGTCCAGATCGATGACGTGCTTTTTATACCATTCCCCATAGGGAAATTCCGTAGCAATCTGCTGCTTGATTTCTTCATCGTCGATGATGCGCTGCTGCTGCGTATCGACGAGGAGCATTTTCCCCGGCTGAAGACGGCCTTTATAAAGAACATCTTCCGGCGGAATGGAGAGTGCCCCTACTTCCGAACTGGCGATGACCCGGTCGTCGCGGGTGACATAATAGCGGGCAGGACGCAGGCCGTTGCGGTCGAGCACCGCGCCCATGACCTCGCCGTCAGAAAACAGGATGGAAGCCGGGCCGTCCCAGGGCTCCNNNGCGGTCGAGCATGCCGCCGATGACGATGCCGTCACAGAATCCGATAGCGGCAGGGCCGTCCCACGGTTCAATCATGAAGTTATGATAGCGGTAGAAATCCCGTTTTTCCTTGCTCATGAGCGGGTCTTTTTCCCACGGTTCGGGAATCATCATCATCATGGCATGGGGAAGGGAGTGTCCTGTCATATACAGGTATTCCAGGCAGTTGTCGAACATGGCCGAGTCGCTGCCACTGTCATCGACGACGGGAAAGACCTTTTCCAGGTCCGGGAAATCACTGGATTTGGATTTGCTTTCCCGGGCATTGAGCCAGTTTACATTCCCCTGGATGGTGTTGATTTCTCCGTTGTGGACGATATAACGGTTCGGATGGGCCCGGGCCCAGCTGGGGAATGTATTGGTGCTGAACCGGGAGTGGACGAGTGCCATGGAGGTCGTAAAATCCAGGTCGGACAGGTCCAGATAAAAATGGCGCAGCTGGATAGAAGTCAGCATGCCTTTATAGACAATGGTCCGCGAAGACAGACTGGCAATGTAGAAATCGGAGCCCTTTTCCTGACTGGCCGGGATAATCTTCTTTTCCGCCATCTTGCGGATGACATATAACTTGCGTTCAAAATCCATCGGGTTGGTCATAGAGGGATCTTTGCGGATAAAGACCTGCAGAAAATGAGGACGGATTGTCTTGGCGATGCTCCCGATGAGGCTTTCATCGACCGGTACGTCACGCCAGCCGAGGATGGACAGGCCTTCTTCTTTGACAATCTTTTCAAATTCTTCCATCTGCTTCTTGCGGAATGTTTCGTAGCGATGGGCAAAAATCATGCCGACACCATATTCTCCTTCTGGCGGCAGGGTAAAGCCCAGGACTTCACATTCCCGGCAGAAGAACTGATGCGGTATCTGTACGAGGATTCCTGCACCGTCACCGCTCTGGGCATCGGCGCCTTCAGCGCCGCGGTGCTTCAGATTTTCCAGGATGGTTAGAGCCTGGTCGATGATATCATAAGATTTTTTCCCCTTCATATTGACGACGAAGCCAATGCCACATGCATCGTGTTCGAATGCCGGATCGTACAGCCCCTGCGGTGCCGGCAGATCACGTAATTTTTTATACATATCGATTCCCCCTCTTCATATCCCCCCGGTACAACGCAGATGTATTTTTATAACGCATACAATAAACGTTGTACAGATTGGAATTTATTATAAAGGTGAAATGTCGTTGTGTCAATAAAAAATTCAAAAATAATATTGTATACATTGATAAAAATAAAGACATACAGCTAAAATAGTTTACCTTTTATTGAATTTGCGATAAAATAAAATCATTTTAACTATGATAAATAATCATAAAATGAGAGCGTCGATGATGCCGGTGATTTCTGTACCTGTATAGAATATGCAAAAAAAGACCGCACACCATGAGCCTTGGGTTCATGGCAATACGGTCTTATCAGGATAGGCAATAGAATTCGTTTTATACAGTTTTAATCAGATCGGCAAATTGTTTCCGGAACAGGCCGGCTCCGCCGTTGGCCGGATGACGAGTAGCAATGGCATCAATGCCGGCGCTTTGCAGTGTCTCTGCTGCCTTGCGGCCGATGGCACCGATACGCAGGGGCTGTTGACAGAGCGCGAGGAGCTGGCGGGTGTACGCGAGGCCTGCCGATAATTCTTCATCCGTCGGTGTGCGGTTGGAAAAGGGCGAATCCTTGTGGGGATGAAAGGGAAAAATATTCCAGAGCAGGACGTCCCGCGGATTGAGACCGTTGTCCAGGATGGCACCCCATACGTACGTATCTGTCGGTTCATTCATGCCGTGATCTCTCTGGGGGCGACTGGTCATATACGGAGAGTCGGGACGGCTCGTGCGCTGTCCTGCATGGCCCAGGACCATGGCGCTGGTCACTTGCTTGTGGGCGCCGAGGAGCATCCGTTCACACGTGATGGCGATACCCGTGAACCGGCATCCCTGATATCCCGCGGCTTCGGCGACAAAGAGGTAACGGGCCTGCCCGATACGCTGGGCCAGATACTCCTGCAGCTGGTGACGGCGGATTTCCGGTGCCTGTGGTCCCAAATCGCACGTACGGTCATAGTCCCGCCAGGGGTTGCATACAGCCGGGCTGGTATACATCTGGAGAGAGTGAATGAAATCTTCTATGGTCATGGCAAAGCCTCCTTTGTGTAAAACAGGTAACAAGCGCCTATCTTTCCGGCTTCTCTGGTAAGGGGATAAAATTCTGACTGGACATAATCGCTATAACGGCCCCGTGGCACGAGGATGGTTACCCTTTCCCTTGCCGAAAGGCGCGCCATGAGACGCGGGCTGTCTTCTTCCGGGAAGGGGTGTTTGCCAGCCCAGACAGAAGAACGGTGCAGCCGGGCATTTTCATCGTATCCGGCCGGCTCTGTATACAAAGCGGTACGGCCCGTGTAATAGGCAAAGGATGTGCGGTACTCTTCAAAGAAGTAGAGCTGCCCCTGTAAGGCTTCTTCCTGATGGAGAAATGCCGATGCCGACCGATAATCATAGAACGGTACCAGGCCCTGATAGAGGACCAGAATATAGATGACAGCCGTGCCGATGGCAGTCATGACAGGCAGTGCCGGGAAGGCATGAGTCTTCTGGGCAGCCAGGAGCAGGACGATAGAGAGGAAAATGAATATGTACAATCCGGTCCAGCTTCCGGGAACGAAGGCCGCCTTTTTGAATAATAAGGGAGCAGTGGCGAAGAGCAGCCACCAGATGATGGCAGGCCCGGTAAGAATCGTCCAGAACCGGGCCCTGTTTTTTTCATATAAATCTCCGATACCTAGTATGGCAAACAGGAGAAGCGGAATATTGGCAATATAGGCGTAGGTAGGATATTTCGTTGCAACGAGAGTATAGAACAATATCGTTCCCAGTGCCCAGATCATCATGAACTGATATTCGGCGCCATCATGACGGCGATGCCATGCTCCGTAAAGTGCGGGCCCGGTCCAGGGAAGCAGACTGACGGGGACGAGCACCAGATAATAATACCAGACGTTGACTTCCGGGTGTTCCGATGCGGTGGCTCTGGCTACATTGTGCAGTCCCAGGAATCCGTCGATAAAATCGTTTCCGTGGAGCTGATACATGATTCCGTACCAGGGCAGACAGAGTAGGAGAAACAAGGCAATTCCCTGAGACTGGAAAATCCGGCGCAGCAGTGATGCATCACGGCGCAGGGCGGCAAAGACCAGCAAAAACGTACCGGGCAGGACGATGCCGACCGGGCCTTTGGTAAGAACGGCCAGGGCGGCCATGGCATAGGCGGCCGTCATGTAGGGGCTCCGATTTTCTGTCAGGCCGATATAGGCAAAAAACAGGGTGGCTTCTGTAAAGAAGAAGAGAATCTGATCGGTAATGATAGAATGGGATACGGCCCAGACCTCCAGACTGGTGGCCATGACGGCGGCTCCCAGGACAGCCAGTTCCCGCCGGGTGCCACGGTGCAGCAGATACCAGGAAAACAGGACGACCGATCCCATGCCGAACACGGCTCCCGGCAGGCGGGAAGCAAAGTCGCTGAATCCCAGCAGCGTATAAGACAGGCTGAGCATCCAATAGATGAAAATCGGTTTATCATACCAGAATGTATCGAAAATCCGGGGAGAAATCCAATCGCCGGACAAGACCATTTCCTTTGCTGTCAGTGCGTAATTTGATTCTACCGGATCGGTGATGGGCAGAGACGCATTGCCTGTAAGGAAAAATAAAAGGCTGACAATGGCGATAGCGAGTAAGAGACTGCGGGCTTTCATGTAAGACTCCTTTCCAGTGGGCCGTATGTGACAGAAAAAAACTGCCGCACGATGAGGTATGCGGCAGCAGATGGCACAGATTATTCCGTCTGGCGGCGGTTGCGGCTGCGGCGGTATTTCCAGAGACCGACGACGGCAATGACGGCGCAGACGATGCCCATTCCGATGAGCAGCTGATGATTATACTGAATCAGGTCACGCCAATGACTGCCCAGTACGGAGCCGGCCCAGACGAGCAGCAGTGTCCAGGGAATGGTGCCGATAATCGTAAACAGTACGAACCGGCCGAAGGGATAACGGGCGACGCCGGCCGGAAAGGAAATGAATGTCCGTACGCCGGGCAGGCAGCGGCAGATGATGACGGCAATACCACCGTACTTATTGAACATCTTTTCGGCCATATTGAACTTTTTTTCATTGAAGAAGATATATTTGCCGTATTTCAAGAGCAGAGGACGGCCGCCATACGAACCGAGCCAGTAACTCAGAATTGAGCCGGTCACGCCGGCTGTGCAGGCGATGATAAAGGTCGTCCAGAAATCGAAAATATGTTGTGAAATGAGAAATCCCGCAAAACCGAGGACGACTTCGCTGGGAACGGGAATATTGGCATTTTCGGCTACCATGGCCACGAACATGGCTGCATATCCATAGACTTCCATTAATTGCAGCAATGTATCCATAGAATTCATCCAACTCCTTAGGTGAAAAAAGAAAGTATATAACTGACTTATCCTATCATAGCATAGATAGGAGCCTTTGTGCCAGTAGGGGGGCGAAAATTAAGGAATTATTTAAATCCCCGTCAGCGCGTTTTAAAGCAGCCCAGATGGCATAAGGCATATTTGTAGACGAAATATCCGTAGAACAAGGTCAGGCCCAGAGCCAGTATCAGTTTGAGCGGAGCGGCAATTGTAAGGGGCAGGAGAAAGTACATGATGTTTTCCAATACCGGTTCGCTCAGATACCAGACGGGGTAGGCCATATGGGACAGGGTGAGCAGCGTCTGCGAACTCTGATCTCCCCAGCGGGCAAAGGCAGCAATCAGACCGAGTGTCCCCGAAAGAGACAGGAAGGCGAGGGTAATGACGTGATAATAGGGAAATACATTGTATATAATAGAAAAGCCAATGGCCGCGGCAAACCAGATAATCCCTGGAACATAACCTCCCTGGATGAACCAGCGGTGTTTGGCCGCGTAGATGCCGAGGAGAAAGTATAAGGCCGCCGTGATAAGCCAGCTCGGCTGAAAGCCCAGACCGGCAAAAAATGCCTGGAAGGCGGAAAGACTTTGCGGTGACAGGCCGAGCAGCCCGAAGTAGACGGCCAGGGCTAAAATGAGATGAACACCAACGAAGAGAATGAGGAAGAGCGGGGATGGAGACGAAATTTCCGTATGGCGAAGGGCCTGATGATTGAGCTTTTTGGCTGCCATGAGCAGCAGGATGAACAGCAGGAGCACTGCCAGAAATCCGTATATTCCCAACGTGAATCCCCGGCCCAGGAAGCGTTGCGTAAGGAAAGTGAAAAATCCCGCACTGTATCCCGTGCTGCGGGCGCTGATCCAGGCTATTTCCGGCATCATGATGATTATAGCAAACAGCAAAGGCCAGCCCAGACGCAGCCAGCGTCCTTTGAAATATGGCTGGAACAGGCGGATCCGCAGATTCGACGCGCTAAAATAGCCGCTGATAAAAAAGAGGACCGGAATGACCAGTGTCATGGCAAATTCATAAAAGAGATAATAAAAAGGGGCGATAGTACCCGGCTGGCCGGCAAAGACGTAATGAGGTGGCATAAACGGAGCCGGCAGGAACGAACCAGCTGCCAGGCAGAGAATACCCAGAAAAATGACGAATGTGCGCAGATTATCGAGATAAAATATATGTTTACCCATCAGGAAGGCTCCTTTCTGTAAACATGGTGTATAAGGAATATAGACATACAGTATAAACGCTGAGCGTAGATTTTCCTTCCGACGTATATTATACTATAACTAATATAAAGAAAAAGTGAAGATTTTGCTTTTTTGATGAATAGGAGTGATGCCCATGATGATTAGTACCAGTGACAGTATCATACGGCTCATCGTGGCTATTATCCTGGGTGGCCTGATCGGGTATGAACGGGAGGCCCGGAGCCAATCTGCCGGTCTGCGTACTCATATTCTCGTATGCCTCGGCGCCTGCCTGTGCATGATTATTTCTATTAATATTGCCCTCGATTTCTATTCTGTCTATGGCTATACCCGTTCGGATCCCGAACGGATTGCAGCCCAGGTCATTTCTGGTGTAGGGTTTCTCGGAGCCGGCACGATTCTGGCTAATCAGAAGGGACACAGTGTCAAGGGCCTGACAACGGCGGCCAGCATCTGGGGTGTGGCTGCCGTCGGGCTGGTCGTCGGTGCCGGCTATCTGGTGACAGCGGCGGCCGCGACGGTGCTCATATTTATCGTACTTACCGTCTTTGTCCGTCTGGATAAGATGATGCGGAAACGGGGACGCCATTCTTACGTATTGCACCTGACGATGCGCAATACGGTGGGACAGTCCCGCCGCCTGTCGGAATATCTGCAGCACCATCAGCTGGCACTTCTTTCCTTTCGCACTCTTTCTGGAGAAGAAGAGGAAAATGTCGAACTGGAATTGACGGTACACGTAGGAGAAGAACTGAGTCAGAGCGAACTCCTTTCAGACCTTCTGGGAATAAAAGGAATAAAACAGGCCACCGTAATAGAACCAAAAGAACAGAAAGAAAAAGATTGAATTGCATTAAAATATATGTAAACCGGGCATTGCGTGGTATAATAAAAAGGAATCATTGCTTTTTTGCTTTGGAGGGGGTCCTGTTATGTCAACATGTATGGCGGCTGCCAGCCGGGAAGGGAAAAAAATAAATGATGTCGTATTTTCGTCCAGCGCGGCAGCCAAAGAGGCAATAAAAAAATACGGAATTAAAAACGTAGTCAATGCTACCGTAGGTTGTTATGCTGGAGACGATGAAAAAGTAGCCTGTCTTCCTGTCGTCGAAAAAGTATATAAATCACTGCCTATGAGTGATTTTATTACCTATGCGCCGCCGGTCGGACTGGCCGATTACCGCAGTGATGTCATCGATGCGACCTTTGAAGACCAGCGGCCCGATGGCTATACGGCTGCCATAGCGACGGCCGGTGGTACCGGGGCCGTTCATATCGCCATTACTAACTATTCGGAAGTAGGTGACCAGGTTCTGACGACGGACTGGCGCTGGTCGGTCTACGACAATCTCTGTGACGAAGTGGGCCGCCATCTTACGACTTTTGCTATGCTCGATGACAGCCGTTCCTTCAATATTGATTCTTTTTCTTCGGCTGTAGCAGCCATTCTGCGCCAGCAGGACTCTCTGCTCATCATGCTCAACACGCCGGCCAATAACCCGACAGGATTTGCCCTGTCGGACCGCGATTGGGAAGAAGTGCTCGATGTGTGCCGGTTCCACGAAAAGAATGGAAAACGCATCAGTATCCTCGTCGATATCGCATATATCGCCTATACGGGGGATAAGAACAAAGTCCGTACGTTCATGAAGCAGTTCAGCCATCTGCCGGAACACATCTTCGTCATGTTTGCCTACAGCATGTCTAAAGGATTTACCCTCTACGGCCAGCGGGCAGGCGCTCTCGTAGGCCTGTCTTCCAGCAAGGATGTCATCGATGAATTTCAGGAAGTGGGGAAATATTCGGCCCGTACGGCCTGGTCCAATATCAACCGGGCGGCCATGACCCTGTTATCTATTGTACGCAGAGACCCGGCACTGCTGAAAGAACTGGAAACAGAAGAAAATAACTATTTCCAGAATATCCGCCGCCGTGCAGATATTTTCATGGAAGAAGCCCAGGCCTGCAATCTCGATTTTGTTCCCTATAAGGCGGGATTTTTCATTTCTGTCCCGACGCTGAAATCGGCTCAGGCCTGTGCAAAACTTCAGGAAGACCTCATTTTTGCTGCTCCTCTGGCACGGGGCATCCGCCTCGGTGTCTGCTCCATCCCGGCCTATAAAATGACCGGTGTGGCATCCAAAATCAAAAAAGCACTGGAATCGGTAGACGGATAAGAAAACTCCCATAGGATTCCATACGGAAAAAGAGGCCGCCCCATGAAGCATTTCGCTTCGTGGAGCGGCCTCTTCGTCGTATCAGGAATTACGTTGTAGGAGGTTCTTTTTCATCCATAATGGCTTCGGCTCCGCGGTCTCCCGTACGGATACGGACGGCATCTTCGACGTTGAACACGAAGATTTTGCCATCGCCCGGTTCTCCCGTCTGGCAGATGCGCATGGCCGTTTCGATGACATCATCGACAGGGACTTCGCAGACAACCGTTTCTACTTTAATATGAGGAAGGAGGTTTACCTGGTATTCCTTGCCCCGGTATACTTCGATATGGCCTTTCTGTGTACCACAGCCATAGACCTGGCTGACGGTAATGCCCATGACGCCGATAGCGTTCAGGGCGGCTTTGAGTTCATCCAGTTTGCTCGGACGGGTCACGATGTCTATTTTTGTAATTTTTCTCATATATAATCACTCCTGCATTGGGATATATATCTATTATAGCATCAGCTGAGGGATTGTTTGTTAAGGAGATACATGTAACACGTCTTGGGATCGTCATGCCAATCCCGCAGCTGATGCGGCAAAGACCAGTGCTTGGGTAAGGGTGTGACACTGGCCGTTGCTGTCCATATTATAATGTCTGCTGCGTATAGCCGCGTTCGCCGTGTTCGTTGATATCGAGTCCGACCACTTCTTCATCGGCGTCGACGCGGAAATTCGTGAAGAGGCTGATGATTTTATAGAGTATAATGGATCCGATAATAGCCAGCGCGTACGCAACGACTGTCGAAATGACCTGTGCCATCAAAAGATGGGCATCGCCATAGAAAAGGCCGTTGGCCCCGTCCGGATTGACTTCTACCGTAGCCCAGAGGCCAGTGGCGATGGAACCCCACGTGCCGCCTACACCGTGGATGCCGAAGGCATCGAGGGCGTCGTCATAGCCCAGACGATTCTTGCAGACGGCAACGGCCAGATAGCAGATGATGCCGCTGATGGCACCGATATAGAGAGCCGGAAGGGGGGCGACGAAGCCGGCAGCCGGCGTAATGGCTACGAGACCGGCGATGCAGCCCGATGCGGCTCCCAGGACGGTCGGTTTGCCATTGATGAACCATTCGATGAGGACCCAGGAAACGGTGGCAGCAGCCGCTGCGGCCTGGGAACAGATAAAGGCGTTGGCTGCCAGTGCGTTGGCACCGAGAGCACTGCCGGCATTAAAGCCAAACCAGCCAAACCATAAGAGTGTTGCGCCCAGGACGACCATGGGCATATTGTGTGGAATAATAGGATATTTGCCAAGCCCGCGGCGCTTGCCGACGAGCAGGCAGAGTGTGAGCCCCGATACACCAGAAAGAATGTGGATGACGAGGCCACCGGCAAAATCAAGTGCGCCGAGCTGGGCCAGGAAACCGCCGCCCCAGACCCAATGAGCCATGGGATTGTAAATGAAGATAGCCCATAAAAGGATAAAAATGCAGAAAGCACGGAATTTGACCCGTTCGGCAAAGGCCCCGGTAATCAGAGCCGGTGTAATGACGGCGAACATGCACTGGAATGCGACAAAGGCCAGTTCGGGAATCGTACCGCCGGAAAGGCACTGCATGCCCACACCGGCCAGCCCGATTTTGTCCAGGCTTCCGATAAAGCCGTGAATGTCGGTACCAAATGTCATGGCATATCCCAGAATAATCCATTCGACAGAAATCATGGCGACGATGAAGAAGCTCTGCATAATCGTCGTCAGTACATTTTTACTGCGGACCATACCGCCATAGAAAAAGCCAAGACCCGGGGTCATGATGAAGACCAGGGCTGCGGAAATCAGTACCCAGGCCGTATCCCCCGTGTCGATGGTTCCGCTCCCGTCAGCAGCCAGTGCAGTAGGCGCTATGAGCAGGAACCAGGAAAACAAACACCAAAATTTTTTCATACCTGTCACCCCTCTGGTTGACTGCAAAAGAAAGAGGTCCTGCACAGCACGTGGAGGTTGGTGCTGGCAGGACCTCTTTGTCCCCTCATACAGACAAGCCTGTTACTTCCCCTCGAAATGACCTGCCTGCTCTTATTCTATTGCAGTACGAATAAATAATTACCAATAGAAAAACAGAAAAGCCCGGCTATGACACACTACGGTGTGTGCATAGCCGGGCTTCATCGCCCTGTGTTCTATTGATGACATTCATTATAGTTGTAAATACAGGGATTGTCAATAAATTTTTATGAAAGCAACCAACTTTTTGATAGTTTTATCGTGAAATGAACTGGCTGTCCGGTCAACTAGGGCAGCAGACCGGCTTTGTTCCCTGTTTCCCGCCAGACGCCGAAGTTTCTTTTCTGCTGCAAATGTTGAACTGTCAACTGGTAATCACTTTGTATTACGGTCAGGACAAGTTTCTGGCATAGTATGTCTCCAACGGTCTGGCTGTCAGATAGCAGACGGCTGCTCTATTTCTGGCAGAAGGATTAGAAAAAGTTCTGCATTATATACTATATGTGGGGGAGTCTGGAAGAGAACCGGGAATTTCCTGGTATGAACCGGTCTGACAAAAACGCGCCAGTTGGTTCTATTTTTTGTGGCTTTCCCGTCCCACATCCCATAAGTATATACAAAAGTATACTATCGGCAGAACATGTTTTGTTATATACTAAAATTATAAAAGGGGAAGAACGTTGAAATCTATCTCCTGTCCATATCGGGACGGAAGAAATGAAAAGAAACGGTAAATTTACCTGAGTGAATATGAGGAAATCCCACTTGTGACAAAAAATGCACTTTTAATGACACGAAGGCCTTTCGAAGGAAAAGTACATGATATAATGCAAGTGCAATGAGAAATGACGGATGCTCATATCATATATCGAAAGGAGGTATACTATGCTGAGGATTGCCCTTTGTGACGATATACCGGAACAGCTGGATATCATGGAAAACGCCGTGCGTACTTATTTTGCAGACAGCACGTATGAAATCAAAATTTCCCGGTATGATAATGCCATGCTGTTTCTGGATGCCTTTGAAGAAGAAATGAATTTTGATATTGTACTGCTCGATATCTGTATGCCTGGTATGCTGGGAACCGATGTCGCAACAGAAATGCGAAACCAGAAAAGCCGGGCGGAAATCATCTTTCTTTCGACGAGCGATGAGTTTGCAGTCGATGCCTTCGGTGTCCAGGCCGCGCATTACCTCGTCAAACCGTTTACACAAAAACAGTTTGATCAGGCTATGAACCGGGTCATGGAAAGCATCCGGCAGCGGCATAGCAAAAAAATCATTTTCCGTCTTGTCGGGGGCGGCATACAAGTGGAAGAAATCAACGATATCCTGTTTGTAGAAAGTAAAGGCCATATCCAGAAGGTATATACCCACGATGGGGCGGTTCTGGAGACGCGCCAGGCCCTGGCACAGCTGCTTGCGACACTGGATTCCATTTCTCCCGGCCAGTTTATTTCACCGGGCAAAGGGTATATCGTAAATCAGGCGGCCATTCACGTCATCAAAAGCGATTATATCGAAATCCAGGGATATCAGATTCCGCTGGCAAAACGGAAATACTGCCAATTCCAGGAAGAATATTTCAAGTTTATTTTTAAAAAAGAAGCATAAAAATTCTGAAAAAACAGATTTTTTGTGAGGTCTTATTTTTGTACGCAAATTTAGGGTTATAGATGAATTTTTATACAGAAAGGGGGCGAAAACATGAATAAAATATTTAAAGTCATCTGGAGTAAATCAAGAAATTGCTACGTCGTAGCTTCAGAATTAGCCAAAGGAACGAGCAAATCCACGAGCACGGGCCGTATGGCGAAACGGGCTGTACTGGCAGCCGTAGCAGCTTTATTGATTAGTCCCCTCGGAGCGGGATATAGCTATGCAACCATTAGCTCGGCGACAATAAATGATACGCAGGTCATTACGGGTACGCAAAGAGATGTGGATAATCTGGCTGGTACGGTAATGAAAGCTACCAATAATGCAAGAGATATTGGAGATTTGAAAACCGCTATGCAGAGCGTCGAAACTGAATTAGCCCAGCATCAGAGCGTCATCGATAACTTGGGAACGGATAAACTGACTCTTTCTTCGGACAATACATTACAGAAAGAAACATATGACAGCGCTACAAAAACCACAACGACGACGGATGTAACGGGATTGAAGGTTGCTGGTCCGGTTTCTGCAAAATCAGCTAGCATTTCGGGAACGCTGAGTGCCGGTGGTGCTGTGAATGCAGGAAGTGTTAATAGCCGGGGAAATATTACAGCCGTAGGAACCATTGCTGGTCAGACGGTTACGGCTACTGGTACCATAAAAGGGAAAGACCTGATTGGCACGAATAGCATTATTTCTCAAGGAACCATTGCGGCAACAGGAAATATTTCGTCTCAGGCGACGGTAGGTGCTAAGGAAATCGTTTCCCAGACCAATATTACCGCTAAAAATAAAGTCGTCGGCATGCAGGGCGTCGTGGATAATACCCTTACGAGCGGTAATTATGTAACGGCCGGCAATACGGTAGGTGAAAATATCGTTGCACTGGATACACAGGTCAAAGCCAATGCGGATCAGTTTACAACGGATAAGACCAGCACGGCCCTGCATGTTTCCAAGGATGGCAATCTGATTGTAGGGACCAAAGAAAATCAGACCGTCAAAGATCTGAAGATCCGTGGGCAGTTGACATCTGGAAGTATTTCCACTGGTGATATCACCTCTAGTGGTGATGTATCGGTAGCAGGGAAAGTAGAAGCGGAAGCTGTTTACGATGATACAACGAAGACCGGAAACTACGTAGTCCAAACCAATAGTGTGGGGGCTAACCTTTCCGCTCTCGATACCCAGGTTAAATCTAATGCTGATGCTATCACTGCCGAAGCAACGGCCCGTGAAGCTGGCGATACGGCTCTGAACGAACGCATCACCAATGTGAAGGAATATCTGGAAAAACAGACTTCCGACAATTATGTGAGCAAGGCCGATGCCGCCGTACAGGATGGAGCCATCGTGAAAGCCGCCAACACCATCGGTGAAAACGTAACCAATCTCGATGCGGCATTAGCGAAAGAAACAGCAGCCCGGATTGGTGCCGATGCAGCCCAGGACAAAGTTATCCAGCAGGTTAACCAGAATATGGTGGATGGGTTCAATACCATCAACAAGAATATGGCTGATGGATTCACGGCCCTGAGTCAGGCGGATGCCAACGAAGCTGCAACCCGGGAAGCCGCCGATACTGAAATCAAGCAGGCTATGACGGACCAGAAAACCAGCACGGCCCTTCATATTTCCAGCACCGGCGATTTGATTGTAGGCACTAAAGAAAACCAGACAGTTAAAGACATGGAAATCCGTGGAGAATTGACTTCTGGAAGCCTTTCTACTGGTGATATCACCTCTACTGGTGATGTATCGGTAGCAGGGAAAGTAGAAGCGGAAGCTGTTTACGATGATACAACGAAGACCGGAAACTACGTAGTCCAAACCAATAGTGTGGGGGCTAACCTTTCCGCTCTCGATACCCAGGTTAAATCCAATGCCGATGCCATTGCGGAAAAAGCCAATGCAGCTGACGTTTATACGAAGGCTGAAACGGATCAGAAAGTTGATGCAGCAAATACGTATACCTATCGGAAAGTAGCTGCAGAAGAAAAGGCCCGTGAAGCGGCAGATAATGAACTGAACGAACGCATTACAAACGAAGCCAATGCAATCCATGATGAAATCAAAGCAGGGGATGAAAAACTGGATACCCGGATCACCAATGTGAAGGAATATCTGGAAAAACAGACTTCCGACAATTATGTCAGCAAGACCGATGCCGCCGTACAGGATGGGGCCATCGTGAAAGCGGACAAAACCATCGGCGAAAACGTAACCAATCTCGATGCGGCATTAGCAAAAGAAACGGCTGCCCGAATTGGTGCCGATGCAGCCCAGGATAAGGTCATCCAGCAGGTCAACCAGAATATGGTGGATGGGTTCAATACCATCAACAAGAACATGGCTGATGGGTTCACGGCTCTGAACCAGGCTGATGCCAAGGAAGCCCAGGAACGGGCAGCAGCCGATACGGTACTGGATGATAAGATTACGGCAGAAACTTCGGCCCGTGTGGCAGCAGATACCAAACTGGTGGAAGCCGTCAACAGCGGACTGAGCCTGAGCAATGACAATGTCCTGCAAAAGAACACCACTACCATTGACGCCCAGGGCAACGTGACCACCTCCAAGACCGATGCCAACGAAATGATCCTGAACAAGGGCAAGGACAACCAGATCACCCTGAACGAAAATGGAATCAAGGTTGGCACCAACAGCACGGTGGTGGATAAAGACGGTGTCTACACCGGCGGCGATACCTACAGCGAAGCCAAGGCAGCGATGAGCGCTGACGGCAAGATCAAAGGGGCCAACGGGGCTTTCACCGTAGATGAAAATGGAAATGTCACTTCTAGGGCAACCATCACCGGCGAAACCGTAACCGACGGTAAGGGTGCTTCCATGAGCAACGGAACGGTAACCGGCAAGACCCTGACCGATGGGATTGCTACCATCACCAATGGCAACATCAACACCAGCGGTACCATTACCGGCGGCACCGTAACTTCCACGGGCAACATCTCCGCATTGGGTGACATTCACGCAGGCGGTGCCATTACGGGAGCCAGCGCTTCCATCCAGGGCGCTCTCACAGCAGGCAGTGCCACCATTACCGGTGACCTGACCGCCGGCGGTGCTATCCAGGGTAAGAGCATCTCTGATGGCACGGCAACCATGCAAAATGGCAACCTCACTGGTGTGAAGAACCTGAGCGCTGAAACCATCACCACCAGCGGTGATGCCACCATCGGCGGCGACCTGACGGTCAACGGCAAGCTGAATGTGGATGAAATCGACCTGACCAAGAACGGCATTGTAGGGGACAACAACGTAACGGCCAGCACGAAAGTGGCAGCCGGTGAAATCACGGGCTACAAGAAAGCCACCAGCACCAAAGATGGCAGTGAAAAAGAAAGCGCCATCGATTATGATGAAAACGGCACTTCTACATGGGCGAAATCTACCGATGCAGATGGTAACTGGAACAAGAGTACTTTGACTGTAGAAGGCAACGATGTAACGTCCAAGGTTATCGATTCTGAAAAGAACAGCAACCTGTCTACACAGACATCTACTCAGTCACAGAGCACACTGAAGGATAAAGATAGTAACACCAATACAGCAACTCAGAGTGCAACGGAATCCAGTAGTGTCCTCCAAGATAAGGAAGGTAAGACCTCGACGTTCCAACAGCGTGTCGATGAAATCCTGAATCAGATTAATTCGTCTGATACGGTATTCTCCAAGGTAGATCAGAAGGTAGATAACATCTCCAGTGAAGTCACCGATGGAACCAACACGACTTCTTCCACCCAGACTACGACGGATATTACCAATACAGCTTCTAATGGAACCATCACCAATGAGGCAAAAGATTTGGTCAACCATGCTACGGAAAACATGACTAACACCGTTGGCAAAGACCTGACGACCACCGTGGGTGGCGAAATGAAGACCACTGTTACTGGAAAGGTTACGGAAGATTACAAATCCGACCTGGATACCAAGGTGGGCGGAAATGAAACCCATTATGTGGCAGGTAATCAGACCAATACCGTGTCCGGAGACCGTACGGTCAGTGTAAAAGGAACGGAAACAGAAAACTTCAAAGCCCAGGTTACCAACGTTAAGACAGACCAGAGAACTTCTGTAGGCGGAAACCAGACCAATATCGTAGCTGGCAATCAGCAGAATACGGTAAGTGGAAGCAAGACGGAAACGGTCAAAGGTAGTGTCACGGAAAAATACGGCAGCCAGGCAACTACGGTTGACGGTGACCAGAGCACCAATGTAGGCGGAAATCAGTCTAATGTGGTAGCAGGAGACCAGACCAATACCATCAGTGGCAGCAAGACGGAAAGCGTCAAAGGAGCTGTGACAGAAACTTATGGCAGCCAGAGCACTACGGTCAATGGCAACCAGAGCAATACCGTGAAAGGAACCTTGACGGAAACGGTAACTGGTGATGTGACGGAAGACTACAAAGCTAACCTGAGCACTACGGTAGGCGGAAACCAGACCACGACGGTAACTGGTGACAGCAGCCTGACGGCAGAAAACATCACTAACGAAGCGAAGAACAAGATTACCAACAAGGCTATCGATGTAGAAACCGATGCTACCAGCTCCATCGTACAGAAAGTGACGAACGATGCCGGTTCCAATACTTCTACCCAGCTGTCCTATCAGACCAAGGAAGAAATGAGCCAGGCCGATGGCAAGACCGCTTCCTATCTCCGCGGTGCAGCGGAAGAAAAATCCCAGCTGATTGATGGTAGCAACAAGACTACTATCGACACCATTGCCGGTCAGACCAATACCAACATTACGGACGGAACCAATACATCCAACGACTTGCAGAAAGCAGATCAGATCGCTTCCTCCGTAACGGACGGCACCAATACCACCGTTGTGAACCAGGATGCAAAGAGCCTTGCCTCTTCCATCACCGACGGGACCAAGTCCAACAACACCAACAACACCGTAGACAAATCGGAACAGCTGATCAAAGCCAGCGATACCCAGTACAGTGCTACGTCTAAGACAGCTACTAAGATGGAAGATGCCCTGGTAAGCGGCAGCAGCATCATCGACGTCATCAAGAACCTCGACGATGCAGCCAACCCGTTCATCAGCAGCGCCGTAACGGATGGCACCAACAGCACTGGCGTCACCCAGACGGCAAAAGATATCACCAACACGGCTAAGAACGGTACGATCGCCAATGATGCCAAGGATATCATCAACAACGCTACGGAAAACATGACCAACACGGTTGGCAAAGACCTGACCACGACTGTCGGCGGCGAAATGAAGACCACCGTCACCGGCAAAGTCACAGAAGACTACAAGTCCGACCTGGATACCAAGGTGGGCGGTAACGAAACCCATTATGTAGCAGGCAACCAGACTAATACGGTGGGCGGTACTTTGACTGAAACCGTAACTGGAAAAGCTACGGAAAACTACAATGGCGGACTGGAAACCACCATTACCGGTGAAGAAAAGCACACAGTCAATGGCAATCAAATCAATAATATCACTGGTGACCAGACCAATACCATCACTGGAAAACAGTCTACTACTGTGACCGGCGATGTGACGGAAGACTATAAAGCCAACCTGAGCACCACGGTAGGCGGAAACCAGACCACGACCGTAACTGGTGACAGCAGCTTGACAGCAGAAAATATCACCAACGAAGCGAAGAACAAGATTACCAACAAAGCTATCGATGTAGAAACCGATGCTACCAGCTCCATCGTACAGAAAGTGACGAACGATGCCGGTTCCAATACTTCTACCCAGCTGTCTTATCAGACCAAGGAAGAAATGAGCCAGGCCGATGGCAAGACCGCTTCCTATCTCCGCGGTGCAGCCGAAGAAAAATCCCAGCTGATTGATGGTGACAAGAAGACCACCATCGACACGGTTGCCGGCCAGACCAATACCAACATTACGGACGGAACCAATACATCCAACGACTTGCAGAAAGCAGATCAGATCGCTTCCTCCGTAACGGACGGCACCAATACCACTGTTGTGAACCAGGATGCAAAGAGCCTTGCCTCCTCCATCACCGACGGGACCAAGTCCAACAATACCAACAACACCGTGGATAAATCGGAACAGCTGATCAAAGCCAGCGATACCCAGTACAATGCTTCTGTTAAGACGGCAACGACTTCGACGGAAAAACTGGTCAGCGGCAGCATCATCGATATCCTGAAAGATGCCGACAATGGATTTGTCAATACGACTGTCAGCACAAGCGATGGAACTTCCAGCACCAGCGTAAGTCAGGGAAGCGCGGATATCACCAATACGGCAAAACAGGGAACGATTACCAACGATGCCAAGAACTTGGTGAACAAGGCGGAAGAAAAACTGTCCAACAGTGCAGCAGAAATTGAAAACACGGCAACTACCAGCATCAAAGATACGGTAGGCAAGAGCACCGTGACTACGACGACGGATGGCACGACTTTCGAAAATACGGACCACAACACGGCAATCGGCGACGGTTCGATTACGAAGACGACCATTTCCGGCAATACCCTCGAAACGGGCAAAGCGACTATGGATTATGCTGAAGTCATGAAAGACCTCACGGTCGGTGGCACGACCACTACGAAAGACCTGCATGTGACCAACAATGCGACTATTGATGGCACCCTCGATGTAGCAGGAGCCGCAAACTTCCAGGATACGGTCACCGTTGCCAAAGACCTCAGCGTAGGCGGCAATGCCAGCGTATCGGGCAGTGTGACAGCTTCTTCGTACAAAGTTGGCGACAAGACCTATATTGATGATAATGGCATCAACGCCAATAATCAGAAGATCACCAACGTGGCAGCGGGAGAACTTTCGGCCAACAGCCTGGATGCGGTCAATGGATCACAGCTCTATGAAACCAACCGCCGCGTCAGCAAGATGGACAGCCGCATCAACGAAGTTGGTGCTAACGCAGCAGCTATGGCCAACCTCCATCCTCTCGAATTTGACGCCGATTCCAAGTTCAATGTGGCAGCAGCCGTTGGTAATTACAAGAACGAAACGGCTACGGCTCTGGGCCTCTTCTATCGCCCCAATGAAGACGTCATGGTCAACCTGTCCGGTACAGTCGGCTCGGATGACAATATGATCGGCGGCGGCGTAGCGGTCCGCATCGGCCGCGGCGGCAACAAAGCACGGAATAAACAGATGGCGGAAAGCGCAAAATACGTCAAGAATCTCGAATCCCAGGTCAATACCCTGCAGCATCAGATGGATGCCCTCTTGTCTGTCCTCAATCCGAACCTGTCCAAGGAATTCCCCGATGTACCGGAAAACCACTGGGCATATGAAGCCGTATCCCGCCTGGCTGGCAACGGCATCATCCAGGGGTATGAAGATGGCAAGTATCATGGCGAACGCACGATGACCCGCTATGAAATGGCAGAAATCATTTACAAAGCCCTGCAGAAAGGCGCCAAAGCAGAAGCGAAACTGGTAGAAGAATTTAAACCAGAACTGAAAGCTATGGCTGCCCAGAACAAGGCATAACAAACGCTGAATCCCTGCATCGTCAGAGGCGGAAGCAAAAGGCATGACGAACTGCCGCATCCTGAATTTCATTCAGGATGCGGCAGTCTTGTTATTTGGTGAGATATTGTCAATAAGCGATGGGTCATACATGAGATTTCTCCATCTGCAGCATGATGTATCTGCCAAAGGGACGGCTCTTTGGCAAACTAAAACAGACTATCGCAAAATAGCTTTCGTAGCTTACATTGCGACAGCCTGTTTGTTGTTTCTTAGAAGATGTTATGTGTCTGGCAGTGCCAGCCGGATGTAGGTGCTGAACCAGCCCTTTTCGCAGGTACAGATGACATTGGCATGGTATTCGTCCCGGAAGCGGGCCAAGGATTTCATGCCGATGCCGTGGCCCGGGGCATCGGTCGTTGGCAGCCCGTCTTCGTTAAATATGACCGTGCCATCGAAGCGGTTCTTTATGAGAATGTTCAGCATATCTTCCTGACGAACGACGAGAAGCGTCAGGACGCGCCTGCCTTCTGCCTGTTTTTCACTGGCATGGACAGCGTTTTCAATGAGATTGGAAAAGACCATGGACAGGTCCGTGCTGAAGGCCGGACTGCAGTCCGGGATATCGGCCTGGGCCGTGACGGCGATACCTTTGCGTATGGCCGCACTGAGATAAGTCGTAAGGGCGGCATTGACGACCGCGTTTTTACAATACTGCTGCCGTTTGGTCTGATTGAGCTTCAGACCTATGTGTTCAATCAGGGCCAGGGCTTTATCATAGTCGTGATCCGATATGAGGGTTGTCAATTTCTGTAAATATTCCCGTCTTTTTTCGTAAAACTGTTCCATCAATGTCTGTGATTCATTCAGCGACTGGGCGTAATTCTGATTGGACTGGATCTGAGCGGCCAGGGCGTCATTGCGTTCGTGCGTCAAATAAATGGCATCAGCCTGATTGATGCCGGCCCGTACGCTCAGGGCGACGAGCAGGGTAGCGCAGGAAATGATGATTCGTGGCACCAGCATTTCGAAATAGATTACATTGGGGATAGACTGGGTGACAAAAAACAGAGATTCTGCCAGGAGCAGGCAGGGAAGGACACAGATATATTTCCAGTAAACCCGTGTGCTCAGCGCATGGTCATTGCGGAATATTTCATTGAAATACCGGATCAGGAAAGGCAGACAGAGTATATAACTGATGGTGTAAACAAACAGTTCGAGTGGGTAGAGCAGGGAGCTTTCGCTGACAGGTAAGATGCCCAGATGAATGAATACATAGAATACGTAATAGATGAAGGTATGGAGCATCAGCATGAATATGGTGCGCAGGGCAAATACGTAGATATGCCGGAAAAAATAGGGACGGATGATGATGACGGCCCAGATAAAATAGGGAATCCATAAAAGGGAATACAGCTTTTTGAACATGAAAATAGAGTGGGACCACTGCCCGCCGAGAAAGAGATAGATCAGGACCAGTGTTTCTGCCATGAAACAGACAGCGTATCCGGCACACACCCATTTTTTTTGCGTTATGGATAGCAAGGGGGCAAAAGAAGCATACTGCAGATAGGCCGGCGGTACAATGGACAGGGTGAGCAGACAAGTAGTAATGAGTATCCATATCATACGGACGCACCTCCCTTACAGGGAATACGCACGTTGGCGATAACCCATCCCTTCTTGCAGGTATACCGGCCGACTCCCTGATGATTTATTATAAACTGATGCAGGGCCGGTATCACTTCGGCATATGGGCCGTTTTGTGGATGCCCTTCAGCATCCATCAATACCGGGCCGGTCTGACGGTTGCCGATGAGAAGCATGATTGTCGTTTCTGTCTGACGGGCAATGATTGTGATAGACTGCTTGCTTTTATCCTGAGAGCGGCTGACGGCAATCGCGGCGTTTACCAGACGGGCGGCCGCCTGAGCCAGTTCCTGTTCAAAGGGAAGATGCGGCGCCAGCGAGAGGTCTGCCATGACGGGGATACCGTCTTCCCGGGCTTTCTCGATGAGCGGAAGCAGTGTCTTCCGGATACAGGTGTTTTCTCCCCAGTGATAGGGACGGGTCTGAGCCAGTTCCTGCGTGAGCGTTTTCAGTAAGGCCAGTGAAGCTGTATCGTCTTTTTCTTGGATTAATTTGGACAGAAGGCGCAGCTGATGCCGTGTGTCATGGCGGTATATGGACATGCGCCGCTGAGCGGACTGAAGCATCCGCGTATAGTCGGCGAACATTTCCATCTGTGTCAGCAGGGCCGCATTTTCACGCTTGAGTTCGATGGCATAATGCATTTTCCGCGTGCCCAGATACATCGTAATGGCAATACAAATCCCAAACAAGGCCTGCAGTACGCGCGGAATGAGGTATTCGCGGGCTATTGGTTCATTGGTATGGGCCAGAATGGCAGAATATAGGATCAGTGAGACTGGAATCCAGGCGGTGTATTTCCAGAACGACAGCATATCGACCATATGATAGGTGATGAACAAGGAACGGAAAAATTTTAGCAGCAGTGGTGCAAGGATGATATAGGACAGCATGTATGCCATGAGGAACGGAGTAATATGTTGGAAAAATATACTGGGAGGAATGAACAGGAGCTCTACGTTCATAATGAGCGTGAGAAGTGCCACAATATACAGGCCCTGCATTCCCAGAACGAATACATACTGCAGCCGGTATGACGGCACATACAGCAGACCGAGTAGCAGATAAGGGATAGCGTGCAAGGATATGATGTCTTTGAATGAAATCCAGGCGATGCCTACAATACCTTGTGAAAACACAAAAACAACGCACAGGACAATGGCGGCATACATCAGGATAAATGCCTTTGCCAGGCGGCGTGATTGGTAAGGAGCCAGGAGTGGGACAAAGACTCTGTATTGGACGAAAATAGATGGCAGCAGGGCAAGAAGAAGGAGACCGACTGCCAGAGACGAAGAATGCATAGGCACGACCTTCTTTTTATAATTATGAGTATTATGCATATATTATACCAATAAGCCAGATTTAATGTAAAGCCCTGCCGATGTATTGTAAACAATGTGTTACACTTTATAAGCTAATGCTTGTCTGTCAATATTCAACGAAAATTCCTGCAAGTATTTGAAAAAAATAGAAAGAGACCTCTGCGTGGTGGGACGGGGCTTTTTGTGCTGGATAATATAGGCGGTCAGGGGCGCGGGAGAATCGGATAAATACGAATAGGTGAATCCACCCAGCGAAAAAGCATACTGTGCCATTCCCAAAGGAACGATTGACCAACGGCCGCTGTTTTTCAATACTTGCAATGTGAGAGGTGCTCCTGTAAGAAGTGTAGGACTGCTGTAAATATCACTGGGCCAGTGGTCATCATGCCAGTTTTTGAATTCCGGTGTCCAGGGAACATAGATTTCGTCCTGGGGATTTAAATCGGTATTGTCAATGGTCGAAATGCCTTTGTCAGATATGGTACTGGATTTTAATACGACTAAAGGTGTTTTTTTCCAGGGAGTGCAGAGAATATCAGGATATTTGATGTTCCGCCAGGCAATGGCTACGTCGATTTCCCTGCGTTCGAGCAGAGGATATAATTCTGCCGTATGCTCAGTGTGCAGGGATAAATGAATTTTTGGCTGATGATTCAGCAATTTTTGAAATAATGGTGGAAAGATAAAATCATTCAGGTATTGGACAGAGCCAAAGGAAAGAGAAAGTTTTTCTCCTTCTTCTTTGAAGTGATCCAGCTCTTTCCATAAAGCAGCCCAACGGTGGGCGATAGGCATAAAATCCTGTCCTGAAGGAGTAAGTGAAATTTCTTTGATGCCCCGGCCCCGTTCCAACAGAGTAACGCCTAGTTCGGCTTCCAGATTCTGCAGACGGTGGGTAATAGCCGTCTGGGATACGTAGAGCTGTTCAGCCGCCCGGCTGATATTGCGGGTCTGAACGACGGTCAGGAAGGCTTCGATGTCGTGTATATGCATGTGTGATACTCCTTTCAGCAAATATGAAAATAATTGATTATTAATTATTTATTTATTCATTTTACTTTATTATAGCCTGGATATAAAATGATATCAAGACATGAAGCTTATACCGGTAAAGCATTAAACATGAATGCTATTATTTATACACATGAAAGGCGGAAAGAGAAGAATGAGTGTAGGATGCAAAATTATCAAAACGATTGAAAGACCAGATAAATCTTTAGTAGAAGCATTTAAGGGAATGCCTGTAGCCAATATTGATGACTGCATGAACCGTACAGCGGCAGTGCGGTCGGATATCTGCCCATTGAACAAGGCTCCTTTGCTGGGAACGGCGTTTACAGTCAAAGTACCGGAAGGCGATAATCTGATGTTCCATGTGGCTATGGATATGGCACAGCCGGGTGATGTCATCGTCATTGATGCCGGCGGCGATGTGAACCGTGCTATCTTTGGAGAACTGATGATTACCTATTGTCAGAAACGGGGCCTGGCTGGTGTTATCGTAGATGGAGCTATCCGTGATTCCGACGAAATAGCGGCTATGGATTTCCCTGTATATGCTAAAGCTGCGATTCCCAATGGTCCGTATAAAAATGGCCCGGGAGAAATCAATACGGTCATTTCCTTTGGGGGCAAAATCGTCCGCCCTGGTGATATCATCGTCGGTGACGGTGATGGCATCGTCGTCATCAAACCGGAAGAAGCAGCAGATATTGCAGCTGCAACGAAGAAGGTCATGGAAAAAGAAGCGGGGATCATGAAACACATTGTAGAAGATGGCACCTATATCCGTCCCTGGGTAGCAGATAAAGTCAAAGAAATTGGTGCAGAAATAATAGAGTAAATCAAATAATGATGTATGGAGCGTGAGTATTGTGAAATTAGGATTCATTGGGTTTGGTGAAGTAGGATACGAAATCAGTAGTGGGCTGATAGAACAGGGCTTAAAAGAAATTTATGCTTATGATGTGATGCAGAATCATCCGGATAAGGGATATATTGTAAAAGATAAGGCGGAAAAAGCAGGGGTAACCCTTCTGGATTCTGACAATGATGTGGTAGAAAAATGCGATATGATTCTGATGGTCGTACCCGGTGCATTTGCACTGGATACGACGAAAGGATTGCTGGGCAGTGTGACACCGGGGAAACTTCTCGTCGATTTATCAACCAGTCTGCCCAGTGTCAAACGGACAGAAAATCAGTTGATCAGTGAAAACGGCGGGAATTTCATTGACGGGGCGCTTATGGCCAGCCTGAGTCAGGCTCATTATAAAGTACCTATTTTGGTTTCGGGCGCAAATTGTCAGCCTTTTATCGACGCGTTAGTCCCGTATGGCATGAATATCAAACAGATTACGGAAAAACCTGGTGATGCCATCGCAGTAAAATTTGTCCGCAGTATCTATATGAAAGGCATTGCGGCTCTGGGCGCGGAAATGCTGGAAGCTGCCAACGTACTGGGCGTAGACAAATTGGTAATTGATTCGATTGGCAATACACTGGATGGAAAATCATTTGATTTCAACAATAATTACCTTGTTGTAGCCAGTGCATGGCATGGAGCCCGGCAGGCCCATGAAATGAGCGACGTAATGAAGATGCTGGAAGACATTGGTGTGGCGCCGATTATGACGCAGGCTACAGAAAAACGACTGGAATGGTTCCGTGATCTCGATGCACATACCTATTTTAATGAAAAACGACCAGAAAACTGGCAGGATGTAGCTGTGCTTTGGGATAAAGTGCGGGAAGAAAAGTAGCTGTGCATATCATTCACATTTTTGTCAGAATATATTTAGCAAACTGAGAATTTGCACATGCGTTATATTTTTGTTATGATATAAGTGAGAATAATATTTTATAAATTACATAGGAAATGGGGGTGAAATATGCAATAATTGATGGTGGCTGCAGAATGTAAAATTTGATGGTATGGAACTTTAGGTTCACACGATTAGCGCTTTTTGGCGCAGTTGTGTGGACCTTTTTTTGTTTTTTTCATGATATAATAAAGAAAAGATGAGTGTATTGACTATGTATGAAATGAACAGGAAAGCCCGGTATGATATGCTGGATTCACAACTAAGTGAGCATAATTTCAATCCTATGAATGATGTCCTGTTTAAGTTTGTATTTGGAAAACCGGAGCGGAAACAAATCACCATGGATTTTCTCAATGCCGTTGTTTCTGAAGATTTGGGTCATCCTATTTGTGACATTGTATTTGCCCCAACGGAATTGATACCGGATGGATATGATGAGAAATTATCGCGGCTGGATGTGGCCTGTACACTAGATACGGGGGAACAGGTAGATATTGAAGTACAGGTCATCAATCAGAAAAATATGCAACGACGCACCTTGTGCTACTGGGCCAGAATGTACCTCATGTCTCTGCCTCCAGGAGGGGACTATAAAGACGTAAAACCCTGTATTACGGTCAACCTGTTACGGTTCAACTTATTACCCCAGGAAGAGGCTCATTCTCTGTGGAGTGTGTATAATAAACAGACGGACGATCGGCTGAACAAGGATTTGGTATTACATTTTCTGGAAATACCTAAATTTGTCAAACTGCCAGTGAAACCGGTGCAGAAGATGACGAAAATGGAGAGGTGGCTGGCGTTTTTTGCCAACAAACTGAATGCAGAGGAAAAGGAGGAACTGATCATGAGTGATGCAGCCATTCATGATGCCATGAAAGCGGCCCGGGAATTCATGCAGAATACAGCAGAACGAAGAGCCTATATTAACCGGGAAATGGCTATCATAGATTACAATACAAATACTAGGGAAGCCTTTGAAAAAGGAGAAGAAAAGGGGATTAAAAAAGGGGAGAAACGGCTTGGCACATTGATTCAATACCTGATGGACGAGCATAAATTGGACGACGCCCGGCGTGCCGTACAGGATGAGGCATTCCGCAATGAATTGTATAATAAGTATGGAATTTGATATAGTATAAATAATAGAAGCGCTGACAGTGAAAGATATTGCCAGCGCTTCTATTATTTATTTAAAGATGATTTTAATGAATTTTAGCTCCGAGATTTGTAAGAGTAGGTTTGTTTTCACTTACGCGGATGATTTCATCGACGGCACCTGTGCCCATACGGGTCAGGGCTTCGTACGTATTCGCGCCGTTATGGGGCGTGCCGACGAAATTGAAGCAATTAAAGAGTTTATCATGTGGGGGAAGTGGTTCTGAGACAAAAGCATCAAAACCGGCACCCCATATTTTCTTGTTTTGCAGAGCTTCATACAAATCGGTTTCATTGACGATACCGCCACGCGATGTGTTGATTAAGATGGTTGTCGGTTTCATCATTCCCAATTCACGTTTACTGATGAGATTGCGTGTAGCATCGTTTAAGGGAACAGAGATAGAAATGACATCACAGGTTTTAATGATATCGTCCATATCTTTTGTATGATGAAATCCCATCGATTCGCATTTTTCTGTGGAAATAAATGGATCATAGGCGTAGACATCCATATTAAAGCCGGATTTTAACTTCTTCCCGACGAGATAGCCAATGTGACCGATTCCGATGAGGCCTAATCTTTTTCCTGTGATTTCATATCCTTTAAGATACATTGGCTGATTGCGTTCCAGCCCTTTTTCGTTATCTATATGGGCCTGTGTGATTTTTCGGGCACAATCAAAAATCAGTGCAACGGCTTGTTCGGCTACGGAATTAGAATTGGCAGTCGGTGTATTGGTTACGAGGATGCCTTTGCTTTTAGCATATGGAATATCGATGTTATCTGTACCGACACCATGCTTAGCGATAATTCGGAGTTTTGGCATGGCATCTATTTCTTCTTTACCAATTTTGTAAGTACGGACAATGCATGCTTCTGCATCGGAGGGAGAATTGATTTTATCATCCTTCCACGTCACAACGTCCAGATGTTTACGTGCATATGCCAGTGCATCGTCAGAAATAGGATCAAAAATATATGTTTTCATCAAAAGCATCTCCTCTAACAGGTGGAAAACTAATTATTATTTGGAACAGAATCGGTTTTTTGAATCGGCTCTATCATGGTAATAAGAAGGAAAACAACTAATAACGAAATACCAGCAAGGAAGGTAAAGACATGATCCCAGCCAAACATGTCGAGTATCAGCCCTACGGCAAAAGGACCAAATGCTCCGCCTAATGAACCAGCAGTATTTACGATAGCTGCAGCAAATGGCACTTTATCTTTGGTGGCAATGCCCATAGGATAGGCTAAGAACATGGAATATCCAAGATTCAGGAAAGTACCGGCCAGTAAAAGAAGCAAACCAAGAATGGTCATATCATTAGGGGCATATTTTAGAGAATACATCAGAAAAACAGTACTGATAGCGGTAATCAGCATAACGGGTTTTCTGCGGCTATGAAATACTTTATCTGATAGTGTTCCACCAATAACATTGCCCAAGACGGCGCCAATCCATGGAGCGGAAGCAACTAATCCCACTTTCATAATGGCAAATTGCTTTACTTGCACGAGATATGTAGGAATCCATGTCATAATGGTGTAGGTAATGGCTACAAGGCAGAAATAGCCAGCCGCATCCGCCCATACATTCCACGATTTCAGGATTTCTTTATTGGATTTTAAGGGAGTTACTAGTTTTGTACGAATAATCTTATCAATAACTCCTTCAGGATGTTTTGCATTGGAGGATGTGCTTTTTTTGGTATCTTCCAGTGTGACAGTAGGATGTTCGATATAGTGAATTTCTGCTTCATTGACATGTCTGCTGTCACGAGGGTTATCGCGAACAAATAACCACCAAAGCACTGCAAGGAAAATACCGGGAATGGCAAACACGTAAAACACAGTCCGCCAGCCAAATTCAATGATGATCCACGCACAGAGTGGTGGAACAAAAGCTGGGGCAAATTTAATCGATGATAAGTAGATACCTGTTGCCATACCTTTTTCCTGTGTGGGGAACCACTTATTGATTGTAGCAATAGATCCGATATTAATTGGCCCTTCGGCAAGACCAAGGAGTGCACGGGCCCATTTTAGATGCAGCCCAGAGTCAGCGATACCCATAATAAATGTAGCGATGGAAGTGAATAAAATTGAGACGGAGTAAAAACCTCTTACCCCTTTTTTACTATATAAATGACCAGCAGGAATCTGTATAACTGCATAGGTCAGATAGAAAAAACTGGCCATAGCGCCAATATCTGTATTGGTTAGTTCAAAACTTTTTTTGATAAATGGTACGACCATTCCGATATTGGAACGGTCTGCACCAGCTACCATGTAAACACAGAATATTAATGCTAAGATAAACCAGCGATATTGTGTTTTTTTCGAGACATTCATCTTAGTTTCCATAACCTGATACCTCTCCTTAATGAATGGAACTTGCTACTTCTTCCATCAGTTCCCGGGTTGGGTTCTTTTGATTCCGTTTTGATGTTTCTACGATGAGTTTGTACAGGTCTGTACCTGTTTCTTTAGCTACTTCTTTGTAGGTGTTGACAAAGCTGGAATGACAGCCGGCATAGCCTAAAATCAGGTCTAATGGTTTTATGGGGGTATGATATCCTTCTTTTTCCATGGCAGGCATCAGTTTGTCATCAATGAAATGGAGAAGAGCATAGAAATCGTATTGTAATGCTTTGCCTTCTCTCTGGAAAATAGCCAGAGCCCCTTCGGTTGTGATATTTCCTGCACTGCGGGCCATGCCCATAAGGCCGCAGTCGATAAAATCTGCGCCAGCGGCTTCGGCAGCCTGGGCGTTTGCCATAGCCATTCCCAGATTGCTGTGACCGTGGAACCCTACGGGAATTGAAACTGCGGATTTTACTTTCCGGGTATATTCCGCGGCTTGTTCCGGGAACATGTAACCAGCAGAATCCATGATTGTAATAGCCTGGACTCCGGCATTTTCCAGCATAGCTGCTTCGGCGGCCAGTTCATCTGGCGTGAGTACATAGGCTTTCATCAGGCTGTAGCGGGCTTCCAGACCGGCTCTGCGGACTATTTTAACGGCATTTACAGCCGTTTTGCCATCTCCTGCATTGGCACCGACACGCAGGAAGCTCAGCCCTTTATGGGCAGCTTTGAAGATAAGTTCTTCATCGGCATTTTTTGCGGACTGGAACATGCCGATATGACCTCTTTTGACGTAAGGTTGGATGGCGTCTAAATATTCATCGTCAGTCACGGGAGAGTGTTTGCCTCCATGCTGCATACTGCCAAGGCCTGTGCAATGTCCCATTTCAATCACCGTTATATGACTGTCAAGCAGTCCTTCAATCATAAGTTTTGTTAAATCAGTAGAAAAACCAGCACCCACGACATTAGCTCCATCACGAAGCGTGCAGTCCATAATCTCCATTTTAATATCCTCCTAAAGTATACTACTATTGCATTTATCAGATACGTATCTTACATTGACATCTTAATACAGGAAGAATTAAAATAAAAACAAATAATAATTCAGATAATTATTTATATAGTGAATAATTATCTGAATGCATAATCGAAATATAAAATGGGGATAATGATATGGAAAAAGATTTATTAGAGACTTTCGTAACGCTGGCAAATGTGCAAAATATTAGTAAAACTGCACAGGTTTTGTACATATCCCAGGCTGCCGTCAGCCATCGCTTGAAAAAACTGGAGGAACATGTAGGGGAAGAATTGATTATTCGTAATAAAGGAGCCAAGCATACCCATCTTACGGCAGCGGGAACGAGGTTTCTGCCACTGGCCCAGAACTGGCTGAGACTGGATCAGGATCTGGAAAATTTTCAGCATCGCCCTCAAACGTTGGAATTGACGATAGGAACGGTCAATAGTGTCAATAATTATTTATTCAGCGCATTTTACAATCAGTTGAAGACAGATCCCCTGGACTGGCGGCTGCATATCCGGACTCTTCATTCAAATGAAATATATGAACAGGTACGGCTCCATGTACTGGATATTGGATTTCCTCTGCGGGAACAACGGGTGCCCCATATCAGGGTCCGGAAGATTCATTCCGAAACCCTGATGGTAGTAAGCCGGCATAAAATACATAATAAAACTGTCCTGATGCCGTCTGATCTGGATGGCAGGAAGCAGATATATATCAACTGGGGGGCAGATTATGTCCATTGGCATAGTTTGTATTTTCCATCTTACATCATGCCGAAGTTTTCTGTAGATACGGCTAAGATAGCGGTTGATTTGCTCGATGATACGACGTGGTTCTTTGCTCCTTATAGCATATGCCTGGAACTCCGTAAACGGGAAGACTGCTATATCTCCGGACTGGCTGTGCAGACTCCTTCGCGGGATATGTATATGATTACCGATACGCAGATGGAAAAAATGAAGCGCCGTGAAATCACGCTGTTTAAATGGAGGATTATTCATTATATCAGGCGGAAAGAAATGGAATTTATCGATATGCTTCATCGGTTTCACATGGAAAATCAGACAGAGTATGTCTTTGAAAAAGATATGAGAAAATAAAGTAAGCAATGAAAAAGCCGGAACAGAGGTGAGAAATTTTCTTCTCATTCTGTTCCGGTTTTTTATCGTACTATCCTGCTATGCTGCTGTCAGAACCCGTTCATAGGTGTTGGCTGCAAAGTCCTGGAGTGTATCCAGACGGAGCGATTCCTGCTTGCCCAGGGGCGTTCTGGCGATGGATTCGTTTACGTAGCTGACGTGCGTACCGGCAACCCACACATGGGGCGGTAGCAGATCGACGGCCTGGCGCAGGTTTTTTGAGATTTCATCGGAATATAAGTCGCGGTGCATAGTCGCAAAAATAGCTACTTTTTTTGCATTCAGCCGCTGTAATACGGACCGGGATACGCTATCCAATTTGTAATCTAAAAACCAGATGCCGGCAAAGACGATGTCGTAGTCGTCAAAGTGTTCCGGGGCTTGTTCCATGGGCAGGAAATCCGTGTTTTCGGGGAGTACGGAACGGATTGCTTCGGCAAATTTTTTCGTTCTGCCAGTTTGGGATGAGTAGAGTACGAGAGCCTTCATGATGGATGTCTCCTTTCTTGTATATCGGTCATTTGTTTTTTTCTATGATTACTATATCATGATTATAACAGGATTTCTGTTACATTTACAACATATGTTTAAAAGAAATGATTATCAATAACGAATAAAGAGATGCCAGATAATGCATACGAGGGTATGTATTATCTGGCATCTCTGATTTTATAAAAGGTATAATATTATAGAAAATTACACAAATATAAGGTGGCCGACGAATATGACTAATGTCAGTGAAATGGCACTGAGTGCCGTCGTATTCATGACGACCTGGGTGGCATAATTGGGATTATTATCAAATTCCATGGCAAACATAGCCGTGTTGACGGCAGTTGGAATGGCACAATAGATGAGGAAGACGATGGCCCCGACCGCTGTAAAAGTGCCAGGCATGAAAACATTGGCGGTAAAAATGATAGCCAGGCCGATGACGGGCATTATGAAGAATTTTAAGATGCTGATTATCCAGACATCGGGATTCAGCCACTCGATTTTCGTTTGTGAAAGCTGCACGCCAATGGTAAACATAGCGACTGGTGTGATGGCTTGACTTGACATTTCCATAATAGGCCAGAAATAAAAGTTTTCTGCATGTAAGCCGAGATACCGGGTCAGGACCGCTGCTGCAAACAAATAAATAATTGGCATTTGGAACATTATTTTCAGTGTGTCCCGTGCAGTAAGTCTCCCACGTCCGGCCTGATAGAGTCCCAGCGTATTGAGGCCGACACTCTGAACTACATAAATTATAATCCAGACGACCATCGCTTCATCCAGATACGGTGTCTGGCCATTTACAATAAATGGTTCATGAGAAAAGACCAGGATAATTAATGCGACGCCAAGGTTGCCAGTATTATTGAACATCAGCGCATTGCGGCATGATTCAGTCATTCCGGCGTCATAATGCTTCCACCGGCTGATAATATTGGCAATAACAAAAGAGATGAAGAGCAGGACAAACACACAGAGCAGGATATTTATACTGTTGCTGGGAAAATTTGTTTTATAAATGTTAGTGAAAATAAAGCTGGGAATGATGAGGAAAAAGAGCAATTTAGACAATGACTTGACAGCAATGTGAAATTTTCTGTCTACAAGGTAACCGATAAGTACCAGTGTAAACAGGGGCAGCATCGTATGTTCAAGAATGTAAAGGAAAACCATGGTAGGACCTCACTTCGGGTAAAAATATTTGGAACCATATGATTTTCTACTATACGAAACTTTATTGATTTTGTAAAATAGTAAATATCAAATGAATGTATCGCGATTTGGAATAGGTATAGAAACAGAGTCTGATATGTACTGATAATATTGATTTATGGAATATGAAACGAAGAGAGGGAAAAGGATGTATACGAATGAAGATTTACAGATTTTTGTTGATTTATCCCAGACACTCAGCTTTTCTCAGACAGCACGAAATCTCCATTTGTCTCAATCGACGGTGAGTAAACGGATAAAAGATCTGGAGACCGCATTGCAGGTCATTTTGATAGAGCGGGGGCAGGGCATGAAATCTCTCCGCCTGACACTGGCAGGCGAGAATTTTCTCCCTATCGCCAATGAAATGCTGTCTCTGTGGAAGGATGCCTGTCATCTGGGAAGGGGGCGCTGGCAGTCGTCTTTTACGATTGCCTCTCTGAGCAGCCTGAATATCCAGGTAATCCCAACGATAGTGGACTATCTGCACGGACATGCGCCGGCGACACATCTGCAGGTGATGACCTCTCATTCGGGATTGATTTATGATTTGGTTGAACGCCATCAGGCAGATTTGGGATTTTCTCTCATTGCCAGAGAATATCAGAATACGCTAGTAGAAAAATGGTTCAGTGAGCCCATGGTCGTAGTCCGACCAATCGGGACCGAGATTTCCGGACCTGTCTGCAGTCCCCGGGATCTGCCACAGGAAATGGAAATTTATAATTACAGTGGCATTGGGTTCCAGGCGTGGCATGATCAATGGTGGGCATCGGTCAATAACAGTTATGTCAGCCTGGATAATGCAAGCCTGGTTCCTCTGATGCTGAATAAGCCGGGACAGTGGTCTGTTATGCAGATTTCCATGGCCCGGCAATTAGCGGCGACGGGACAGTATGTTATACAGAAACTGACTAACCCGCCGCCAGATCGTGTGTATTATCTGGTCACGCATCTGCATCCGACGCAGACAGCAGCACATATTTTATCAGTATTGCGGCCGTGTCTGCAATCTTTTGCCGGTCAGGAAGAATCAGCCGGCGAAGTAATACACAAGGGTTAGCATACTTTCTGCCATGTACTGTAATGCATGGCTGTCCCAGTGAAAATCCGGGTTGTGGCCGAATACAGGTTCTTTGTCATAGATGCCTGTGTAATAAAAACAGGAAGGAACAGCGGCACTAAAGTAGGCAAAATCTTCAGAACCGGAGCCGCGTTCCATGGTAATCAACTGGATGCGGTCAGCCATGTGGTGGCGCAGGATGGATTCGACGCGGGATGTGACGGCATCATCGTTTATGCATACTGGGGAGAAGGGAACGACATGAAGCTGGCAGGTACCACCATAAATGGTTTCCGAAGCGGTCAGGATATGCTGCAATGTTTCCAGTATATCCTGACGTTTTTTTTCATTATATGTGCGCAGCGTTCCCTTGAGTTCTGCTGTATCGGGAATGACGTTGGGATTATGGCCGGACTGGAACTGGCCAAAGGTGAGGACGACGCCGTCGCCATCGGCCCGTTTATGGTATACATAGTCCTGAATCTGGGAGATAATGGATACGCCCATCTGAATGGGGCTGATGCAATCCGATGGCCGCGATCCGTGTCCGCCTTTTCCATGGATTGTGATGGTGAAATCGTCACAAGAAGCAGAACATTCTCCATGGCGAAGACCGATGTATCCCTGAGGAAGTCCGCCGGCGACATGCAGTCCCAGAGCGTAATCGACATGAGGATTATGTAATATCCCTGCTTCTATCATGCGGGCAGCGCCGCCGTCTCCTTCTTCCGCAGGCTGGAAGGCGAGGCGGATTGTGCCACGCAGGCAGTTCCGGTGAGCCTGGAGGATGCGGGCGACGCCGAGAAGATTGGCCGTATGTCCGTCGTGGCCGCAGGCATGCATGACACCGGGCGTCTGGGAGGTATAGGAACAACTATATTGCTCTGTCAGGGGCAGTGCATCTATGTCGGCGCGGAGCAGTAAGACCGGGCCGGGCAGTGCCCCCCGGATGAGACCGGTGACTCCCGTATCAGCGATGATGCGGGCATCTTCTATGCCTGCTTTCTGGAGTTCGTGAAGGACTGTCTGACTAGTTTCGTGTTCCCGGCCGCTCAATTCCGGGTGGGCGTGGAACTGTTCACGCATGTGGATCATATAAGGTAATTCATGTAAAACAGCAGATTCAATATCAAAATCGGGCTGGTACGTATGCACTGTATAGGCCTCCTTGCCATAAAAAATGTTATGTTTATCCATCGTTTAATTCAATTGTTTCTTATATTATATATACTATAATATATTGCGTTTTTTATACGATGATGTACTCTATGCCGTTTATTATATCATGAGAAACGTCATAAAATAATCAAAATATAAAAAATATGATATACTGACCATATATAGGGAGGTTGGCATCATGCAAAGTAAAATAGATATTATTCCGGTTATACGGAATTTAAACCACTGGCCCCGCTTCCGCCTGCGCTTGTTTGCAGAAGGCGCGTGGGTGGGCCTCTTGAGCGGTATTGTCATAAGCTTTTTCCGTTGGTGTCTCGAAGCGGGTACCCGGTTGCGCGAACAGATATATAGCCTGCTCATGCAGGCGGGATGGATGGAAAATATATTATGGTTTGTGTTTTTACTGTTAGCATCTTATGTACTGTACCGGCTGAAACAGCATGAACCGGAAGCATCCGGCAGTGGCATTCCGCAAGTAAAAGGAATCATTCTCGGCGTCGTGCGTTTGCGATGGCTGCGTGTCCTCTGGGTCAAGCTGGCTGGCGGTATCCTGGGGATTGGGCTGGGCCTGTCCCTGGGACGAGAAGGGCCGTCTATTCAGCTTGGTGCGGTAACCGCACAGGGGATGAGCCGCGCACTGGGGCGGACGAGGATGGAAGAGCGCTACTTAATCACGGCGGGAGCCAGCGCCGGTCTGGCGGCCGCATTCAATGCACCGCTGGCAGGGGCGATTTTTGCTCTGGAAGAACTTCATCGCAATTTTTCCAGTGTCGTGCTGGCTCCGGCTATGGCAGCAGCTCTGGTTGCAACCATGGTCAGCCGCGTAGTATTTGGCCGGGACCCGATTTTTCATTTTGGCATGCTGCCACCGTTTCCGTTACGTTACATGTGGCTGGCTGTTGTATTGGGAATCATTATTGGTGTAGCGGGAATTATTTTTAATAAAGGGCTTCTCAATATTGGTCGATTCTACGCATTGCCTGTATTCCGCAATGATTATATGCGCATTGCCTTCGCCCTGGTAACGGCGGGTATATTGGGATATGGATTTCCTCAGGTTCTCGGTGGGGGCAATGACCTCATCAACAGCCTGTATCAACTGCCGTTGTCGCTGACTCTGTTTCTGACACTGCTTTGTGGTAAATTCGTGTTTACACTGATCAGCTATGGATGTGGCACGCCGGGCGGATTTTTTCTTCCCATGCTGGTACTGGGAGCATTATGCGGTGGCAGCATAGGTATTCTTCTCGTACAAATGGGAGTGATTTCCTCGTATTACCTGACGAATATCATTGTCATTTCCATGGCGGCGTTTTTTGCAGCGTCTGTTCATTCTCCCGTTACGGGTACGATTCTGATCATGGAAATGACGGCGTCATATGAACATCTGCTTGTACTTTGCACGGCGTCTATGATTGCTTTGGCGACGGCACAGCTTCTGGGAGGGCAGCCTATTTATGATACACTGCTTAAACGGTCTCTTGCGACGAGACAAAAAGTGCTTCCTGCAGAAGAACGACGTAATATTCTGGAGCTGACTATCAGCAGCGGCAGCGTCGTTGATGGAAAATATATTGGGCGGATTGACTGGCCGGATCATGTTGCCTTAGTCGATATCAAACGGGGAACAGAAGAAATTATTCCCGATTATCATACCCGTTTATGTGCCGGAGATTACCTGTATGTCCTGACAGATTCCGTCGAAGCAGCAGAAAAAGTCAGGAACTTGGTAGAACACGAAAATGCATAATAATTATTAAAATTAGTACCTGGTAATAAAAATTTATGATTAAAGTGTGATAAATAGAGGATAATAAAGAACGAGCACAAAGAGAATAGAGTATAAATAGACGAAAATCGATGCATAAATACGTATTTTTTTGACTTATGGTGTCATTTTTGCTATAATTTTGTCGATGTGATTTTTTGATGTTAGCAAAGAGGTGGTTTTTTGAAGAAACGAATAGTCTTCTTACTCACAGCTTTATTTGTTTTTGCATTTTCTTCGCTTGCGTCTGCGAACGTAGAAATGGGGATGACCGGCTCTGTTGTACAGAGTGTGCAATATATGCTCATTGATACTGGATATTTATCTGATGGAGCAGATGGTGTGTTTGGCAGTGGTACACAAAGTGCTGTGCGTCGCTTTCAAGCAGATCATGGATTAGACGCCGACGGAGTTGTCGGAACACAGACAATGCAGGCTCTGGCTGATGCCAGCGGGCGTGAAGTGCCTGAAGAAAGTGGTTCTTACCAGTACAGTATGGTGATGGATGCTACGGCCTATACGGCAGATGATCCGGGAAACAGCGGTATCACCGCAGGTGGTCACCGGCTGACGCATGGCCTCGTTTCTGTCGATCCCGATGTTATTCCGTTGGGAACGCGGCTGTATATTGAAGGATACGGGGACGCTATTGCCGATGATACGGGCGGAGCCATTGTTGGCAACCGCATCGATCTGGGAATGGACGACCGCGATGAAGCTTTGAATTTTGGCAGACAGAATGTCGTTGTCCATGTTTTATAAAATAGCAAGAGTCAGAAAAGGAGAGGAGCCCCCTCTCCTTTTTGCATGTCAAAGAAGCATAAGAGAATTTACCAATTTGTGGCAATTTTTTGTAAATTTACTATGTATTTTAGGCAGTGTTTGTGTTATTCTAAAAAGACATGGTAAAGTTATTTGACACCAGGGAGGCTAAGGCTGAATGAAAGACACGATTGCACTTATCTTGGCAGCAGGCAAGGGAACGAGAATGAAATCCCGTCTTCCCAAAGTTCTGCATAAAGTCGGTGGAGTGCCGATGGTAGAACAAGTCCTGCGAACCGTAAAAGCGGCGGGCACACTGCGGCAGATTGTCGTAGTTGGTTTCGGTGGCGAAATGGTACAGGAATATCTGGGCAATGAAGCAGAAACAGTGATGCAGAAAGAACAACTCGGAACCGGGCATGCTGTCCTGCAGGCGGAAGCCCTGCTGAAAGATGCACAGGGAACGCTGCTGGTTACTTGTGGTGATACGCCGCTGGTTACGAAAGATACGTTTACATCCCTTCTGGACTGGCATGAAAAGAGCGGGGCTGCGGCTACGATCCTCACAGCTCATATGCCGGACCCTACTGGTTATGGGCGGATAATCCGCGATGAAGCCGGCCAGGTAGTGAAAATTGTCGAACAGAAAGATGGAACTCCGGAAGAACTGGCCGTCGATGAAGTCAATGCCGGTATATACTGCTTTGATTTGTCTTTACTCTGGCAGATGCTGCACAACGTGAATAATAACAACGCCCAGGGCGAATATTATCTGACAGATATTATTGGCATGCTGGTCAGTGCAGGAAGGGTAGTCAGCGCATTTGCTGCTCCCGATTATCGGGAAACGCTGGGTGTCAATTCCCGTCAACAGCTGGCAGCGGCCGAACAGGTCCTGCGCAGCCGTAAAATTGATGAGCTGATGACTGAAGGCGTTTCTATTATCGACCCGGCCAATACCTATGTAGATACGACGGTAGTAGTGGGCCGGGATACGGTCTTGTATCCGGGAACAATTCTGGAAGGAAATACCGTTATCGGTGAAGATTGCCAGATCGGGCCGTACGTCCGCATGACGAACGTACAAATGGGGTCCCACGATCATTTACAGTTTACCTATGCCCATGATTGTCAGATCAAGGATGGATGTGAAATCGGGCCCTTTGTCCATTTCCGTCCCAATACGGTGATCGGCAATCATGTCAAGGTTGGCAACTATATGGAAGTAAAGAATTCAAACGTCGGCGATGGTACCAAACTGCCGCACCTGAGCTATATTGGCGACAGTGATGTCGGTAGTGGCGTCAATATCGGCTGCGGAACGATTACAGTCAATTATGATGGCAAAATCAAACATCGCACGACGATTGCCGATCACGCCTTTGTGGGATGCAACAGCAATCTCGTAGCGCCTGTTTCGATTGGTGCTTATGCTTATGTCGGCGCTGGTTCGACGATTACCAAAGATGTTCCGGCCAAAGCTCTTTCTGTGGGCCGGGCCAGACAGCGTAATATCGAAGGCTGGGTAAAAGACGATACATATAAGAAATAATCAGTAAGTTCCATCGGTACTGCTGTTATTATATTTCACTACTTAATTAGGAGGCTCACCATGAGTTACGAAGACGGGAAAAAGCTGAAAATTTTTACAGGTAATGCCAATCCGAAACTGGCAAAAGAAATTGCAGACTACCTTGGCCTGGAATTGGGCAAGGCTTTTGTCGGCAAATTCAACAACGGTGAAATTCAGGTTATGATTGATGAAAGTGTCCGCGGCAAGGATGTTTTCGTCATTCAGCCGACATGTCAGCCTGCCAATGATACGCTGATGGAATTGCTGATTATGGCAGATGCGCTGAAACGTGCTTCGGCCCGTCACATTACGGCAGTTGTGCCGTATTATGGATATGCCCGTCAGGACCGCAAGACCCGTGGCCGCGAACCGATTACGTCCAAACTGGTTGCTGACCTGATGACGACTGCCGGCATTACCCGGGTGGTTACGATGGATCTTCATGCCGGACAGATTCAGGGATTCTTCGATATTCCTGTCGATCATCTCGGCTCTGCTTCTATCATTGCTAAATATATCAATCAAAAGAAAGCAGAATGTGATATGGGCGATATCGTCGTCGTTTCTCCGGACCTTGGCGGGGTAACCCGTGCCCGTGACCTGGCTGACCGCGTCAATGCGCCTATTGCAATCATTGAAAAACGCCGCCCCCGTCCGGGTGTTGCCGAAGTCATGAATGTCATCGGTGACATCAAAGGCAAGACTTGTATTCTCGTCGATGATATCGTCGATACGGCAGGTTCCTTGTGCGGTGGTGCCAAGGCACTGAAAGAAATGGGTGCTGCCCGTGTGTATGCAGCCTGTGCCCATGCCGTCCTTACAGATCCGGCGGTGGACCGCATTAAGAATTCGGTTATTACGGAACTGATTATTACGAATACGATTCCTCTTCCGGAAGAAAAACAGATTGATAAAATCAAAGTTCTCTCTGTGGCACCGCTTCTCGGCGAAGCAATCATGCGTATTTTCCACGATGTATCGGTCAGCCGTCTGTTTGACAAATAAGAGGCAGGTACGAAGGTGCACATGATAGTGGGCCTGGGCAATCCGGGCCGGGAATATGAAAAATCGAAGCATAATACGGGGTTCCGCGTCATTGACGAACTGGCATCACGCCTTGGCGTTACGGTCTGGCGGAGTCAGATGGATGCCCTGGTAGCCCAGGCGATGGATGACGGTGAAAAGATATTGCTGGTCAAACCGCAGACGTATATGAATAACAGCGGGGCTGCTGTAGGCCCGCTCATGCGTTGGTATAAACTGGATGAAACCGATGTATATGTCATATATGACGATATGGATCTGCCCGTAGGCCGGCTGCGTATCCGGACCAGTGGCAGTGCCGGGGGACACAATGGAATCAAGAGTCTTCTGGCTCATGGCTGTGAACGTTTTATCCGGTTCCGTGTAGGCATAGGCCGTCCATTGCCCCATCATGATGTCGTAGATCACGTTCTGACGCCTTTTCCAGACGAATTGATACCAGAATATGAAGAAGGGCTCAAAAAAGCCGCAGACGCCATTCTGGGCTGCCTGAAATTGGGCGTGGATAAGGGAATGAACCGTTTTAATCCCCGGAAGAAAAAAGAATAAGAAAAAGCACACTGATTAAACGTTTAATTTAAGAAATGTGGCGAAAAACTGAAATAAAAGCCTTGACAGGGAATGATTTTTCATAGATAATGTATTCAATCTTTCCTATAGGCATATATTTTAAAGAATAGATGCCACAAAATGCTATGATTGGGTAAAGGGTATGATTGGTATTTTCTGACAGAGAACCGGCGGTTGCTGAGAGCCGGGAGATGATCCGTATATCCGACTTCGCCCGGGAGCAGCTATGTCGAATTTTTTTCTAGAGAAACAGGAGGCATAGACGTGATTCCGCGTTAGGGAATGTCTGGTAAGACACTGAGTATAATATCAGGGTGGTACCGCGATACTTCGCCCCTGTTGCATAGGACATGCAGCAGGGGCCTTTTTTATTGCAGACAGGGAAAGAGATGCCATTGCATCTGGGGAGATCAAATGGCACAGGGAGCCGGCCGGACAAACTGTGGGGGCAGTGAGAATGGTGGCATATGGGGGTATGCAAAAGCTTCCTGAAAAAGAAACAATGCGTAGATTTACATCGGTTCGTGATAAGTGCCGCACAGCGGCATGGGGGAGTATTTTTGTAGGGGGATTGGTAAGGTTTTAGTTTTTTATATTTTTATATTAGTTGTGTATTTTGCATCGTGTTATTATTTTTTTGTATTCCTGACGGTAAAGTTGTTGACGCTCTTTTATGCAGGACAAAACACCAGAAATGCGGATAGCTGCAGGTTATCCGTGTTTCTGGTGTTTTGTGTTATAATTAAATAATATTTCAGAGATAAGGAGCTTTATATGATGATTGAACATATATGTGCGGAACCGGATATATACCGCATTGAAGTACCACTGCCAAACAATCCGCTGCGATATCTGAATTCCTATGTCGTACGTGGCAGAGACCGGTTTTTAGTCATTGACACGGGATTTAACCGGCCGGAATGCCGGGAAGCGCTGTTTACTGGATTGGACAGCCTCCGTGTTGACCTGGCGCGGACCGATTTATTTTTGACGCATCTCCATGCCGATCATACGGGGCTTGTGGGAGATTTTGCCCGGGCGGGAAGCCGGATTTTCATGCATCATGATGACTATCAGTATCTCGTCGATTCGACTGATGGCAGCACCTGGCGATATGCGGAGGAAAAATTTATGGTCGAAGGAATGCCGCCGCAAGATATAAAGAATCAATTTTCCAATCAGGCACGGAAATATTCGCCGGACCCGTCTTTTACAGTACAGACTGTGCACGATGGGGAACGGATACTGCTGGCTGGTACGGAGTTTCAGGTCATTCATACGCCGGGCCACACAAAAGGCCTGTGCTGCCTGTATATACCGGACAAAGAAATTATATTTACCAGTGACCATATTCTCTTTGATATTACGCCGAATATTCAATACTGGTATCATATGCCTGATGCGCTGGAACGGTATCTGCAGAGCCTGGATAAGGTATATGATCTGCCTGTACGGCTGGCCTTGCCGGGACATCGCAAAGGAGATACGTCTATTGCCAGCCGTATCGATGCGCTAAGGAGGCATCATGCCAGCCGTCTCGATGAAGTGCTGCAGGCGGCCGCCGCGCATCCAGGAGCGACGGCCTTTGAACTAGCCCCCTGCCTTTCCTGGTCTATGCGGGGCAGGTCGTGGGCCGAATTCCCACCGACCCAGAAGTGGTTTGCCATGGGAGAAACGCTGGCTCATATTGAATACCTGCTCCACCACGGGCAACTGATTCGTCGGGAAATTGATGGTACGTACCGGTATTATACCGTATAATGTAATAAACAACTATTAACTGCACTCTGCCATGAGAGAGTGCAGTTTTTTGTCTTGGATTTATATAGTTTTAAACTATGCAATAGCACGATTGATACGTATTATACAAAGGATGAGCATTATGTTACACTTACATTGTCAAGAGGAAACGAAATAAAAACAAGAAAACATACTTTGTTTATTAAAAGCTGCATAGCTTTTGAATAGTGTTATATATTATCATTCTATATAATTTAAGGAGGAAATTGTAATGGAAAAAGAAATGTTGAAGAAAATGGGTTTTGCTACACAGGCTATTCACGCAGGTGCTATGAAAAATGAATTCGGTGCACTGACCAACCCGATTTATCAGTCTTCCACATTCGTATTTGATTCGGCTGAACAGGGCGGTAATCGCTTTGCTTTAAAAGAACCGGGCTACATTTATTCCCGTCTTGGCAATCCTTCCGATACGCAGGTTGAAGAAAAAGTTGCCATGCTCGAAGGCGGCGAAGCCTGCTGCTCTGCAGCTTCTGGTATGGGCGCTATTTCTTCCGCTCTCTGGACACTGCTCCATGCAGGTGATCATGTAGTAGCCAGCGATACGCTCTATGGCTGCACATTCGCTCTCCTGAACCACGGCATGACCCGCTATGGTGTAGAAGTATCCTTCGTCGATATCACCGATATGGACGCTGTTAAAAAAGCTATCAAACCGAATACCCGTGTTATTTACCTCGAAACACCGGCTAACCCGACACTGAAGATTTCCGATATCGAAGGCATCAGCAAGATGGCTCATGAAATGGGCGATATCACCGTCGTAGTTGATAACACCTTCTGCTCGCCGTACATCCAGAAACCGTTATCCCTCGGCGCTGACGTAGTTGTTCATTCCGCTACTAAATATCTGAACGGCCATGGCGACGTTATTGCCGGCTTCGTAGTTGGTTCTCAGGAATACATCAACAACGTACGTCTCTTCGGTATCAAAGATATGACTGGTTCCGTACTCAGCCCGTTTGATGCATTCCTCATCGCCCGCGGCATGAAGACACTGGCTCTGCGTATGGAAAAACATTCGGCTAACGCCATGAAGGTTGCTGAATTCCTCGAAAGCCATCCGGCCGTTGCAAAAGTCAACTATCCTGGCCTGAAGAGCTTCCCGCAGTATGAACTGGCTAAAAAACAGATGCGTCTGCCCGGCGGCATGATTTCCTTCGAACTCAAAGGTGGCAGAGAAGAAGGCGCTATCGTCATGAACAACGTCAAACTGTGCAGCCTGGCTGTATCTCTCGGCGATGCTGAAACATTGATCGAACATGCTGCTTCCATGACACACTCCACATATACACCGGAAGAACTGAAAGCTGCCGGCATCAGCGAAGGTCTGGTACGTCTCTCCGTAGGTCTGGAAGATGCTGATGATATCATCGCTGATCTCAAACAGGCTCTCGATCTGATTAAATAATATTGGTAATGCAGACAGAATCCCACTCTGATTAATTGCATAACGCTAAGGGAGGCTGCAGCAAAATACATATAGAATTATGTTGCTGCAGTCTCTTTTTAGCTCTCTTATGAATAACGAAACATTATATTTACGCCTTAACATTTAGTTACGTTTTAGGAGGAGTTTCCAATGGCAATGAAAATGATGACCATGGACGGCAACACGGCTGCCGCCTATGTGTCCTATGTATTTACCGATGTAGCAGCCATTTATCCGATTACGCCGAGCTCGACTATGGCAGAAAAAATGGATGAATGGGCAACCCAGGGCGTCAAGAACATGTTCGGCCAGGTTGTTAAAATCCAGGAAATGCAGGCCGAAGGCGGCGCTGCCGGTGCTGTACACGGGTCTCTCGTGTCCGGTGCCCTGACCACGACTTATACGGCTTCCCAGGGACTGCTGCTTATGATTCCGAATATGTACAAGATTGCCGGTGAACTCCTGCCAGGCGTCTTCCACGTCGCAGCCCGCGCTCTGGCCACCAATACCATGTCTATCTTCGGTGACCAGCGCGATGTTATGGCCTGCCGTCAGACCGGCTTTGCCATGCTCGCCGAAGCCAGTGTACAGGAAGTCATGGACCTGGCTGCTGTTGCTCATCTGGCGGCTCTTAAAGGCAGCGTGCCGTTCCTCAACTTCTTCGACGGCTTCCGTACATCCCATGAAATCCAGAAGATCGAAGCCTGGGATTACGACGACCTGGCAAAACTCGTAGACCAGGATGCCCTGAAGAAATTCCGCGACCGCGGCTCGTCCCCGGACCATCCGACGCTGAAAGGCTCCCTGGAAAACAGCGATATCTACTTCCAGCAGCAGGAAGTACAGAACCGTTATTACCAGGCCCTGCCGGACATCGTAGAAGAATACATGGAAAAAGTATCGGAACTGACTGGCCGGGAATACCACCCCTTCACCTACTACGGTGCGCCTGATGCCGACCGCATGATCATCGCCATGGGCTCCCTGTGCGATGCGACGAAGGAAACGGTGGATTACCTCAACGCCCACGGAGAAAAGACGGGTCTCCTTTCGGTCCATCTCTATCGCCCGTTCTCGCTCAAATACTTCTTCAAATATATCCCGGAAACGGTTCGGAAGATCGCCGTCCTGGACCGCACGAAGGAACAGGGCTCCCTGGCAGAACCGCTCTATCTCGATGTTACCCAGGCCTACAGCGGCGTAGAAAACGCACCGCTCATCGTAGGCGGCCGTGCCGGCCTCGGCGGCAAGGATACGACACCGACCCATATCCTCAGCGTTTTCGAAAACCTGAAACAGGATACGCCGAAAGACCATTTCACCGTTGCCATTACCGATGACGTGACCAATACGTCCCTGCCGGTCACCAAGGACATCGATACGACACCGGCTGGTACGACGGCCTGCAAGTTCTGGGGCCTCGGCAGTGATGGTACGGTCGGCGCCAACAAGTCGGCTGTCAAGATCATCGGCAATCACACCAACATGTATGCCCAGGCATATTTTGCCTACGACTCGAAGAAATCCGGCGGTATCACCGTATCCCACCTGCGCTTTGGCAAGACACCGATTACGTCTTCCTATCTGATCAATAAAGCCAACTTCGTATCGTGCTCGCAGCAGACGTATGTACACAAATACGACGTACTGGCCGGTATCAAAGACGGTGGCACGTTCCTGCTGAACACCATCTGGGATGCAGAAGAACTGGAACAGAACCTGCCGGCATCGATGAAACGGACCCTGGCACAGAAACATATCCAGTTCTACACGATCAATGCTGTCAAGATTGCCCAGGACATCGGATTGGGCGGCCGGTTCAACATGATCATGCAGTCGGCGTTCTTCAAACTGGCCGATATCATCCCCGTTGAAGATGCCGTGAAATATTTGAAAGACGCTGTCGTCACCAACTATGGCAAGAAAGGCCAGAAAGTCGTCGATATGAACAACGCCGCTATCGACCAGGGCGTATCGCAGATCGTGAAAATCGATATCCCTGCAGCCTGGGCCGATGCGACCGATGCACCGGAAGCGCAGAAAGACGTACCGGAATTCATCACGAAACTGCAGAAGCCGATCAATGCCCAGGAAGGGGACAGCCTGCCGGTCAGTGCCTTCCTCGGTCTGGAAGACGGCGCCTTCCCGCAGGGAACGGCAGCCTACGAAAAACGTGGCGTAGCTATCAATGTACCGGAATGGCAGGTAGAAAACTGCCTGCAGTGCAACCAGTGCGCTATGGTATGTCCTCATGCCGCTATCCGTCCTGTCCTGACGACGGACGAAGAAGTGGCAGCCGCACCGGAAGGATTTGTCTCCCGTCCGGCAACAGGCGCCCAGGGCCTGCACTTTACCATGCAGGTATCCGTCATGGACTGCCTCGGCTGTGGCAGCTGTGCCCAGGTATGCCCGGCAAAAGAAAAGGCCCTGGTCATGAAACCGTTCAGCACACAGGAACAGAAAGCTCCTCTGTGGGATTATGCCATGAGTGTCAGCCGGAAAGCCAACCCGATGAACAAGTTTACCGTCAAAGGCAGCCAGTTCGAACAGCCGCTGCTGGAATTCTCCGGTGCCTGTGCCGGCTGCGGGGAAACACCCTATGCCAAACTGGTCACCCAGCTCTTCGGCGACCGCATGATGATTGCCAACGCGACGGGCTGCTCCTGCGTATGGGCAGACAGTGTACCGTCTACACCGTACACGACCAATGCCGACGGCCACGGCCCGGCATGGGGCAACAGTCTCTTTGAAGATAATGCCGAATACGGCCTGGGTATGTACCTCGGTGTCCGCCAGGTACGGGAAAAGGTAGCTATGGACGTAGCGGAAGTACTGGCTAATGACCAGACGCCGGCCGATGTGAAAGCTGTCCTGCAGGATTGGTATGATCACCGCGATGATACAGAAGGCACACGGGAACGGGCCGACAAGGTTACAGCCGCACTGGAAGGCGTAAAGGACAGCTGCCCGGTATGCAGACGGATTTATGACCGCCGCGACTATCTGGTAAAACGCAGTCAGTGGATCTTCGGCGGCGACGGCTGGGCCTATGATATCGGCTACGGCGGCCTGGATCACGTCCTGGCCCAGGATGAAGACGTCAATGTCCTGGTCATGGATACGGAAGTTTATTCCAATACAGGCGGCCAGTCGTCGAAAGCGACACCGACCAGTGCCATTGCGAAATTCGCAGCTGGCGGCAAACGGACGAAGAAGAAGGATCTGGGCCGCATGGCCATGACCTATGGCTACGTCTACGTTGCCCAGGTAGCCCTCGGTGCCGACATGAACCAGTGCATCAAGGCCATCAAGGAAGCCGAAGCCTATAAAGGACCGAGCCTGATCATCGCCTATGCACCGTGCATCAACCACGGCATCAAGAAGGG
>NZ_DGXL01000038.1:0-4388 GCF_002395615.1 Megasphaera sp. UBA4233 | reverse complement strand
CTGCAGAGAATGAGGCGGCCTAATCTATACAGGCTGAATCAGTGACATAATCAGTGACATAATCAGTGACATTTCCTCCGAATTATGCTAAAACCCGAGTTTGACAAAGAGAAAGCATCTCCGGAAGGACCAGAGATGCCCAAATATAAAGTAAATTGGCGGGAAGCAAAGGAAATAAGGAACGCTCAGTTCATGGACAATATGTAGCACGTTTTTCGGACCATTCATCTGCTATTTCCGCCCATTATACTTGATTCTTGAGGTCGCAATTTGCGACCTCAAGCGGCTGCGACCTCAAGTGAGTTCTAGCATGTAATCAAGCTCTGTGTCAATGCTCATCGACAGAAGAGTCACCAGAGAATGGGTGTGAACAGTTTGGAGCATCCGAACTGTTCATAGTCGGATCTTTTATACAGAATGTCCTACCGACTAAGCCATGCCACCGTGTATATAAATTATGATGGCTATGCAACATATAGTATGACGTTCAAGCCCAAGGCGAAGGTTGGGTTAATGACAGCAGGCTGGACGTCATGTTTTCATGACGGAATGCCGCTGGCGTTCTTCTGTTGATGAATGCCGGCGGCGAAATATTTTCCGCCAAAAAATCCAGAGGATATGCTAAAATTGGGATCGGTAGCCAGTATGGGCTTGCCAAAATATCTTTTGTTTTTCTTGGCTACTGTTTTTTATGCTGCATTTATACAAAAGGAAGTATTCGCATGATGATAAAGCGTCTGTTCAGGATGATGACTGTGTCAATTCTGTTGCTTTGCTTATTCGGGACGGCTGTGGCTGAAAATAAAAATGAAGAGATTCCGGGATGGAGAATCACTGACTCATCGGAGATTACGGAAGACGCACGGGCTGCTTTTGACAGCGCGAAGGCAGAACTTACAGATGCTGTATATGAACCTGTCGCGCTCCTGGGAGAGCAGCAGGATGTCTACTGCATCCTCTGCCGTGCCACGAGTGATTATGAGGGTGCAGAGCCGTATTATACATTGGTGTATGTCGGAAAAAACGGCGTACAGAACATATGGGATTTATGGGTGGAAACACATAGTGTACCGGAACAAAAAAGCGAAGAGGAAGAACGAATGGTTGATATCACCGCCCTTCTTACAGATCTTGCCACCGAACAGGAAGCGAGGGATCTGGTCACAGCCGACATGAAAGCGCTGGAAGATAACGAATTGGCTGTTTTTATCTTCGAAAAATGGAATGAGATCTATTTCAACCCGGATTACCGCCTGTATATTGACGGGAAAGATGATCCACAAGCGCTGCCAATCAGCGGAAAGCATGCCTTTGTGGTTCTGGGCTTTGAACTGGAAAACGGTGAGATGCGGGACGAACTGAAAGCGCGGTGTGAGGCCGCTGCCACAGCAGCCGAAACGTTTCCCAGTTCCATTCTGGTATGCTCAGGCGGCGCGACAGGCGAAAACAATCCGGAAGGTCATACCGAAGCAGGCCTAATGAAGGAGTATCTCGTGCATAACTGCGGAATTGCACCAGAAAGAGTCTATATTGATGAAAGCGCTATGACGACGCTCGATAACACCGTAAACACGTTTATGATCCTGAGAGACCAGGGGATCGATACGATGACCATCGTGACTTCATCGTATCATCAGCGGCGGGCGAACATCCTGTATGAAACACTGGCGGAAATTCTCCGGAAAAGGGAAGGCCTTTCCATCTCCGTTGCCGGGAATTACAGCTGTGAAGCACAGACATCGAAGGAACTTGAAAGATTTGATGCCAGAATCGCTGCTATGCAGCTGAATGAAATGCTGACGATATTCCTGCCTGAAGAGTAAGCATACCGTCTTTGCTGCGCAATTTGGTCGTATCATATCAGCGGATCCGTGATTTTGCCAAATCACGCTGATGGGACAGGAAACATGATATAAAGAATCAATGCTGTCCATTAAAAAATTAAGAGGGGGGTTATTTGATGAAAAAGATCTCGACAATGCTGCTCGTTCTGCTTCTGCTTTGTCTGACATCAGTGTCAGTGCTTGCGGAAAGCCAGCCTGACCTGCTTTCGGAATACTGGACGGAAGGTTCGGCGGCAGCGGAAAGCCTGAACGCTTATCTGCTGGCCGTCACGGACGAAGCGTCGCCCGATTATATCCCTGTGCCGGATCGCATTGCCGTATTTGACCTGGATGGCACGCTGATGTGCGAAACCTATCCCTTCTGCTTTGAATATATGGTGTTCGCGGATTATGCCCTGAACAGCGGCAGCGATACCATTACCGATGCGGTCAGAGCCGTCGCCCAGGAAATCATGGACGTCGCGGGCGCCGAAAAGCCCAGCAATACGAGCATCCGCCAAGCAGCCGCCGGCGCCATTGCCTACCGGGGCATGACCATGAAGGAACTGGCGGAAATGGTGCGCGCATTCAAAGAAAGCGAAGCCATGGGCTTTTCCGGCCTGAAGCGCGGTGATGCCTATTACAAGCCCATGTTGGAGCTGTTTGATAAGCTGCTGGAAAATGATTTCACCGTTTATGTCGTCACAGCCACCGAGCGGAATATCGTGCGGGAAGTGATCCGCGGCACGCTGAACATCCCGCCCTCCCATGTGATCGGCACGGAGTATGGCTATACCGCCACCGGCCAGGGTGAGACGGCGGATCCGAATTATACGTTCCAGCCTGACGACCAGATCGTATTCGACGGCAGCTACGCCGGCGAGAACGCCAAAACCTGCAAGGTGGACGCCATCGTTCGTGAAATCGGCCAGCAGCCGGTGCTGGCGTTCGGCAATTCCTCCGGGGATCTGGCTATGGAAATCTACACCATTTCCAACAACCCCTACAGGAGCGCGGCCTATATGGTGGTAGCAGACGACGCGGTGCGCGAGTACGGGAGCGCGGACGGCGCCCCCGATAAGAAAGCCAGCTATGAAAGCATGGGCATCGGCGTCATTTCCATGCGGGACGATTTTGCGACCATCTATGGCGACGGCGTGGAAAAGACGGAGATCGTCCAGGCAGTGAAGGAACCCGCAAAGGAGGAAGTGGACGTCCATGACGGCGTTCAGTATGTGCTGTATGTGGGCACCAATGACAAGGATACCAACAAACCTGTATTTACGCAGGCGGAAGCCATGGATATGCTCATTCAACACCGACCCGAGGCCGATCACTGCGCCTCCTTCATAGGGAGAATACATTTTATGGGCGGAAAAAACGAAGAAATCAATGTTTTCCTCCGGCTGGTTGACCGGATCGAGATCCGGAAAAACGACGGTTACGATATTACCATTCACTGGCGCACGACCGCCGAGCAGTTCCTTGGAAGGAAGAAAGAAGAAAGTGCCTGATGGCAGGCACGTATCCCGCAGAGCTTATGAATTGGGCTCTGCGGGCTTTTTTTGTTTTTGGGAATATGGTATTATAGGCGGGTGATGGCCGGGGAGGCTATCACTCCCAACTTTATATTTACTGAAGCAACGACAATCAGGATTTTCTTAACTCTACGGTCCGTCGAGGAAAAGTCAACCGACTCTATACGAGCATGGATTCATAGATAGTTATGATAATTTGTCAGGGGATGAGGAAGTTCAGGATATTGCCGTTGGTGGTTTAACCTGGGAAGACGCTGATTATCTCGAAACCGTTCGAGACATCAGTCGATGGGGAAAAGTAAAAACAACAATGAAAGAAAAAGGAATTCCTTTAACTGTCGATTTCGTAAAAGAAACAGTAAATGCAATGGTTGCAGCAATAATTGGTTCAGTCTTTGGCTAAGCATTCTTTATTTGAATCTTAATTTCGAGGTGATTCATTTGGCTCGCAGAGGTGGTTATAGAAGAAAAAGCCCTTCTTATGGCGGGAAGTTTATTACAAGAAAAAACCCGACATATCATCCGAGAAGCAGATCTAGGTCTTACAGTGGAGGAAGGAGTTCATCTTATCGCTCAGGACGAAGTACACAATCCGGTTGTTATATTGCTACATGTGTATACGGATCTTATGATTGCCCTGAAGTATGGGTGCTTCGGAGATATCGTGATATTAACCTTTCATCAACAAGGTTTGGTCGTTTATTTGTTCGTATTTACTATTGTATTAGTCCGATTCTTGTAAAGCTGTTTGGAAAAGAAAAATGGTTCACAAATATTGGGCGTAAATGGCTTGATTCATTTGTCCTAAAACTACGCAGACTAGGTTTTTCCGATGCTCCATATAAAGACAAAAAATCAAATCCATAGGAAACATCTATTTTGCGGCAACCCGTTCACATCTACGCAAGCAAGCTGTTATGCCCAACTGGATGTGAACGACGTGGAAGGCAACCTGACATGTTGAACAAAATGCGTACCTTTTTGAAGGAAATCTAAAGTACCCTATCGTACCACGATGTCGTGTTGA
>NZ_DGXL01000028.1:0-4631 GCF_002395615.1 Megasphaera sp. UBA4233 | reverse complement strand
TCTATAGACGGGGGTACGTTCACTCCGCGTATTGCCATCTCATATGCTTACTTTATATACATATAGAATTCCAACATATGATTTCACTTCATTATACGATGTAGCAAAAACAGGATTAATGAAATCTATATAATACGTCCCATAGACGGAGAAAATACACATGACCTACTCTATACATAAAAATAAAGCATCCATAAACCGCTGGGTTTATGGATGCTTTGGTTTTTATGTTCTCACTCAGGCTTTTTCCTGGGTCTGTTTCTTTTTGTGGCTCTTGAAGAACGGCAGGGCTACTTCCGGGAAGAGGGTATAGCTCAGGACGTCTTCCGGGCTGGCATCGGGGAATCCTTCTTTAGCCAGTTCTTCTTTGGCTTTGCCCAGTTCCGGTTCCAGGTCGTCGGCCGGACGGTGGTCGATGACGGGTTCGTCGCCGATGCACATTTTGCGGAATTCTTCGGAGATGGTACCCGGTACACGGCCGTATTTGCCGCGGACGATGTCGCGGACTTCGTTGGTAATGATTTTATAGCGGCCGAAGAGTACGTTCAGTGCAGCCGCCGAGCCGGTAATCTGGCTGGTCGGTGTGACCAGTGGCGGATAGCCCAGATCGCGACGGACGTTCGGCATTTCGGCCAGTACGTCGTCAAAGCGGTCTTCCGCACCCTGGTTCTTGAGCTGGTTGTACAGGTTGGTCAGCATGCCGCCGGGGATCTGGTATTTGCGGACAGCCGGATTAATCTGGGCCGGCATGGTCAGTTTGAATTCGTCGGCCAGTTCCTTGCGGACTTGTTTGAAGTGTTCCGTCAGGGGCCATAATTTTTCGATATCGATACCGGAATCGTAGATGCTCCCCTGGAGGGCCATGACCATTGTTTCCGTGGCCGGCTGGCTGGTGATTTCCCCAAAGGGGGACAGGGCCGTATCGATGATATCGACGCCGGCTTCGATGGCCTTGAGATAGGTCATTTCTCCAAAGCCGCAGGTGCAGTGCGTATGCAGTTCGATGGGCACGCGGAGGTGCTTTTTCAGCATGCGTACCAGGTTGTAGGCGTCATACGGAGCCAGGAGGCCCGACATATCCTTGATGCAGACCGAATCGACGCCCATGTCTTCCAGTTCGCCGGCTACGCGGGTAAACGATTCCAGCGTGTGGATAGGACTGATAGTGTAGACCAATGTTCCCTGTACATGGACGGATTTCGTGTCTTTGGCCGCCTTGATGGCTGCTTCCATGTTGCGCGGGTCGTTGAGGGCATCGAATACGCGGATGATGTCTATGCCGTTATCAACGGCACGATTGACGAATTCGTATACGACATCATCGGCATAATGGCGGTATCCCAGGATGTTCTGTCCCCGGAACAGCATCTGCAGAGGCGTCTTTTTGACGTATTTCTTGATGGTCCGCAACCGTTCCCACGGGTCTTCATCGAGGAAGCGCATGCACGTATCAAAGGTAGCGCCGCCCCAGCATTCCAGGGCATTATAGCCGATGTCATCCATTGCTTCCAGCACGGGCAGCATCTGCCTGAGGCGCATTCGTGTCGCCGCTATGGACTGATGCCCGTCGCGGAGCACTGTTTCTGTAATTTTTACTTGAGCCATTCTATATCCTCCATCTGGTTTCATCCTATAAAATCTAGTACTATTACGTGGTACTAAAGACATATACAGGTATTATACCATATTTGGCTGCAATAAGACAGACTCCCCTTACGTGTATAGACAAAAAGAACATTCCCTCATGATTTATATGCATGAAGGAAATGTTCTTTTCCTTATCCTGTCAGTTTCGCTACTGCAGGAATTTATTTGGCAGCGCCGGCTTTATCGGCAGCCAGGATGGCTTCATAGACTTCATCGGCAGTGATGTCGGCGCGGACGTTTTTGGTGAATTCTTTCGGCGATGCGGCGATTTTAGCAGCCCGGCGGATGTCGGCTTCGACAAATTCCGTTACGCCCAGATCAGCCAGTGTGGACGGCAGGCCGACGGCGTGGATATAGTCGAGGACGGTATTCCATTCTTCTTCCGGAGCTTTTTCGAGGATGAGCTGGGCGATGAGGCCAAAGGCGACTTTTTCGCCGTGGGACGTGCCGTTGGCATGAATCTGCGGTACGGCACCGAGGCCGTCATTGATGGCATGGGCAGCAGCCAGACCGCCGCAAATGGCGCCGAATCCGCTGAGGTAAATGCAGGCTTCGACGACGTTTTCCAGGTCTTGGTTCACTTCGTTGCGGTCTACCGCTTCCAGAGCCTTGGCGGAATGTTCGAGGAGGAGGTCATAGCAGAGCTTGGCCATAGCCAGTGACGTGTGGGAGCAGTTGCCCCGTGCCATGGTGCGGGCACCGGTACGCCAGCAGGCGCGGGCTTCAAAATACGTAGCCAGGGCATCGCCCATGCCGGATACGAGGAATTTGCGCGGTGCCTGGGCAATGACGCCCGTATCGACGAGAACGACGTCGGGGTTGCGGACCATATTGATGACTTTGACGACGACGCCTTCTTCATTGTAGACGACGGAAAGGCCGGCACAGGGTGCATCATTGGATGCGATGGTCGGGATGATGACACAGGGGATGCCGCCCATTTTGGTTGCCACGGCTTTGGCCGTATCGATAGCCGTGCCGCCGCCGGCACCGATGATGATGTCACAGCCGGCAGCCGTTCCGTCGGCTACGGCCTTTTCGATGGCTTCCATGGTGCACTGGTTGTGGAATTCGGAATAGACCATTTCCTTTTCTACGCTCTTCAGCGCCGTTTCGATGCGGTCGCCGATACGCTGTTTATTATTGGGGGAACAGATGAGCAAGAACTTATTGCCCAGTTTTTTTACGAATTTCCCCAAGTTGTCGAGTTCACCTGCGCCCTGAATATACTGTCCTACGTCTCTGAGTACTACTGCCATTGTACGTAAACCTCCTTGATACTATACCTTTGCATAAAAATAATACCTTCTCATACAGACGATTTTACCATAGAATGGGAAGAAAAGGAAGATTTTTATACGAATTTACGTATGGATTTGTATATTCGTATTTTTCATAGAATCCATGGAGCTTTTCATTTTGACATTCTCTGCCTGGCATTATACAATAAGACATATATTCATTATTATATGCATGGAAATGGAGGCCTTTTGTATGGCTATTACGACACAGGATATAGAACAGGTACTGGAACGGGATATCCGCCCTATTCTGGCATCGCACCACGGCAATGTAGTACTGCAGGATTTTACTGACGGCAAGGTATATATCCGCCTGACCGGTATGTGCAGCGGCTGTCCGTCGGCGACGATTACGACGGAAGAAATCGTTGCCGAACGGCTGAAAGCGGTGTTCCCGGAAATCGAAGACGTCATCCTCGACACGAGCGTGAGCGATGACCTCATCGCCCAGGCAAAAGCCATTCTCAGCCAGCATCATACAAGGTGACGGCTATGGTTATCGGCATCAAGTACTGCGGTGGCTGCAACAGCACGTACGACCGGGCGCAGGAAGTACAGCGCCTCATGGGAGATTTCCCCGGCCATACCTGGGTCTATGCGGCCCACGGCGCCCGTCAGGCCGATTACTGGCTTATCGTCTGCGGCTGCCCCTGCATCTGCGCCAATACGGAAGGACTCGAAGCAAAAAAGGGCATCGTGACGCTGCAGTGTCCCGACGATTTTACAGCTGTACGGTCCCTGCTATAACGACTGCCTGCATCGTATACGGCAGCAGACAAAACGAAACGAACCTGGTCCCACTCAGGAGGACCAGGTTCGTTTCGTTTTTAGTGAAGGATTGTATTGTATGAGAAGTAAGAGGATGGCTCTTACAAGGCCGCTAATTTCTTGTACGTTTCCCGCCGTTCCCGTGCATCATCTTCAGCCTGCTGCAGGAGCTGCGGTGCCGCATCGGGGAATTTCTGGATCAGGGAAGCATAGCGTACTTCGCCTCTGATAAAATCCTGGAAGCTTTCTGTCGGTTCTTTCGAATCGAGGTGGAACGGATTTTCGCCCTGTTCCTTGCGGTCCGGGTTGTACCGGTAGAGCGACCAGTACCCCGATTCGACGGCTCTCCTGGCTTCCAGCTGGGTCTTTGCCATGCCGGCTTTGATGCCATGGTTGGAGCACGGCGCATAGGCAATGATCAGGCTCGGGCCGTGGTAGGCTTCGGCTTCACGGATAGCTTTCAGTGTCTGCTGCTTGTCGGCACCCATAGCGATCTGGGCGACGTATACATAACCGTAGGACATGGCCATGAGACCCAGGTCTTTTTTGCGGACCCGCTTGCCGGCCGAGGCAAATTTGGCAATAACTGCCGTCGGCGTCGATTTGGACGACTGGCCGCCTGTATTGGAGTACACTTCCTTTACCATGATGTAGTTCTCCCCTTACATATTCGTCATGTACTATTCTTCAATATGGGCAATCTTCTTAGCCAGTTCTTTCTTCATTTCCAGGTTACCCTGACGGGAAATCATGATGCGCTGTGCCTGCGGGCTGCCGGCACCGTGCATGGATTCTGTCCGGTAGCCGACGGCGGCCGTGCCCAGGCAGAGATTTTCGATGAGACGCAGGACTTTCAGGCGGTTTTCCGTCGATACGGACGATACACCTTTAAGGTATTTATCGACATACGGCCCG